>CAZGGZ010000008.1:35421-64462 GCA_964525415.1 uncultured Rikenellaceae bacterium | reverse complement strand
AATTCCCTACAGATACCTGTCCTTCGACTCCTTCTTCACGTCCTCAAGATAATTCTTTATATTCTGCTCCTCTTCCTTCTTAACGATCAGCAAAACATCCTTTGTTTCAATTACAATGTAATCCTTCAATCCCTGTATCACCGCCACCTTTTCAGGGGAGATATTGACTACATTGCCTTTGTTGTCGTATGAGAAAACATTGCCTCCGAGGATGGCATTGTTCTTCTTGTCTGTCGCTGAATGCTCATACAGCGAACTCCACGTTCCCAGGTCCGACCATCCGATATCTGTGCACATGACATACACATTATCGGCTTTTTCCATAATGCCATAGTCGATCGAGATGCTCCTGCACTCGGTGTATGTCCTTCCGATAAAGCCCTTCTCCTGTCTTGTTCCGAAGAGCTTTCTGCCTTCATCGAATGCTGCAAACATATCAGGAAGATGCTTTTCAAACGCTGCCAGTATGCTCTTCATGTTCCAGATGAAGATCCCGGAATTCCAGTAAAAATCGCCGCTCTGAATGAATTTCCTTGCAAGCTCAATATCGGGTTTTTCGGTGAATGTCTTAACCTTTAGAAGATTATCATATCCTTTTACCGGCTTCTTTCGGTCAGCCTGGATATATCCATACCCTGTCTCCGGCCTGTCAGGCTTTATGCCGAGGGTAAGCAGCGCGTCATTCTCTTTTGCAAAGTCCATAGCTTCCCGTATAACCTTGCAGAACTTCTCTTCCTTCACTATAAGATGATCTGCCGGGGTGACCGTGATGACAGCCTCCGGATCCTCCTTGAGTATCCTGAATGTTCCATAGGCAAGACAGGGTGCCGTGTTCCTGCGAAACGGCTCGGCAAGCACGTTTGCAGGATCAATGTCGAGCTGTTCTTCAACAAGATGCCTGTGCTCGGCGCTTGTGACAATGAAAATATTGCTCGCAGGACATACCGACCTGAATCGCCTGAAAGTCTGCTGAATAAGAGTTTCCCCTGTGCCAAGAATATCAAGGAACTGCTTTGGTTTTTCACGCCGGCTGAGCGGCCAGAAACGGCTTCCCACACCCCCGGCCATTATGATTATATATCTGTTATCCATAGTCAGACAGATGATTTCTGAATTTCCCTGCAAAGATATAATTAATTTATGCTAAAATCCGTTCACTGTAAATACGTTAAATATTACTATTTTTGGATGCTGTAAACTTTTTTGAATGATAAAGTTTCTGTCACAGATGGGACGCTATGTCCTTTTGCTCAAAAAGGTTTTTTCCAGGCCTGAAAAACCTTCTGTTTACTATAAGCAGACCATGCATGAGCTTGTCTATCTTGGCCTTAATTCCATAGGCATCATCACAATAATTTCCTTTTTCATGGGTGCGGTAATCACGCTTCAGACTGCCTATAATACTGAAAATCCCATTTACCCGACCTATCTCATCGGTCTTGGATGCCGCGATTCAATCATACTCGAATTTTCATCGACTGTGGCAGCGCTGATACTTGCAGGAAAGGTAGGATCAAATATTGCCTCAGAGATCGGGACGATGAGAGTTACTGAACAGATCGACGCTCTCGAAATGATGGGAGTCAATTCTGCTTCGTACCTTATTCTTCCGAAGATAATAGCAACACTTCTTTTCAATCCATTTCTCACCCTGATAAGCATCACTGTAGGGATTATAGGAGGATGGATTGCAGGTACTTTATCAGGTGTAATAACCTCAGAGGACTTCATTTACGGTATCCAGTACGCTTTCATACCTTATTATATTACCTACTCAATGATAAAAACCGTCTTCTTCGCTTTTATCATTACCAGCGTTTCGGCTTTCCATGGCTATTATGTCGACGGCGGATCGCTTGAGGTAGGTCGGGCAAGCACAAAAGCCGTCGTGCACAGCAGTATCATTATCCTGCTGTTCAATGTTATACTTACTCAGCTCCTTCTGTCATGATCAGAGTTAAAAATCTGGATAAGTCGTTCGATGGCAGGAAGGTGCTGGATAATATCTCGGTTTCTTTTGAGCCGGGCAAGACAAATCTTATCATAGGACGAAGCGGATCCGGCAAGACTGTTCTGATAAAATCCATTATCGGGCTTCATGAGGTGGACAGCGGGGAAATCTGGTTTGAAAATATCCTTTTTAATAAACTTGGTTTCGATGAGAAGAAGGAGATCAGGAAGGAAATGGGTATGCTTTTCCAGGGAAGCGCTCTCTTTGATTCACTTACTGTTGAACAGAACGTCAGGTTCCCGCTCGATATGTTCACCAGCAAGAGTCCCGGGGAAAAAACCGACAGGGTAAACTTCTGCCTTAACAGGGTCAACATCCTGAATGCTAACAAGCTCTTTCCTTCAGAATTATCAGGCGGAATGAAGAAAAGGGTGGCAATTGCCAGGGCAATATCGCTGAATCCGAAATACCTGTTCTGCGACGAACCAAATTCCGGCCTCGACCCGATTACGGCAATCCTGATAGATGAGCTTATAAAAGAGCTTACAGAAGAATATTCAATGACCACAGTTGTCAACACCCACGATATGAATTCAGTGATGGAAATAGGGGAAAAGATCGTTTTCATCAATGAAGGGATCATCTGCTGGGAGGGCAACAAGGATGAGATCCTGCATTCAAACTGTGCGATACTTAATGATTTTGTGTTTGCCAACGCGCTGGCAAAACAGCTCAGGACATCAGAACAGTAAAGAGTTATTCTTTATCAACTTCCTCGTAATCAACATATTCACCGGTATCCCTGGAAACCTTCTTGATTTCTGAAGGCTTTTTATCATCCCGTACTTCACTTCTTTCATCTTCACCCTGGAAAAACCTGGCGAACGACCTCACAAGCAGATAGATTATCAGGCTGATTAGGACTATTCTTAGCAGAAGGATCATTTCTCTTTCAATTGTTCAGGGATAACCACCATTGGCGTATCGTTCTTCTTCGTTTTCAGCCTGTTCCCGAAGGCAAGATTCATACCAAACCTGAAATGTATTGTATTCCAGCTCGCCGGCAGAGGAATGGTATTTTCTCCGAAAATTCTATTAACGGGATCCGGAATCTTGAAATCAGCAGAAACGATCTTGTTCCATGTTACAGGGATCCTGTCGGCAAGAAAGTAAAACTGGAAGATGGTTCCCCTGAATGCCAGTCCCAGTCCAAGATTATCATATGTCTGGTTAGCTGCAGTATAGGCAACCGTTGTGGAGAAGGCATTCCCGACGTTGACGTTGGCAGAAAGTGTAAGAGCTTCTTTTATCTGTTTTCCGATGAATTTTGTATATGACAAAACTCCCAGGGAGAAGTTCTTTGTCAGGTTAAAGCTGGCCCCGGCAGAGACGCCGAATGGCAGGTATGTTGTAAATGGAGTATCTTCAGTTGTAGCTGTAAATGAATTAAGCAGGGTATCCCCCAGTTCAGCCATAAGGGAATCAAATGTGATTTCCCTTTTATAAATATCCGAAATGTCTATGCCTGTGAAATCGTAATGACCCTCAGCTTTAATATTTTTTATGTCTCTTTTCCATTTTATATAGCCAAGATCAGTTATTGCGACAGATGCCTTTAACCTGTCACTAAAAGCATATTCTGCTCCTATATCCAATCCCAGGCCATTATTTTCACCGCTAAGAAAGTAATTGACTATTTCAATGCCTTTATCAAAGCGTGTGCTGTCAAATTCAAAACCACTCAAATTGTTATCGGCATCCAGAATGGTATCCAGCGGGACACTTAAATTCATGGTCATATCAGCATCAATGATATGGCTGTAATCATCATTTACAGTTATGCCAAGCGACCTCACATCAGTTGATGCAGAGGCCATTCCGGAAAGCAACTTGCCTTTAATCCCGATCCTCAGGTTTCGTGTAATGTCCTTTGAAAAGCCGAGACCGGCTTCACGATACCACATTATATCTGTTCTCAGGGATGAAAAATCAATTGTTTTCCCGATAAAAGGTTCGTTACCCTGAAGACCCAATCTTAACAGATCCCCCGGGAGTGCAACGTTTGCCTCAATGCGCTCATTAATATCAAGAAAAATATAAAGATCCTTTCCTGCATTGAAACCCAGTCCGAAAAGCTGAACCATAACCTGAGGCTCAATGGCATTTACATCCTTGATCTTACTAATGAAATTGTCAATATTAAAATCAGGATGGAGGAGAGTGATCAATGAATCACCGCTCTGTGCCAGCACATCAGAATAATTGAAGAAGTTATTGTTGATGTTCAGGTTGATGCCTGAAACTGCCGGCAATCCGATGTATACCGAATTGGTAGGCCGGAGCGCGGGATTAAGCAGATGCCTCTGCGGCAGGTTCATATGATAAAGTACCTGGCTGTTCTGGGCAGAAGAATCATAAACGACCGCAGCCAGCAGCATTACCATAATATATTTGAATCTCCTGATCATATTTTTGTGTTATTGAGGTTCATTCAAAACTAAATTTAAGATCCGCTTTGACGAAAAGAGCCGCTTTATAGTCAAGATAGTAATCGGAGTATATCTTCACATCTTTAGTGCCTCCGTCTGTACTCACCAAAGTGATACTGAAAATCATCTTATCAGCATCATAAACCGAATTCCAGAATTCCTTTGTGATTTCAATTTCAGTATCACATTGTGCAGGGCTTGTAACCTTCCCGCTGGCATCAACTGCTGCCGGTTCAAGAATGTCAGGCGCATTGATGGTGCTTATAACAGAATTTGTTGCGGAATTGAACAGGCTTACTTTGAGTGATATGCCGAAAGGAAATCCGTTTTCTATATTTAAAAGGATCTTTAGTTCTTCAATGTCCTTTGGATCCAGGGGGCTGTCGCTGAAATCATCTTCTTCTATCGGATTGTCGACAGTATCTGCAAACTGAAGGTTATTAAGCCTTAATTCCACCGGCACCTCAATTTCAAGATCACCCAGGAAACGGCTGTCGCCAAAGATATAGTTATTCCTTGTCCCCGTATTTCCGTCAGGATTCATTACAGCGGATCCCCCGAAGCGGATCTTCTCAGGCGGCATGGAGATTATTTCAGGAAGCTGTGAATTGTTTTTATCAACGCTAAATACACCGGCTTTATCACGTTCAGTTGGAGCAGACGGATAACTAAGGATGACTGGATCAAGATCAATATCCACGCTGTCATCCATTTTATAGCCGACAGCATCCAGGTCTATTTTAACGGGGATAGCAAATGAGTTTGAATAAATCAACCTGACAGAAGGGCTTGATATCAGGTAGCTTCCCGATATATTACTCAGGATATCCTCTATTTCAAGGTCCATCGTATCAGAATCTATTGTATCGCCATACTGCCCGAAATAACCTTTAACATAATCAAGCTCGGGATCAAGGATTTCAAGATCAAGCCGCACTTCATCAGTACTGTTAAAATCAACCATCTGACCGGTTGAGCTTACTTCAATACTGTAATTTATCGGTAGCATGTTGTATGGTTGTGAAGCTACAGTACCAAGATCAATTGTGGAATTGGCAATTGATATGTTGCCCGAAATAACGGAATCCGGATAAACGGTAATGTTTTCTGTAATAGGTACACCGCCACGCGATGATGTAGGCAGGGTTATTGATAACGAGGCTGTTACGGGAGACACTGCGTTTACATTATAGGAGATGCTGCCATTAAGTGTTTTAATGACACTTATCTGGATGTCTTCACCCGGATCAACCGACACTGTATCTTCTTCATCAAGAGAAAGGAGATCCTGAGGAGGTATGATCACCCTGCCGGATTCCACCATCAGATCCCTGCCTGAGACTGTCACCCCGATATTGCTGGCGTCGAGATCAATCAGCACCGGTGTTGATGTTCCCGGACTTCCTGCAAGGGAAATAGCAGCAGTAAGGCGGTTTGTCACTGTCAGTCCGGTGAGATCAATACTTTCAGTCACACTCTGTCCCGGATTTACAGTGGATATTACCATATCACCGTTAACCTGAGAATGGTCAGATGTATTATATAATCTTATAGTTGCTCCGCTGAGCGGTGCAGGAAGGTTATTTGTGACTTTAATATCAATGAAACCCTCCGAAAAGGTGGCATATTCGAAATTGGAGAATGCATTGTAATTTATTTCTCCCAGGCTTGTTGAGGGAAAAGGAGGAAAATTTGCCGTGGCTCCGTCGAGGGCAGCAAATGTAGCCCTTAAAGCAGGAGAAAAATAATTGCTGATCTGCCCGAGGGTATAACTTATGGTACCCTGGAAAGGGGAAAGTTCCAGCTCTCCCATTTCAAAAGAATCACTGTGCGTAACCATATCTTCAATATCATAATAATCCTCAAGGTTAAAGCTGATTATTGAATCCTTCCTGAAGATAAATGTCACGACATTGTCATCATTAACGAATACGGTATCGCTGTCAAAAACAATCGTGTCATTTTTTTCAATGACATCGCTTAGCGTGATCTTGCCCTTTATTACCGATACGCCGAATCCCGGTGTCCAATGGGCTTGTTTCGAGAGCTTGTCTATATCATAGGTCTCTTTAACGCAGCCTGCTATCAGTGCCAGGATTCCAGCCAAAACAAAAACAGATAGTTTTCTTTCCATAACCGGAATCATTAATTCTCTGTATCCAACCTGTAATTATACAGGAACCTGTCGGTGCCGCCAACGATAAGGTGCCAGCCGCTTTTCTCTGACAGTTTCCCGATTGAGAACATCGACGCTCCTCTCAGGGGAAAGCTGCTCATCGTTTTTCCGTACTGGTCAATAAGGTAAATCAGGTTTCTGCTGATATCAAAAACACCTATTTTCCTGTCGGAAGCCGAAAAAATAAAATTGATCGGACCTCCGAGTTCCGGCGAGCCGAATTCCCTGCTGAACATCTCGGTTCTGTTATGATCATAAAGATACAATATACCTTTATCAATAAAAATATATTCGCCAAAACCGTCCCCGTCCACGTCAAAAAAATCAAATGCATGGTCAACGGAAAAGCTTCTTATACTGAATTTATTCACACTTCCGTCAAAATATATGTGCTGTACGGATCCTTCAGGGGATGTACAGACCAGGGAAGGACTGGAACCTGAAGATAATCTCAGCGATGATCCTGCTGCTTTCGTAACAGGCTCTTTGAGCTGAAGCCTTATATTTCCTGTCCTGTCAAGCAGGTAAATTGAAGAATTGTCTGATACTGCCAGATAATCTTTTCCTGAAACCCTGCACCAGCTCACCTCTGCAATAACAGGACCGGCGGTTCTGAATGTGTTCCATCCTTTTACGGCGCTGCCGCTCCTGTCATAGGCATAGATCATCCTGTCTTCACCGGCTATCAGAAGCCTGTAATTAAGGTTGTTGTCATAATCAAAAAGTGCAAGTGAATTTGTAGCCGGCGATCTGAGCTTTACAGGATATCTCTCGACGTAATTTCCGTTCCTGTCAAGAAGATGGAGATAATTCCTCCCGGAGAAGAGAAGCTGGTATTTCCCGTTCCTGAAATAGTCAATCATAAATATGGTGCCGCTTACCCTTTCCCTGAGGGGCACTTTCCAGAGGACTCTTCCGGCTGCATTTATCAGGTAAGCGTTGTTCTTCATATCCTGAATGAAGATCTCCCTGGCTCCTGTTATATGGTTTGTAAAGAAGAACGGTTTTATGGCTGCAACGGTATCAAGCAGTGTCTCCCATTCGGTTGTAGATTCCTCCCTTGCTTCTTCCCTGAAACGGACAGACAGGCTGTTGTATATCATTTCGTTGCTTGATGTGAACTGGTATCCCAAAGCCTGGATCTTTTCAAGCGATGATTTATTGGACCTCAGCGAATTCAATATTTCCGTACCGAGAAAATCATCCAGGTAATCAATTATCCGTGACGGCACGCAATAGAAGAAATACCCGGCAACAGTGGGAAGAGTGCTTTCAAAATCCCTGTATGTCAGGTCATTTGCCAGGGTTTTGTTCAGCAGGTTATCATATAAAAGTCTTGAAACGGTTATGTACGAACTGCCTGTAATCAGAAAATTGTCATAAAAGGTAAAATAAGAATCGTTGAAATCCTTTTTGAATCCGGGAATTATAGCTTCTGAAAAACCCTTATACGGAGTAACAAACACAGGTATCTTTATCTGCTCGTCAGGCTGGAAGTAGAGAATATTGGTTTTTCCGGTTTCAGCGGAAAAGACATCGAGAAATACCTTTTCGGCATATGCCCGGTTTTTCAGCTCATAGATTATTACGATATTCTCATCCGCTGGTCTTTCCCTGATATCTATATAAGCTTTGGTTACCTCATCATCTGTATATTCCCTCAGGCGGGATGCCAGGTCCAGAGCCTTCACAAGAACAGTGTTATCACCTTTTGACTGTGATCCGGAGCCATTCAGGAAAACGGATTCAAAAAGCACCGTTGATGAAGGAAGTATCTTGTAAGTCCTGAAAACCCCGACTTTTCCTGTTTTATATCTGTACAGGGTATTTTCCGGACTTGTGCTCTCTGTATATCCGCTCAGCACCAGCCCGTTATCGTTAATATAGATGTCTCCTTCGGCGGAGCCGGCCAGGGAACCAATTTTCCGGATTGTTGATGAGTACTCCTGGTTGAAGACAGATTTCAAAATACCCGGAAGATTACCGAACACCACGAAAAACTTATCTTCGTTTTTTCCGGATGCCTCGAGTACTCTCGAAAAACCGGGTGCATTCCTGATATCATCCTCCCTGGTCGTCTGTTCCATAGCCTTTTCCATGATCTCTTCAGCGGAGCTGCAGATAAGCAATCCTGAAAGAATAGAAATAAAAACAGTTCCCTTCTGGTTGTTCAGAGTAAACGGAAGCGACAGGACACTATTGCCCCGGATTGTTGTTTCATCAAGGGTTTTAATGCCGGCAAGGCGCAGATCCACTTTCATCTGTCTTAACCTGACTTCGGACGGAACAGCCATGGTCAGCAGCGGCTGAAGCTTCCCGGAAGCTGTTTTATGGAAAGAAATGATTGCAGGGCTCCCTGTCATAAGTTTCTTATAGGCGGTATTATTGAGCTGGTCAGCCAGAAATTTTAATTTTTGATTGAAAATCTCAAATTCCTTTACTTTTGCAGCTTCGCCAAAGAGTCCCTTGCCGGTCGTAAGCGAATTTAGAAAACTCTGAATATCAGCAGATTCTATAACAAAAGACGCAGTCGGAGCTACAGCTTTATAGGGATCTGTAAAATAAGTCCTGCGTCCCTGGTAGAGAAAATATCCCAGTATTGCCAGACCGGAAATAAGCACAATTACAGAAATGATAGCAGCTCTCTTCCTCACTGTCATGCCTCCTCAACCACCTTCCAGCCTGTTGCATCAGCAAGTGCATAAACAGGCTCTTTCAGGTCGCCATAGAATGTTACCCTGTGCCAGCCCCAGTTTCCCCACATGGTAAACAGTTTTTCAATATCTCCCAGAGGTTCTGCACTTAGTTTTGTCCTGCATGCCCTGTCATCCGGATCATTGTCAAGCGAGACAGCCTGATGCATTAGAATCTCCTTTCGGGCATTGCTGATCTCAAGAGTTGTTGTCATGAAGTTTGCCGGAAGTATTGACTGAACGGAAGCTCCCGCTCTGTCTTCGGAATGAGTCATTATCCTGAATGGATTGGTTTTGCCTTCAGGTCCGAATACTCTGTTGGAAGCGACACAATGGGCATAGATAATCCGGCGTCTGGAAGTGTCAATAACAGGATCGGAAATGAATCCCGGCCGTCCTTCTGTCATTGTTGAGAATGCAAGCATAGTTGCAGTGGAACTTATGTCACATTCGCAAGCGCCTACCAGTCCTTCATTGCAGAGTTCATGAAACCCAAGGCAGGGATAAGCATGGATATGGCCGCCGTAAAAACCGCCAAGGCAATTCATGGTTATCGCATTGGCGCCGTGATTTTCAAGCACCTTCTTCATTCCCAGATACATAGCTGCCGAAGTCATAAGAGTTTCGTAAGATACATCAACCACTTCCAGCGCTGATTTCTGCCATTTTCTGACTATTGCAGCACACTTTTCCTTATCGGCTTTGCTCCATGCGTCATTGACTTCAGCAAAGGGAATATATTGCAGCGGGATCCCCATGACCGGATCAGCAATGCTTGCATTCTGGTCCCTGACAGCCAATATTTTTGAACTGCCTAACCGCCTGATACATTCATCAGGCTGCAGTGTTTTTACAGTATTTGAATTCACAGGATAATGGCCGGGTTCAGGGGTGGATTTGATACGCACTTTTCGGGTTGCTTCAACGAAATCAACTGCTGAACCATTGTTCCTGACTATTTCAAAACAGGCGGCTGCAGATAACAGATCATCCATTTTTGATGACGCGACAAAACCTACATTTGGAGTATTGTTGCTGAGGAACGTTGAAGTATAGACAAGAAAACCGCCGCTTCCCCCGAACTGAAAATCGGCGTAAAGCACTGGTTTACCGGTTTTTGCTATAGTCTGGACAACCTGGTTCCAGCAGTTCATCTGATATACCAGATACCCTCCGATGTTTTCCTGTTCATCCTGAAGGACAATATTTGCAGCGTCTTCAGGTCCTGTGGCAAGTGTAGGAATGAATTCGTAGTCAGGGAAACGGTTTTTTAATGCGCTGTTTATCTTTTCCATTGGAGGATTAAAATCAAATCCCACATTTGGCCAGTCGGGCTGCGTCTGAACAGGCCCGTGAAGCGAATAGAGGAGCCTTATTTTCATTTTGGGCGCCTCTTTTGACGCCTGACCATAAGAACCGAGAAAAGAAACAGGCTTCAGGGCCATGCATGCAGCACATGCTGAGCAGGAGGAAATAAAACCCCGTCTTGTAACATTTGTTACAATTTTATGCCCGGGATACGGATTGCCGGCAGTTTCTTTCTTTTTCATGGTAAAGCAGTAATTTACAATTCATTAAATATACAAATTAATGCGTAAAAATGTGAACCCGGGGTATTAAAATCGACCGGGAAGAATGATTTTTGGCACGCTATTTGGATTTATGATAGTACAGGCAATCTCAATTATATACTTGATCCTTCAAGTTCAGCCAGGCCCCAAAAAGCCTGGCTTTCATTTTTTATGCGTCAAAATTGCCTGTATCCTATTATCTCACGCACCTCCCTGATGGTCTTTGAAGCGCTTGCCCTGGCTTTTTCACCTCCCTCCTTCACGACTTTTGCCAGGTATTTCTTATCTGCAAGGATTTCGTTGATCCTTATCCTGATCGGATCGGTAACCTTAATGATATCTTCAGCAAGCTGCTTTTTCATTTCACCGTAGCGTATCTCGCATGAAGCGTGTTTTTCTGTGAAATATTTAACAGCAGAAGGATCGGATACAGCTTTCATTATGGTGAATAGGTTCTGAACAGGTTCAGAGGGTTTTTCTCCCTGAGTTTTTGGCCCTGTATCGGTCACAGCCCGCATCACTTTTTTACGGATCTCCTCGGGAGTATCGGAAAGGAAAATTCCATTACCTTCACTTTTGCCCATTTTCCCGGTACCGTCAAGTCCCGGTATCTTCAACAGTTTTTTTCCGAAGTTATATGCATCCGGCTCGGGGAAATAATCCACATCATACATTGTATTGAAACGCCTGGCAAACCGTCTGGTCATTTCAAGATGCTGTTCCTGGTCTTTCCCTACCGGAACTTTATTGGCTTTATGGATGATTATATCCGCAGCCATCAGTACAGGGTAGGTCAGCAATCCTGCATTTATATTGTCGGGCTGGCTCCTGATCTTTTCCTTGAAGGACGTAGTTCTCTCGAGCTCTCCCACATATGCATTCATATTGAGGAGAAGATACAGCTCGGTAACTTCAGGCACATCGCTTTGAACAAATACAGTGGCTATTTCAGGATCAATACCGCATGCAAGGTATTCTGCAAGAACTTTTTTAATGTTACCGTGAAGGTCGTCGGGTTTTGGATGTGTAGTAAGCGAGTGATAATCAGCAATAAAGAAAAAACAGTTATTCTCCCTCTGCATTTTCAGAAAGTTGGTTAAGGCACCGAAATAATTTCCCAGGTGCAGATTACCGGTCGATCTTATGCCGCTGACTACAGTCTCCATTTTAGGTATATTGAAAATTCCATGCAAAGCTAATGGATTTTTTGAAAACAGAAGAGAAGGGGAGGAGAGGAGAGAGCGGGAATGGGAGAAAAGTACTACCTTTGCCCAATTAAATCTGAACAGTCGTGGAATCGCAGGAATCAACAAGACAGAAAAAAGTATCAAGACTTATTCAGAAGGAGATTGCTGATATTTTTCTCCGTAAGGGGAATGAATATGCTCCGGGTAAAATGATCTCAATAACAAGGGTAAGGATAAGTCCCGACCTCTCATATGCAAAAGTCTATTTAAGCATTTATCCTTCAGGAAACCAGGAAAATATTTTACATACAGTTCAGGGGCGCTCTGCCAGGATCAGGTTCGACCTTGGTCATAAAGTGCGCTCACAGCTTCGCATAGTGCCCGAGATAGCATTTTTTATTGACGACAGCCTCGACTACATCGAAAACATAAATAAATTGCTGAAATCCTGAGATCCATGCAGTACGAGCCGATAAAAAGATCGCTTGGAAGATTTATTTCAGGCTCTCCTTTTTTAAGAAAGACTTTCTA
This sequence comes from uncultured Rikenellaceae bacterium, assembly GCA_964525415.1. Taxonomy (GTDB): domain Bacteria; phylum Bacteroidota; class Bacteroidia; order Bacteroidales; family VadinHA17; genus LD21. Next base: position 51,864 of record CAZGGZ010000008.1, on the reverse strand, counting down.
TTTTTTTCTTGATCTTATCCTGCTCCGTACATGGCATGTAAAAAAAGCGCTCAGGAAAATCAGCAGTGACCTGCCCGGTCAGGCAAATATACTGGATGCAGGTTCAGGACTCGGACAATATACCTGGCGTATGTGCAGAATGAATAAAAGCTGGAATGTCAGCGGAGTGGATATTGACAGTGAACAGACAGAGGATTGCATGAAATTCTTCAAAAAAGCAGGGTTTGAAGAAAGAACCTCATTCAGAACAGCTGACCTTGCTGAATTTAAAGAACCTGGTTCTTTTGATCTCATCCTTTCAGTAGATGTTATGGAACATATAAAGGATGATGAAAAGGTCTTTCTGAATTTTTTTATTTCACTGCGGCAAAACGGATTTCTTCTTGTTTCAACTCCTTCGGACCAGGGAGGCTCTGATGCGCATGATGCTGAAGACAAGTCTTTCATTGATGAGCATGTAAGGAACGGCTACAGTATCCCTGAAATAACCGATAAGCTCAACAGGGCAGGGTTCAGGATTATCGAAACACATTACACTTACGGAAAGCCCGGAAATATTTCCTGGTGTCTTACTATGAAATATCCGGTGAAATTGCTGAATATTTCATATATTTTCTTCATTATTTTACCGTTTTATTACCTGGTGTTTCTGCCTGTTTCTTTCATACTGAACATTTTTGATCTCAGGATGAAGCATAAATCAGGAACCGGCATACTGGTAACCGCAAGAAAATAAGAAAAGTGAAGCTTTCTTTCTACATAGCAAAAAGATATCTCTTCGCGAAAAAATCAAGGAATGCGATTAATATCATATCTGCAGTCTCGGTCGCCGGTGTTGCCGTTGGAACAATGGCTCTCATTATTGTGCTTTCAGTATTCAACGGCCTGGAATTACTCGTAACATCAATCTTCAACACTTTTGATCCCGATATTAAGATAACTGCTGCCGAAGGCAAGACTTTCATCCCTGATACCACAAAGCTGAACCTGCTGTCGGATGTCAATGGTGTTTGCTGTTATTCACTTACAATAGAAGAGAACGCTCTTTTAAAATATGGCGACAGACAGTTCATTGCCACAATCAAGGGAGTGGACGATAACTATACAAGTGTGACAAATATCGACAGCGCCATGTGGGACGGTGAATTCATGCTTAGATCCGGTATGGGAAGACCACATGCGGTTCCCGGTGTCGGCATAGCCCAGTACCTGGGGATAAACATCAACTTCATAACTCCTCTGTTCATTTATGTTCTCCGGAGATCAGCGGAAAGCACGCTTGATCCGGAGGATGCATATAACAGGGAGTACATTTTCCCTTCAGGCATTTTTCAGATTGAACAGGCATATGATTCAAAATATATCTATCTGCCTTTTGATTTTGCTGCCAGGCTTATTGAAAACGAAAATGAAGTGAGCTCTGTTGAGATCAGATTCACAGATGAAGCTGATGCCTCCGCGGTTCAGAAAAATGTAACAAAGATCTTCGGAAAGGATTATCTTGTTCAGAACAGGTTCGAGCAGCAGGAGCTTTTCTATAAGGTTATGCGCTCGGAAAGACTTGCCATATTCTTCATCCTTACTCTTATTCTGATAATTGCATCATTCAACATCATTGGTTCCCTTACGATGCTGATAATTGAAAAGGAGAGAGACATTGAAATATTGAAAAGCCTCGGGGCGAACAGCACCCTGATACGGAAAATCTTCATTTTTGAAGGATGGCTTATTTCAATTATAGGAGCAGCTGCCGGAATTGTTTTGGGTTTCCTGGTGTGCTGGCTCCAGCAGACATACGGGATCGTGGAATTGCCGAGTGAATCCCTGATAATGGATGAATACCCTGTGGTAATGAAGCTTAAGGACTTTATCATCGTCCCTGCTACAGTGCTTCTAATAGGATACTGGGCTGCCTGGTATCCTGTAAGATACCTTACAAAGAAATACCTCAGGGAACATGAATAAAAAGATCTTATATTCAGGCATTATGAACTGTAAGATAATCCTTGCATCAGTTTTTATTTTGCTGACAGCAGTTACATGCCTGAAAAAACCTGAGAAAACACATTACAGGGATTTGATCCCTGAAAAGGATTTTGTTTCAATACTGACAGAACTCCACCTTACAAACGGGCTGTTTGCCATTCCCGGATTCCGGACACAGCATATGATCAATGACACTTCGCAGCTCTATGTGGAAATTATTGAGAGCTATGGATATTCTACCCAGGCGATGGACACTACAATTCAGTATTACTACATAAAGAAGCCCAAGAGGCTGGTCCAGATATACGACCAGATAATTGGCAGATTCAGTGAAATGGAAACCCGGGTGGAAAAACAGTTCCTGTCATTGCCTGTAGATGCCGGGGACCATTGGAATGGACCATCAACGGTTTTTCTGCCTGATAAGGAAGGAGAGGAAAAACCTGACTTTGAGCTTAATCTCATTTCACCGGGGACCTACTCACTAACCTATACTGTAACTATTTATCCCGGCGATCAGTCGCATAATCCTTGTTTTACAGCATGGATATGCAATGCCGACAGCATCAGCACAGGCAAAAAAAACTATCTGCCCGCAATCAGGTATATTAAAGACGGTAAGCCGCATGCCTATACGGTTACGGGGACACATACTGTTTTAACCGGTGCTGTATTTACAGGCTGTCTATATGATTATGGCAGCAATCCCGATGCAGGAGAGCGTATTGCAATGATTGAAAACATATCATTTTATTATTCCGGCGCTGTAAAATGAAACGCTTTTCGGCACAATTCATTTTTACAAATACAGGACAACCCCTCAGGAGAGGTATAATCACGGTAAATGATGACGGGACCATCATAAGCGTGGAAGATAGGGAAGGCTCCCTGGAAGAAAAAAGCTCCGTGGAATTTTATAACGGGATAATTATCCCCGGATTTGTAAACTGCCACTGCCATCTCGAACTTTCACATCTCAGGGGCGCAGTGCCCGAACGCACAGGCCTCGGGGGATTTCTAATAAACCTTCAGGATACAAGAGACAGTGATCCGGATGTTATTCTGTCAGCAGCAATTTCTGCAGACCGCGATCTTCATAACGAAGGGACGGAGGTTTGTGCGGATATCTGCAATACAGCTGTGACTTTCAGAATCAAAGCTAAAAGCCGGATCAGATACCTGAACATGCTGGAGGTTTTTGCTACTGATCCTGAGAAGGCAGAAACCAGGATCAATGAAATAGTAAGGCTGTATGACGATTCCCGGAGATCGGGATTGGATTCATTCATTGTGCCGCATACTGTTTATTCGGTGTCGCTGCCGCTTTTCAGGCTGATAAAGGAGAGAACCATGAAGAACAGGGTTACCTCAGTTCATTTCATGGAAACCGAAGGAGAACAGACATTCCTTTCTGAACACGCAGGATCTCTTTTTGAAGCATTTAAAAAGGCAGGGATGCTTCCTGCCAGGCTTGAAACACCGGAAAATATTGTTACTGCCATTCTGGATCAGGTTACACCATCCGGATCACTGATCCTTGTCCACAATACCTTCTCCGACAGGGAAACAGTCAGGCAGATCCTTAAAAGGGGAAATACATTCTGGTGCCTCTGCCCGAATGCGAACCTGTATATTGAAAACAGGGTTCCTCCTGCCGTAATGCTTTCTTCAGAGGGATGCGAAATAGTGATAGGTACGGACTCCCTTGCTTCAAATCATAAACTGAGCATCCTTTCGGAACTGAAAACCCTGCAGAGTTATTTCCCGTCACTGAAACTTGAAGAGATGATCCGCTGGGCTACCATAAACGGAGCAAAAGCCCTGGGAGAAGAACAGAGTTACGGAAAAATCGAACCCGGCAAAAAACCGGGATTGCTTCTTCTTGAAAATCTTGATTTGCAGAAACTGAGACTCCTGCCTGAGACAACAGTAAAAAGATTGGTTTAGATTTTAAGTCTCTTTTACCCCCTTTCTTATTTCCCCCAAGGGGGAAAGGATTGGTTAGCTCCTTCCCCTTTGGGGGAAGGTTGGGAAGGGGGTATATATAAATAATACATTGAAGCAAGTTCTTCATTTTTACTTTAAGGTTTAAAATGTATATTTTTGACACTGTTTATTACGGATGAATGGCTACATTCCTGTTTGATAGTATTGTATTTGGACCGGTAAGAAGCCGCAGGCTGGGAGTTTCACTTGGGATCAACCTTCTGCCTTCGAACAGGAAGATTTGCAACTTCAACTGTATCTACTGCGAATGCGGATGGACACATAAGTCTGATGCATCAGGGAAGGATCTCCCTTCAAGAAAGGAGGTTTTTGAAGCTCTTGAAAAAAAGCTCTTCTCGATGAAAGAAAATAAACAGAAACCTGATGTGATCACCTATGCCGGCAACGGAGAACCAACACTTCATCCCGAATTCCCCGGGATAATTGACGACAGTATAATACTGAGGGACAAATACTTCCCGGATGCGAGAATTGCCGTGCTTTCTAACTCCACAGCAATTTCCAGGCCTCATATCAAAAAGGCTCTTCTCAAGGTCGATCAGAATATCCTGAAGCTGGATTCAGCCTTTGACCTCACTGTAAAAATCCATAACCAGCCGGGGGTAAATGTAAAAACTGACAAACTGATCAGTGACCTTGAAGGATTTAAAGGGCAGCTGATTGTCCAGACACTTTTTCTTCGCGGGATATTCAAAGGAAAACGGATTGACAATACTACAAAAGAAGAGCTGGATGCATGGCTGAAAGCAATAAAAAGAATAAGACCGGCTGAGGTAATGATATATACTATATCGAGGGATACTCCGGAAGGAGGGCAGCTTGCAAAGGTTCCCCTTACTGAGCTAAAGCGGATTGCCTCCCTTGTCAACAGTATTGGCATTAAAACACAGGTTTCAGGCTGAACTTGAAACATGCAAGGAATATACTGATCTGTCCTCTTGAATGGGGGCTGGGGCATGCCGGACGCATGATCGCTCTTGCGGAGAAACTGAAGGAGACAGGGAATAATATATTTATCGGAGCCGGGAAGGAGCACCTGTCCTTCATCAGGAAAGAACTTCCGGGTCTCATATATATCGATTTCCCCGGATACAAACCAGGCTATTCAGGGTTCCTGCCCCAGTACCTGAAGCTTCTGGCAGACATCCCGGTTCTGATTCATCACATAACACACGAGCACCGGCAGCTGAAGAAAATAATCACTGAAAATGATATTGACATAGTGATAAGTGATAACCGGTTCGGTCTCTGGAACCGTAAAATCACTTCGGTCTATGTAACACATATGCTGCGGATTCCGTTTCCGGCGCCCTTTTCATTCCTCGAATTCATTGGCATTTTTCTTCACAGGGCAATAATTAAAAGATACTCATTATGCTTTATCCCTGATCTGCCGGGCGACCTTAACATATCCGGCAGATTATCACATGATCTGAAACTTCCGGGTAATGTAAGGTACATAGGGCTCTTATCCCGGTTTTCCCGCATCAAAGCAACTTCCGGTGAAAATCCTGTAAATGTCCGGCACAATACAGTTATGCTGTCCGGGCCTGAACCGCAAAAAGGAATACTGAAGCAAAAGCTGTCAGATATTTTCAGGGATAAGGAACCAATGACAATCTTTCTTGGAGGTAAACCTGAAGGTACAGAACATAAATCAGGAACTGATAATATAATATGGTATGATCATCTGCCTGCTCTGGCAATGAAGGAAGTGATCATGAGCAGCGAGACCATTATCACAAGGTCGGGATATACTTCAGTAATGGAACTGATAGATCTTGGTCGCAGCGCCATTCTGATACCGACACCCGGGCAGACTGAGCAGGAATATCTTGCACAAAGCCTTGCAGGGAAAGGATGGTTTTCAGCGATCCGGCAAAAGGAATTAACAGGGGAAATATGTCCTGCTTCTGTAAAATGCAGATGGACTGATGAATTGACAGGGCAAAGCAAAATACTTCTTGACAGGGCTGTTGAAGAGCTTTTAATAGAAGAGCAGAAGGAGTCCTGAACAGAGAAACCCCAGGAACAATCCGGACCAAACCTCCTTCGGGCTGTGGGAATTGAGCCACAGTCTTGATGTAAGGGCAAGTCCCGCCGAAAGGATAACCGCTATAAGGAACCAGGGCAGTCCGGCATTCATTTTAATGGAAAGGACAGCTACCAGTGCGACCAGGACGCCTGCTCCTGCGGCATGAATCGATATTTTCCACCAGAAATTGATAATAGTAACTGCAATTACTACCAGAGCGGCAGCCAGTATGAAGGATTTTATGAAAGCAGGAATATGATAGCGGAATGTAATGAAAACGGTTACAGAATAAAAGAAAGAAGAAGTTATAAGCGGTATTATCCTTTCTCTCCTGCTGTCAATTGTCCATGTGGAAATAATATTCCTGAATTTAAAGTAGGGGATGAAAGAAAATGGCAGCAATACATTGTTTATCAGAATTATTATCAGCAAGATTCTTTTGACTGCATAGGGAAGGTAACCTATCAGCGTGGGAGCGGAAAATATTATCAGAAGGCCGTATACCGGGATAAACAAAGGGTGCAGTATCACTGAGATTATTTTTGCCAGGACATCTCCGGCGTACTGGATTTTTCCTGTCATCTTCCTATCTCCTTTCGTAATCTCGCAACCGGGATATTAAGCTGTTCGCGGTATTTGGCAACGGTTCTCCTCGCTATCTGGTATCCTTTCTCCTGAAGGATCTCAGTAAGTCTTTCATCAGTGAGCGGATGACGCTTTTCCTCATTGTTGATGCAATCCTGCAGAATCCTTTTTATTTCGCGTGTTGATACCTCTTCGCCGCTGTCGGTCTGCAGTCCTTCAGAAAAAAAGAATTTCAGCGGATAGATCCCGAAATGTGTCTGAATGTATTTACTGTTGGCAACCCTGGAGATTGTTGAGATATCAAGTCCGGTCATCTCGGCGACATCCTTGAGGATCATAGGCTTCAGCTTTGTTTCGTCACCATCTATGAAATACTCCTGCTGGTATTCAAGTATCGCATTCATGGTAAGAAGAAGTGTGTTTTGCCTCTGTTTTATGGCATCAATGAACCATCTTGCAGAATCTATTTTCTGTTTGACGAAAAGAATTGCATCCTTCATTTCCTTCTTGTTTCCCTTATCCCTTGTATATGCCTGCAGCATTTCGCTGTATGCAGAGCTGAGCCTCAGCTCTGGCAGGTTGCGTGAGTTAAGGTGAAGGTCAAAGCCATCTTCGGAATGTTCCAGGATAAAGTCAGGAATAATAGGCTGTGCTGTTTTTGTAAATGCATCACTGAAGAGACCCCCGGGCTTGGGATTCAGCTTAAGGACCTCGTCAATGGTTGATTTTAGAGAATTCTCGCTTATGCCGAGCCTTGCCATGATCTTATCATAGTGTCTCTTGCTGAATTCTTCAAAGTACTGATCTATGATTAAATGAGCCAGATTTACGACAGGATCTGACAGATCCTTCTTTTCGAGCTGGAGCATCAGACATTCCCTGAGGTTTCTTGCACCCACTCCTGCAGGTTCAAGGTCCTGGACTATTTTAAGAACCTCCTCGAGTTCCTGTTCCGTTGTCTGTATGTTCTGCAGGAACGCCAGGTCGTCAACGATGTTTGCAGGTTCTCTTCTCAGGTAACCATCCTCATCAATATTGCCTATGATGTATTCCCCGAGTACCTTCTGCTTGTCAGTCAGATCCCTGAGGCCAAACTGGGCTTCCAGGTGTTCATGAAATGATGAGCCTGCCGAGAAAGGGATCTCAGCCCTCTTTTCATCATCCTTGCTGTAATTGCTCGTCTGAAGTTTATAATCCGGGATCTCGTCATCCTCGATATAGTCATCGAGTGTAAACTCATCCTGGTCCCTGTCCTCTTCTTCAAAGTTTTCATCCTCCTGTTCTTCGGCCGGCACTTCATCATCTTCCGATCCCTCTTCAAGGGCAGGATTCTCCTCGAGCTCCTTCTTGATCCGTTGTTCAATCTGTATCGTAGGGACCTCAAGCAGCTTGATCATCTGGATCTGCTGCGGTGAAAGCTTTTGAAGCAATTTCTGCTGTAACTTCTGCTTTAACATCCTCCCTGCTTAACAACTGATAAACGGAAAAAAAATATTAAAATTCTGCGTTCTTCGGAGTTCTTGGAAAAGGAATGACATCACGTATGTTTAACATTCCGGTTACAAACTGGATCATCCTTTCAAATCCCAGTCCGAATCCGCTATGAGGGGCAGTGCCGAATTTCCTTGTCTCCAGGTACCACCAGAGATCTTTTTCAGGCAGTTTCAGCTCCCTGATGCGGCTCAGGAGCTTTTCATAATTCTCTTCCCTCTGCGATCCGCCTATTATCTCTCCGATTCCCGGAAAGAGCACATCCATTGCCCTGACAGTCTTTCCGTCATCATTCTGCTTCATGTAGAATGCCTTGATTTCCTTCGGGTAGTCAGAAAGGATTACCGGCCGTTTAAAATGCTTCTCAACAAGGTATCTCTCATGTTCTGCCTGGAGATCTTTTCCCCATCCGACAGGGTATTCCCATTTTTCACCTGAGTCAACAAGGATCTTCACGGCATCAGAGTAGGTCATCCTGACAAATTCATTCCCGGTCACGAACCTGAGCCTGTCGAGTAATCCTTTGTCAATCATATTATTAAGGAATTCAAGATCCTCTTGGCAGTTGTCAAGTGCATAGGTGATAAGGTATTTTACAAATTCCTCCGCCAGATCCATGTTATCATTATTGTCATAAAAAGCCATTTCCGGCTCTATCATCCAGAATTCAGCAAGATGGCGCGGTGTGTTTGAATTTTCGGCTCTGAAAGTCGGCCCGAATGTATATATCTCGCCAAGGGCAAGAGCTCCCAGCTCTCCTTCAAGCTGACCGGAGACAGTGAGGTTGGTATGTTTTCCGAAAAAGTCATTGCTGAAATCAACTTCACCTGTGCTGGTGTGCGGGATATTCCCGAGGTCCATTGTTGTGACATGAAACATTTCTCCGGCGCCTTCTGCATCACTGCCTGTAATGATTGGTGTATGAAGGTAGTAGAATCCCTTGTCGTTGAAATACTTATGAATGGCAAATGAAATCACGTGCCGGATCCTCAGCACAGCACCGAAGGTATTCGTCCTCGGACGCAGATGGGCAATCTCCCTGAGGAACTCCATCGAATGTCCTTTTTTCTGAAGGGGATATGTTTCAGCATCACTTTTACCCAGAAGCTCAATTACGGATGCATTTATCTCCACATCCTGACCCTTGCCCTGGGATTCAACAAGCTTGCCTGTGACAGCAATGCATGCTCCTGTTGTAATATCCTTCATCATGTTTTCATCAAATGATGCATTATCGGCAACTATCTGAATATTCCTGATAGTAGATCCGTCATTCAGGGCAATGAAGGCAATGTCCCTGGTTCCCCGTTTTGTTCTCACCCATCCTTTCACCAGCACATCTTCCCCGGTTTTGTGTGAGGTCAACAATTTCCTGATCTTTGTTTGTTTCATTCCGTTAAAAAATTTCCCCCCAAAAATAATAAATTGTTGGTCGTAAACATCCGTTTATGCAGTGTAATGCTCTGTTATGGCACTGTTTTTGTGCAAACAAGGTCTCTTTTTCATTTTAATACGCTGTTTCTGAAATATTTTTTCATTTGAGCAGTTTTACCAGTAAAACAGCAGACGGACTATACTAAATGGTTTGAAAATTGGCAAAATCTGAATAACTTTGAGTTAAATTGATAATAGTAACCAATTATGGAAGAGAAAAAGCTTATAGTCGTACCATGGGATTTTACTCCTGTTGCCGAGCATGCGCTTGCACATGCAGCTAAGATAAGCCGTATGGTAAGGGATGAAGTATGCCTTCTTCATATTGTTGATAAAGGGATCAAGGAAAAGGAAGAAGGGGAAAAGAAAGTCCTTCTCCGGCATGTTGCTGACGAAAGCAGCAAGAAATACAATATGCCGATAGGTGCTGAAATATCCAAGGGAAGCATTTTCACTGCAATAGCTGAATTCGTAAATGACAAAGGGGCCAGCATCGTTGTCATGGGAACTCACGGAATGAAAGGCATGCAGAAGCTTACCGGCAGCTGGGCACTGAAAGTCATTGTAAAATCAAAAGTGCCGTTTATTGTTATCCAGGATCCGCCTCTGGACCAGGAGAGATATCATAACATAGTTTTTCCTGTTGACTTCAGGAGGGAAAACAAGGAGAAAACACAGATGGCTATCTACATGGGCAAGTATTTTGACTCGAAGATTCATATTATTGTCACTACTTCAACGGATCAAAGCCTGATCAAGAAAACAAAAACAAACCTCAACTTCGCGATCAGATATCTCATTCAGAACAATATTGAATATGAGATACATGAAATACCCAAAGGCAATTTTGCAGAACAGACGCTTGATTTTGCGCAGAGAATAAATGCCGACCTTATCCTTATAGTGACAACCAAGAATATAACATTTGCCGATTATATGGTTGGCGCCTCGGAGCAGTACATTATTGCCAACAGCTCAAAAATACCGGTATGTTGTGTCAACCCGAGAACCTCTTTTGCGAAATCAGGCCAGTTTATGGGCGGATGGGGCGATTAGACCGGGATGGTGTAATCAGAATGGTGGATAATATTGCCGCCATCAGTGAAAACAAAAATGTTGTAAGTCGTGCAGGAATTCCTTTTATAGTGTATGCAGAAGAAATAACTGCAAGTTTTTTTTCATCCGGCTCAGCAAGCCTGCTTTTCACGAATGATTCAAATTTTGATGAATTCACATATCTCTGACCCTCCAGAATCAGGAGGCTTTCTTTTTCCTGGCTGTCAATTATATTCTGGTTAACAAGAAATTCTGTTTTCGATTCGGTAACCTTATAATGCTGTTCAAACCCTCCGCTTATCCAGAGGATCGTAAACAGCAAGCCTGAAATTACCGTGATAACAGCGGCTCTTCCATGGAACCGTTTCCAGAATAATGTAAAGAGTATGACCACTGAAAATGTGCATCCAATTCCTGCCCAGACATAACTTACAATGGTGAAAATAAGCTTTGACGGGGAGACATATGACAGGATAAGTGCAATCAAAGCTATCAGGGCAGTGGTTATCCTGTGCCTTCTTAATGTTCTGGCCGGCGACTGATCCTTCTGATCAATACCTTTCTTTTTAAGGATACTATCAGAAAGCTCAGTTGCAGAAAGGATCAGCAAAGAATCCGCAGTGGATATCATTGCAGCAATAGCACCTGTAATAAGCAAGGCTGCTATTGCCGGAGGGAAAAGCCTGAGCATGACGCTGGGCATTACATACTCCGGATCGCTCAATCCTGCAGGACCGAAGATCGCTATGCCGATCCATCCGATCATAAGAGCACCCAGATAAGCGAAAATAGTCCATGCAATACCTATATTACGCGCTTTTTTGGCCTGCTTTGAATCACTTATAGCCATAAACCTGACGCTCAGCTGAGGTTGTCCGCCGAGATATCCGAAGAACCAGCTGAATCCTCCCGTTATCAGCAGCCCGGCGCCAAATCCCTTTGCAGCACCTGTAAGAGATGTAAAGGTACTTCCTGATTTTACCAGCGCTTCTGTTATTCCTGATGCATATAAATCAGGAGTATTCATTATATAAAAAATGCCAACGACAGGTCCGATGACAAGGGTGATAATCATAAGGATTGCCTGAACCACATCTGTATAGACCACGCTTCTGAATCCGCCATAGACGGTATAAGGAATTATCAATGCAGCAGTTATGATCCCCCCGATACCTGGCTTCAATCCGAATAAGGTATGAAGCGTTTTTCCTCCGCCAAGGAACTGAGCGCCCACGTAGAAAAAGAAAAAGAAAACAATAGCAAGACTTGAGATTGTCCTGAGCATCTTTCCTGTTTCTCCGTGCTTTACTTCCAGGTATTCGGTAAATGTTGAAACATTGTATTTTTCAGCCTCATCCCTGAGTCTCCATGCAAGGAATGCCCAGGCAGTTACAATACCTGCCACACAACCGGCAGCTGTCCATATTTCTGTAAGCCCCATCGCATATGCTGCTCCGGGCAATCCCAGGAGAGCCCAGGAAGATTCCCCTGTTGCCCTTTCTGAAAGAGCTGCTGCCCATCCGGGTAGTTTTCGTCCTGCAATAGCGAAATCATTGCCGGTTTTTACTTTCCTTCCCTGGTAAACACCCCAGAGAATCAAAAGAGTAACATAGGTTACAACCACAACGATAATTACTGGCTGGCCATTCATATTGCCGGTATTTTATCAGTAATATCCAAAATTAGTAAATGTGAGGCTAAGAAAAAACACGTTATCTTAGCAACTGAATTTTATCAGGATCTTAAAAATATGTCAATTGTAGTTCAGGGAGTTACAAAACTTTATGGTGAACAGAAAGCTTTAGACAATGTCTCCTTTGAAGTGAAGACAGGAGAGATCGTTGCTTTCCTCGGACCCAACGGTGCCGGAAAAACAACAATGATGAGGATCATCACCGGGTTCATCCCTGCCACTTCAGGCAATGTGCTGGTTAATGGCATTGAAGCTTCTGAAAACAATCCTGAGATAAAAAGAAATATCGGCTATCTTCCTGAAAACAATCCGCTGTATCCCGAGATGTACGTTAGGGAATACCTGGGATTTGTTGCTTCGCTGTACAAATCGGGTAATTCTGTTAAAAAACAGATTGACAATGTCATAGAAATTACCGGTCTGGCCCGGGAACAGAAAAAAAGGATTGGGTCCCTGTCAAAGGGATACAGGCAGAGAGTCGGGCTTGCCCAGGCTCTTATCCATAATCCCGGAGTGCTGATCCTTGATGAGGCAACAAGCGGCCTTGATCCAAACCAGATTATTGAGATACGTAACCTTATCAAAGATGCAGGAAAGGAAAAAACAATCCTTCTTTCAACCCATATCATGCAGGAAGTTGAGGCGATATGCAACAGGGTAATTATTATTGACAAAGGAGTTATTGTAATCGATGAGAAAAAAAGCGATATCTATTCAATAATAAAACGTCAGAGGCAGATAATTCATGTCGAATTCGACAAAAACCCTGATGAACAGCAATTAAAAAGAATCAAAAATGTTGTCAGGATCAAACAGGTCAGGCAGGGACTGTGGTTTATTGAGGCAGAAGGTGAGGAGGATATCAGGCCGCTCCTGTTTGCATTTGCAGTTGACAGTAAGCTGACGGTTCTGTCTCTTAAAAAGGAAGAAAGCAACCTTGAAGAGATTTTCCGCCACCTGACAGGCGGCTGATATTTTTATTTTACGGATTTTTTTATTTGCTTTGTGCCATAATTATCTGGTGGAAAGATTTGAGCTGATTGCAACCACAGGAAAAAATGCTAAAATGCGGAAAATTCCTTTTTTCAATCAACATTCTTCCCATCTGTTGTTAAATATTAACTTATTAGAAGACAATGGGATATTTTTTTACTTCAGAATCAGTTTCAGAAGGGCACCCCGATAAGGTAGCCGATCAGATTTCAGATGCATTGCTTGATGAATTCCTTAAATGGGATCCCGACTCAAAAGTCGCCTGCGAAACATTTGTCACCACAGGACTTGTTGTTTGCGGAGGCGAGGTTCTTACCTCAGGATGGGTTGATGTTCAGGAAACAGCGCGCAGGGTTATACGCGACATAGGCTATACCAAGGCTGAATACCGTTTTGATTGCGACTCGTGCGGAGTGATCTCCACGATCCACGAACAGTCAGCTGATATACGTCAGGGTGTAGTGCGTGATAAACCAGAAGAGCAGGGTGCAGGCGACCAGGGGATGATGTTCGGCTATGCCTGCCGCGAGATGGACAATTATATGCCGTTAAGCATTGAGCTGGCACATACATTTCTCCAGGAGCTTGCAGCGATCAGACGCGAAGGAAGGCAGATGAAATACCTCAGACCTGATTCCAAATCGCAGGTCACCATAGAATATGACGACAATCACAAACCGCAAAGGATAGATACTATCGTCATCAGCACACAGCACGACGAATTTGTTCTTCCAAAGAACAAGTCGATTGCCGCTGAAAAAATTGCCGAGAAAACCATGCAGAAAAAAATAAAGGAGGATATTGAAGCAGTACTTATACCAAGAGTTAAAAAAACTCTTCCTCCAAGGATCCAAAAGCTGTTCAGGGCAGATCTGAAACTACTGGTCAATCCGACAGGCAAATTTGTCATCGGAGGTCCTCACGGAGATACAGGGCTTACAGGCCGTAAGATCATTATTGATACTTACGGCGGTCACGGAGCGCATGGAGGCGGAGCATTCTCAGGGAAAGACTCTTCAAAGGTTGACAGGTCTGCTGCTTATGCCGTACGCCATATTGCCAAAAATCTTGTAGCCGCAGGCGTCTGCGACCAGGCTCTTATTCAGGTGGCATATGCAATCGGTGTTGCGCAACCTGTTGGCTTATATGTAAATACATTCGGAACAGCTCATGTAAAAAATGAAAAGGGGAAAGTATTGCATGACGGAGAAATAGCAAAAAAGCTAAGCACCATTTTTGATATGAGGCCGTATGCCATCATTAAAAGGCTGGGACTGAAAAATCCGGTGTTTTCACCAACTGCATCGTACGGACACTTCGGGCGCAATCCTTTCACCAGGAATGTGGAAGTCTATTATGAGGTTCCCGGCAGCAAGCCCGGGGCAGTAAACGGCAACGGTAAAAAAATCTGGACGAAGAAGGTTGAATTCTTTACCTGGGAGAAGCTGGATTATGTGGACAGGATAAAGAAGGCGTTCAAGATCTAATACCCCCCGCCCCTGACTGTAAACATCAGGGGGGGCTAATTACCGGTTTTATAGAGTAATTATATTAAAATCAGGATTCAAGCCCCCTTCAGGGGGCAGGACAGCTTTAGCTGGCCGGGGGTTAGAATGAAGCTTTAACGATCCTGGCAACATTATCCGAACGGCCGAGAGTATAATAATGTATACCCGGTGCTCCCTCTTTAATAAGTTCCCTTGATTGCATAGTTGCCCACTCTATACCAACTTCACGGGCTTCCCTGTCAGTTGTGCATTTCTTTATTGCTGAAACAAGATCCGGGGGCACATCAATATGAAAAGTCTGGGGCAGCAGCTTAATGTCGTTAAGCGCTGAAACAGGCTTCAGCCCTGCAATAACGGGAACGTTTATCCCTATCCTTTTACACTCATCACGAAACCGGAAGAACCTGCTGTTGTCAAAAAACATCTGGGTCACGATATAGCTTGCTCCCGACTCCACCTTGTATTTCAGGTTTTCCATGTCAGTTTCACTGTTTGGAGCTTCAACATGCTTTTCAGGGTATCCTGCAACACCCACGCAGAAATTGGTTGCGATAGTATCTTCAAGGGATTCTTCAAGATATTTACCACTGTTCATGTTGATGATCTGCCGCACAAGCTCAAAAGTATGAGTATGCCCGTCCTTTTCCGGGATAAATGTCCGGCTGCCTCTCTGAGGATCACCTCTGAGAGCAAGAACATCGTCAATACCAAGGAAGTTCATTTCAATAAGCACGTTTTCAGTCTCTTCCCTGGTAAATCCGCCGCAGAGGATATGGGGGACAACAGTAATATTATATTTGTACTTTACAGCTGCAGCCAGGGCTATTGTTCCCGGCCTGAGCCTTGTCACCCTTTTCTCAAGAAGCCCGTCAGATCTCTCCTTGTATGTTATCTCATTGCGATGGGTTGTAAAATTTATGTATGCCGGCTGAAACTCGATCAGCCTGTCAATTGCCGTATAGACTTTTTCGATACTGTGCCCCTTGAGCGGGGGCAGGAGTTCAAATGTGAATAATGGTCCCTTTGCGTTTCTTATTTTATCTATAACACTCATCTTCAATATATTATAGGTTTGGGGCTAGCCACCTCGCAGCCTCTTCAATTGTCATGTTTTTTCTTGAAGCATAATCCTTAAGCTGGTCCTGTCCTATTTTGCCGATATTGAAATAGGATGATAAGGGATGCGAAAATACATAACCGCTTACCGAAGCCGGCGGTGTCATCGCAAAATTCTCCGTAAGTTCCGCTCCTATTGTTTTTTCTGCATCAAGCAGGTCAAAAAGAATTCGTTTCTCCGTATGATCGGGACAAGCCGGGTAACCGGGAGCAGGCCTGATACCTCTGTATTTTACAGCAAGCATCTCTTCCACGGTCAGGTTTTCATCCTGAGCAAAACCCCAGTATTCCTTTCGTATTTTTTCGTGCAGCCACTCAGCAGAAGCCTCTGCAATTCGATCGCTGAGTATGCGTATCATTATGACTGCGTAATCATCATCCTTATACCTGCTGAGGATCTCTTCACTGATATGGGCAGATACAACAAATACTCCAATATTATCAATCTTGCCTGATGATTCAGGAGTTATAAAATCAGCAAGGCAAAGATTTGGAACACCCTTCTCCTTCTGTTCCTGGTTCCTGAGAAATCTGAAAAC
>CAZGGZ010000008.1:5555-35321 GCA_964525415.1 uncultured Rikenellaceae bacterium | reverse complement strand
AAAGATTTGGAACACCCTTCTCCTTCTGTTCCTGGTTCCTGAGAAATCTGAAAACGGACTTCTTCGCTCCCCCTTTGAAGGGGGCCGGGGGGATGTTTTCTTCTTCATATATAATAACATCATCATTTTCAGATACAGCAGGATACAATCCAAATACTGCTTTTGCTGTAATTATCTTCCGGTCAATTATTTCATTAAGATAAAACTTAGCATCATCGTATAATTTCTTTGCCTCGCCTCCTTTTACCGGATCGCTGAAAATTGAAGGATACTTGCCGGATAGCTTCCAGGCAAAAAAGAAGAAGGTCCAGTCAATGTAGTTCACAAGTTCTCTCAGATCCAGTTCATTTATGACGTGATGTCCAGGTTTAAGGGGTTTGATCAACTCCGTCTTGTTCCAGTCTGTATACAGTTTGTTTTCCCTTGCCTCACCCAGTGTCCGCAGTTTTCTTTCCTCGCGTCTTGATTTATGATCTTCCCTGAGTTTGCTGTACTTATCGGAAACGGATGCCGCATACTTGCTGTTATCTTCACGGATCAGTCCCGATATAACACCTGCAGCCCTGGATGCATCCTTTACATGAACGACAGGATGTGAATATACAGGCGCAATCTTAACTGCGGCATGGATCTCGGAGGTCGTCGCTCCGCCGATAAGCAGGGGCAGAGTCATTTTCCTGCGCTCCATCTCCGAAGCAACATGGACCATTTCTTCAAGTGAGGGGGTTATCAGCCCGCTGAGGCCGACAATATCGACACTCTGGCTGATCGCAGTATCTATGATCTTTTCTGAAGGGACCATGACCCCGAGATCAATCACTTCATAATTGTTGCATGACAGGACAACTCCCACTATGTTTTTTCCTATGTCATGTACATCACCTTTAACTGTTGCCAGCAGGATCTTCCCTGCCGTTTTCTTTTCTGCACCAGCGCTCTCTTTTTCTATATAGGGAGCCAGTTTTGAAACAGCTTTTTTCATCACCCTGGCGCTTTTTACCACCTGCGGAAGGAACATTTTTCCTGATCCGAAAAGATCACCAACTTCATTCATGCCTCCCATCAGGGGGCCCTCTATCAGTTCAATTGATTTTGAGAAAAGCAGGCGTGCCTCTTCAGCATCCTGTTCAATATATTCATCAAGCCCCCTTATCAGGGCATGTTTAATACGGTCAATCACCGGCAATGATCTCCACTCATCGCTTTTTTCCTCTTTTCTGACTTCGCTCTTCAGGCCTTCGGCGAATTTTACCAGTCTTTCGGTTGCATCTTTTCTCCGGTTAAGGATGACATCCTCGGTAAGTTCAAGCAGATCCTTCGGTATTTCGCTGTAAACCTGCAACATGCCGGGATTTACAATACCCATATCAAGCCCGCTTTTTATAGCATGAAAGAGGAATACGGAATGCATTGCCTCACGGACTTTATCTGTTCCCCTGAACGAAAATGACAGGTTGCTGATCCCTCCGCTCACTTTGGCATATGGGAGATTTTGTTTTATCCATTGTGTTGTACGGATAAAATTCACCGCATAATTATTATGCTCCTCTATACCAGTGGCTATTGCCAGCACATTAGGGTCGAATATCAGGTCTTCCGGAGGAAATCCGAGCTTGTCAGTCAGCAACCGGTATGATCTTTCAGCCACCTCTATCCTGCGTTCATAGGTATCTGCCTGTCCTCTTTCATCAAACAGCATAACCACAGCAGCAGCGCCATATTTCCTGATCAGGCGCGCATGATGGAGGAATACATCTTCTCCCTCCTTAAGGCTTATTGAGTTGACTGCCGACTTGCCCTGAATGCATTTCAGGGCCGATTCGATAACATTCCATCGTGATGAATCTATCATCAGGGGAAGCTTTGCTATATCCGGTTCGGCCATGACAAGATTCACGAATTTCACCATAGCTTTCTCTGAATCAAGCATTGCCTCATCCATGCAGATATCAATAACCTGAGCTCCGCCTTCCACCTGGTTCCTGGCGATTGCAAGAGCTTCGCCATACTTTTCTTCCAGGATCAGTTTTGCAAATTTCCGCGATCCTGAAACATTAGTCCTTTCCCCGATGTTCACAAAATTGGTCTCCGGAGTTATTATCAGCGGTTCCAGTCCGCTGAGCCTTGTAAACCTTGTAACTGCTGGTCTTGCTCTGGATTTATATTTTTTTGCTGTTTCTGATATTTTCCTTATATGCTGAGGTGTTGTTCCGCAGCATCCCCCAATAATGTTGACCCAGCCTTCTTTCATGAATTCTTCAGTCACTGAAGCCATGAATTCAGCTGACTGGTCATATTCACCAAACTGATTCGGCAGACCAGCATTAGGATGGACAGATACATAAAAGCCTGTTTTTGCTGAAAGTTCCTGTACAAACGGCCGCAGCTGCTCTGCGCCAAGGGCACAATTCAGACCTATACTGAAGAGAGGAAAATGCGACACGGAAATAAGGAATGCTTCCAGTGTCTGTCCTGTAAGTGTTCTTCCGCTGGCATCGGTAATCGTAACAGAAACCATAACCGGGAGCCTGGTTTTCTTTTCCTCGAAAACGGTATCAATCGCGAAAAGAGCAGCCTTGCAGTTCAGGACATCAAAAATTGTCTCAACCATCAGGATATCGGCGCCCCCATCGATAAGGCCACGTGCCTGCCCGGAATATGCGTTTACCAGATCATTAAAAGTAACTGAACGCGCCCCCGGATCGTTGACATCAGCCGACATTGAAGCTGTACGGTTTGTAGGGCCAAGGGTGCCCGCGATAAAGTGTAAATTATACACATCTTGATTTTCGTGCTCTGCAATAGCCTGTCTGGCAAGCTTTGCTGACTGGAAATTCATATTGTAAACCTGATCCTCCATGCCATAATCAGCCATCGATATCCTGTTCGCATTGAAAGTATTTGTTGTGATGATATCTGCGCCGGCTTCAAGATAGCCTTTATGAATGTTCAGGATAATCCCGGGATTGGCAAGAGACAGCAGATCATTGTTGCCTTTCTGCGGTTTCGGATGATCTTTGAATTTAACACCACGGTAATCCTGCTCCTGAAGCCTGTGTTTCTGGATCATGGTGCCCATTGCGCCGTCAAGGATCAGGATACGCTGCTGTATAATATCTTCTAATGATGGTTTCATTATAGTATTTTTTATTCCTTTTGGTTGGCCTCATCCCCCTGGCCCCCTTTCCGCTACGCGGAAGAAGGGGGAACCATCTAATTAATAATGGTGTAGCCCCTCCCTCCTGGGGGAGGGGTTGGGGAGAGGTTATTAGTTTATTCCCTTTCTTCCCGTATTTACTATGAAAACATCCATTCCGGGAAGTTGTTCCCTTAATTCATATAATCTGTCAAGATTTACTATGCCAATAGCATATTTGTATAACCTTCCGCTAAAGTATTCCGACACTTCCTCAAATCCAAATATATCCTTCTCCTTTTCATCGTTATACCTTAAATAGATTTCAATCCTGAAGTTACGGGTATAATTTGTAACTGTAGCCTGCTGGTATTTTTTGTATTCATACCTGTATCCGTATGAGTTAGCCGATATATCAGATAATACAGCGCTCCCTGTTGCATGCCCTCCTGCACCCTTGCCTGAAAAGAACTGCTTATCGGCAAAAGCAGCTTCGGTAATCACTCCGTTATATTCATTGTCAACATTATAAAGGTATTTGTCCGGAGAGATGAACCGGGGAAGCACAAAACTGGTTATGGTATTTTCACTTGTTTTACCAACGAAAGGTACAAGCTTTATCTTTAGTCCTTTTTCTTTTGCATACTGGATATCAAATTTCGAGATATTGCTTATCCCGTAATGAAATACTTCACCCGGATCAAGAAACATTCCATATGCATGTCCTGTTATTATGCAAAGCTTGTATTTTGCATCCCACCCGTCTACATCAAGGGTAGGATCCGATTCCGCAAATCCCTTTTCCCGCGCTTCATTAAGAGCGACATTATAGTCAATACCCTGGTTGTGCATGAGGGTAAGGACATAATTCGTTGTGCCGTTAAGGATGCCTCTCAGTGAGTATAACAATTCATTATCATAGTACTCTTCCAGGTTCCTGATTATCGGGATGCTTGCACCCGCAGATGCTTCATACAGGAACGACACCTTGTATTTTTCCTGAAGATCAACAAGCTCCCTGAAGTGTTTTGCGATCATTACCTTGTTTGCCGAAACAACATTCTTGCCTTTTTTCATTGCTGTTGTAACTATTTTAAATGCCGCATCGGCATCATCAATCAGTTCAACCACAAGATTTATTGACGGATCATTAAGGATATCGTTCTTATCAAATGTGAAATTCGACATAGGTATCCTTCTCTTCTTCTTTCTGTCTTTTACACAGATCCTGACAATATCAGCCTTAAAGCCTTTGCTGCTGTTCAGCACATCATGCAATCCCTGTCCAACACAACCGTATCCGAACATTCCTATTCTTAATTTTTCCCGTGTCATTGTCTGATTATTTTAAAGTTTTTTCCCAGAATTTCCTGACTACATCCGTAACAATTTCCGTCTCTATCAGGAATCCGTCATGTCCGTAAAATGAATCTATTTCAATGTATTCCGCATTGCCGGTGTTTGCAGTTATAAATTTCTGATCATCGGTAGGGAAAAGAAGATCTGATCTGATTCCCACACACACCACTTTTGCTTTGATTCTTTTGAGGGCATTTATTATTCCTCCTCTTCCCCTGCCTATATTATGGGTATCAGACAGGCACGTAAGGCACCAGTAGGAGTAGGGATTGAACCTTTTAACCAGCTTCTCTCCCTGGTAAGCCTGGTATGAAGCTGCTTTGAAAGAAGTAAGCTTGTCATCATCTTCCTCCTGCTGGGTCTTGTTATAGGCATCCATCGTTCTGTAGCTTATTAGTGCCATTGACCTTGCGGCTTTAAGTCCTGATTTGCCACCTTCGGGATCACCAGAGGTAAAAGTCTGATCAGCCTGCATTGCAAGCCTCATCGATTCACTGAACGCCAGGGCCCATGGTGTCTGCCTTGCTCCTGAAGCCAGAAGAATAAGTCTTTCAACAAGCTCAGGGAACATAATGCTGTACTCCAGGGCCTGGTATCCTCCTATTGAAGCTCCGATTATCGTATGTATCCTTTTTATACCCAGGTGATTCCTGAGTATCTCGTGGACATTTACATGATCCCTTACAGTGATAAGCGGGAAGCTGTTAAGCCAGGGTTTGCCTGTTTCGGGATTAACTGATGCCGGACCGGTTGTACCATAACATGATCCAAGGACATTGGCACAGACAATAAAATGCTTTTCCGGGTCAAACAGAAGCCCTTTGCCAACCATTCCCGGCCACCATGCCTCAACATCAGAGCTGGCTGTAAGTGCATGGCACACCCATATTACATTGTCAGATTCCCGGTTTAGTTTTCCCCAGGTGTTGTATGCAATTTCGAGGGACGGCAAAACAGCACCGGTTTCGGTCCTGAACGGCAGGTTGTATTTCAGTGTCTTCATCAGATAATATCTTTAAACGCCTGTTCAAAATCATAAATGATGTCATCGATATGCTCCAGTCCAACTGAGACCCTGAAAAGTCCCGGCTCAACTCCGGCCGCAATCTGATCCTCAGCTGACAGCTGGGCATGAGTTGTGGTTGAAGGTTGTATTATCAGCGTTTTTGCATCACCTACATTTGCCAGGTGACTTACCAGGTCAAGATGCTCAACAAGTTTTGCTGCTTTTTGTTTTTCAGCTTTGAGAACGAAGCTCAAAACACCGCCTGCACCTTTCGGAAGATATTTTTGTGCCAGGGCATGATTTGGATTACCCGGCAATCCCGGATAATTGACTTTCTCCACACATGGCTGAGTTTTAAGCCATTCGGCAAGTGCAAGAGTGTTCTTTACATGCCTTTCCATTCTGAGTGAAAGCGTCTCAAGTCCCTGAAGAAGAAGGAAAGAATTGAAGGGGCTCAATGCAGGACCAAGATCCCTTAAGCCTTCAACGCGCGCTTTTACAATGAATGCAATATTGCCTGCTGATGATTTTTGTGAGAATCTTTCGCCGAAAACCAGTCCGTGATAACCTTCCGAGGGCTCTGTAAAAACAGGGAAATTTCCATTGCTCCAGTTGAAATTTCCTGCATCGACTATTACTCCTCCGATACTTGTACCATGTCCGCCGATCCATTTTGTAGCAGATTCAACAACAATGCTGGCGCCTAATTCAATTGGACGGCACAGGTAGCCGCATCCGCCGAATGTATTATCCACGATCAGGGGTATCCCGTATCTTTTTGCCAGTGCTGAAAAAGCGTCAAAATCAGGAATATTGAATCCTGGATTGCCGATCGTCTCTACATAAATCGCCTTTGTCTTTTTATCGATAAGTGCTTCAAAAGAGTCAGGGTGGAGATCCCTGGCAAATTTCGTTTCGATTCCAAGTCCGGGAAAAGTAACTCTGAACTGATTAAAAGTACCTCCGTACAGATAAGGGGAGCTTACAAGATTCTCTCCTTTTCTTATTATGGTTGAAAGAGCAATGAACTGGGCAGCATGACCGGAGGCAACTGCAAGTGCGGCAACACCTCCTTCAAGCGCTGCTACCCTCTTCTCAAAAACTTCAGTCGTCGGATTCTGTATCCTGGTATAAATATTACCCGGTTCCGACAGATCGAAAAGATCAGCAGCATGTTTTGCGTTCCTGAAAATGTACGATGACGTCTGGTAAAGAGGAACTGCCCTGGAGTGTGTTTCACGGTCAGGGTGATGTCCTGCATGTATCTGTAAAGTCTCAAAATGTATTTTTCTCTTTTTCATTTGAAAATGTTTTATTATTTATACCAATCCTGCAAACAGGTATAATAATCCCGTCATTGCAATGATCCTGCAACATATTTAAACCTGATTAATTCCGGATCAGGATCCCTGCCGGCGCATGTCCATAGGCATGAGCGGCATCGTGAGATTCTTTCGGGTCAGATGAAATGACTTCATGGTTTCCGTGTTTATTTTTATCATCTCCCGGCTTTCCCGGGATTAGGTTTTGGCACCGTTCTCCCGAGTACTCGGGATTGGTTGCCAGGGTTTCTCAGAGCCTAATCTCTCCGCCCTTCTTAATAAAAACCAAACACCCTTAATTGGAAGGAATATTTGATTTGTGGGGACAAATATATAAAGGAATTTATGAAATACAAAAAAAATTCAATCCTAATATTTCACGTACTCACCCCCCAACCCTCCCGACCTGCCTCCGGCAGTCCGGGACAGGCTCTCTCTGATTAAGCAAAGAGGGGGAGTAAATCATTGCAAATTAATAAGTTCCCCCTCTTTACGAAGTAGAGAGGGGGAATTTAAGGGGGTGAGTACATGGACAATCCAGGGGGGAAGAGGTGAGGGGGAGAAAAGAATTGCGTATTTTTGCAAAAAGAAAGGTATAATGCAAAGCAAATTGAAACTTTATAATACTCTAACTAGGAGAAAAAAACTTTTTATTCCACTCAATTCTCCATTTGTTGGCATGTATGTATGTGGCCCCACAGTATATAGTGATGCTCATTTAGGGCATGCTAGAGCAGCTATTACTTTCGATTTGCTATATAGATACTTATTACATCTGGGATATAAGGTAAGATATGTAAGAAACATAACAGATGTTGGTCATTTAGAAGATGAAGTATCAGAATCTGGAGAAGATAAAATTATAAAGAAAGCAATACAGGAAAAGCTTGAGCCAATGGAAATCGTTCAGAAATACATGAATAACTATCACAGAAATATGACTGAACTAAACACTTATGAACCATCCATCGAACCAAGAGCAACTGGTCATATTCTAGAACAACAAGAATTTATTAAAGTCCTTATTAAAAAGAAATTTGCCTATGAAAAAAATGGATCAGTCTATTTTGATATTTTGAAATACATTAAAAAATATAAATATGGAAAACTTTCTGGGAGGAAGTTTGAATTTCTTCAAAGCAAAAGACAAAACTTAAAGAAAAAAGAAGAGAAGAAAAATCCTTCTGATTTTGCTTTGTGGAAAAAGGCATCTCCAAACCATTTAATGAAATGGCAATCACCTTGGGGATTGGGATATCCCGGTTGGCATTTAGAATGTTCAACAATGAGTTTAAAATACCTTGGAAATGTATTTGATATCCATGGCGGAGGAATGGATCTTAAGTTTCCTCACCACGAATGCGAAATGGCTCAATCTTTAGCTAAAATAGGAAAAGAATCTGTTAGATTTTGGATTCACAATAATCTAATTACAATTAATGGCCAAAAAATGGCAAGATCTTTAAATAATTTCATAACTCTTGATGAGCTTTTTAATGGAACACATTTCCTCCTTAGTAAAAAATTTAGCCCAATGACGCTTAAATTTTTTATTCTTCTATCTCATTATAGAAATACTTTAAATTTTTCAAATGATGCACTTATTGCCGCAGAAAGTGGACTTGAGCGTTTAATGAAGGCATTGGAAACTCTTAACAAACTCAAACCTTCACCTTCTTCTACAGTAAACGTTTGTGAAATTAAAGAAAAATGTTATGATGCTATTAATGATGATCTAAATACACCTGTACTAATTTCCCATCTATTTGAAGGAGTGAAATACATAAATTCTACTAATGATGGAAAAGAACGACTTAACCTTAATGATATCGAACTCTTAAAAAATATTTTTACAACTTTTACCATCGATTTACTTGGACTTAAACCGAAAACCCTTAAAGTAACTGATGATCTATTTATAGACAGCGTTATCGATGCTAGTCTAAATATTCGATCAATTATCAAACAAGACAAAGATTGGAGTACTTCAGATAAAATACGAAAAGAACTTAACAAAATCGGGATACTTATAAAAGACAGAAAAGAGGGTGTAGATTGGGAATTAGAATAACCCCCCTGTGATCCCCCCGGAGGGAGGATAAAGTGTTGTTTAATAATAAGTTGACTTTATGGTTGGAGAAGAGAAGAAGGAGTTAAGAAGGAAGGCCAGGAAATTAAGAAACAATATGACCAAAGCTGAAATAATTCTTTGGTCAAGAATCAGATCAAAGCAAATCGGAGGTTTTAAATTCAGAAGACAATATCCTATACTTGATTTTATTACTGATTTTTATTGTCATGATTTGAAGCTGATTATTGAAGTAGATGGAGAGGTGCATACATTACTAAGCCAAATAGAATCCGATAATTATCGTAATAAAATGCTAAGGATGAATGGTTATCATGTTCTTCATTTTACAAGCCGTGAAATTGAAACTGAATTAAACCACTCATTATTAAAAATTAAACTCTTCATCAACGAAATATGGTTGCCCTCACAGGGAAACCGCATGAAGTAAAAATGATTGATAAAATAAATAAAAATGGAAATTTGTCCCCCTCCCAGGGGGACCATAGGGGGTCATCTTACATTTCTACACCTATTCTAATCGGCTCCATCCCCCTTGGCGGTACCCACCCTGTCCGTATTCAATCAATGACCAATACAAATACTCTTGATACCGGCGCTTCTGTCGCCCAGTGCATAAGGATCATTGAGGCAGGTGCCGATTTTGTGCGTCTGGCGGCACAGGGAGTAAGGGAAGCACAAAACCTTGAAAACATAAAAATTGAACTCCGTAAATCCGGTTTCAGCACACCACTTATAGCAGATATTCACTTCAATCCTGCTGCTGCCGAAACTGCCGCCAGGATTGTAGAAAAGATCAGGATAAATCCTGGTAATTATGCGGATAAAAGAGCTGCATTTATTAAGACGGAACTATCAGATAAAGAATATGATGAAGAGCTGGAACGGATCCATGAACGGCTGCTTCCGCTGATCACTGTCTGCAGGGAGAACAGTACAGTCATACGAATCGGGATCAATCATGGCTCTCTCTCTGACAGGATAATGTCACGTTATGGGAATACGCCTGAAGGAATGGTCAGGTCGGCTGTTGAATTTATCAGGATATTCAGGTCAGAGAATTTTAATAACCTTGTGCTTTCGGTTAAATCTTCCGATACTGGTATAATGGTCGAATCCAACAGATTGCTTGTTGGGGTTATGCAGAAAGCAGGGATCACCTACCCTATCCACCTGGGTGTGACTGAAGCAGGTGAAGGTGAAGACGGAAGAGTAAGATCAGCAGCCGGTATCGGGGCGCTTCTTTCGGAAGGCATCGGAGATACTATCAGAGTGTCATTGAGCGAGGATCCTGAACACGAGATTCCGGTGGCAAAAGAAATAATACATTTTCTCGGCGGATCAAAAGGACGTGTTACCACACCTGTAAAACCACAGGGTTTCAGAATAAGGAACAGTTTCTACAGACCCGAAGTGATAACATATGCTGAGGGCAGATATTTTAAGGAAGACGACAGCCTGGTTCAGGGTGAAATGCTGATTTTCAGCTGTAAAACACCTCCTTTGCTGTCAGAACGCTCTGGCAGAAAGGTCTTTCTCAGTCCTGTTTTTTCAGAAGATGATCATGAAAAGCTTGTAATTGATGCTTCTGCTTTGCTGGGCCGTTACTTCATACTGAAGCAGGCTGACGGGATATGTATCACAAACACCGGCATGGTGCAGGGTGAAAAACTGAAAGAACTTTCTTTCTCAATTTTACAGGCGACAGAAGCCAGGATTACCCGTAACCGCTACATTTCGTGCCCGACCTGCGGCCGTACAAAATTCAATCTTCAGGAGGAAGTCAGAAAAGTGAAGGCAGCAACAGGGCATCTGACAGGGCTGAAGATCGCAATCATGGGATGCATTGTTAACGGTCCGGGAGAGATGGCAGGCTCTGATTACGGATATGTGGGAACGGGAGAAGGGAAAGTGCATATATACAGGGGTATGGTACCTGTCAGGAAAAATGTTCCGCAGGAGGATGCTGTAGAGGAATTGCTTAAGCTGATCGAAGCAGATCAAAAACCCCCGTACAGCTCAAGCTGGACTGCCCCCTGAAGGGGGGTCATACCAATCTGTAATCCAGCTGCTTTTTCTGAAGATCGGCTTTTACAACTTCTATTGTAACCTTATCACCCAATGTATATACCTTTCCTGTTGACCTCCCCCTGATACAGTAATTATCTTCATCGTACTCATAGTAATCATCTCCAAGCTCCCGGATATTTACCATTCCTTCGCACTGGTTCTCAATTATTTCCACGTAAATGCCCCATTCAGTTACACCTGAAATGATTCCTTCGAACTGTTTCCCGGTTTTATCGCTCATATACTCCACCTGTTTGTATTTTACCGAAGCCCTCTCAGCTTCAGCAGCCAGACGCTCCATTTTTGAAGAGTGTTCACAAAGCTTTTCATATTTTTCCTTTTCACCGGGAACCTGATTATTCAGGTAATCCGTAAGAAGCCTGTGAACCATCATATCAGGGTATCTCCTGATTGGAGATGTAAAATGAGTATAATGTTTGAACGAAAGGCCGTAATGCCCGATATTGTCAGTTGAATAAACAGCTTTAGCCATTGCTCTTAATGCCAGGGTTTCAATAATATTCTGCTCTTTTTTCCCGGCTACTGAATTCAGAAGCCTGTTCATAGCTCTTGGCAGTGAAGTCTTTTCATCTTCAACAAGCTTATATCCGAACCGTGTTATAAAATGACTGAAACTTTCAATTTTTTCAGGATCGGGTTTGTCATGGATACGATATACGAAAGTCCGGCCTCTTAATTTCTTTCCGACAAGTTCTGCAACATGCCTGTTGGCCAGCAGCATGAACTCCTCAATCAGCTGGTTTGAGGTGCCCATATCACGGAATCTTATGCCAAGGGGCTTACCTTCCTCATCAAGATCAAACTGAACCTCCACTTTTTCAAAAAGGAAAGCTCCTGCTGAAAAACGCCTTTTACGGAGCTGCTGTGCAAGATCATGAAGCAGCAGAATTTGTTCCTTCATATCGCCTTCACCGGTGTCAATAACATACTGGGCTTCCTCATAGGAAAACCTCTTGTCTGAATTTATTATCGTCCTTCCAAACCATTCATTTATCACTTCAGCTTTGCTATTCATCTCAAAAACAGCTGAATAGGTTAGCTTATCCTCTGAAGGACTGAGTGAGCAGATATGGTTTGAGAGTCTTTCCGGAAGCATTGGCACCACCCTGTCAACAAGGTAAACGGAAGTAGCTCTCTGCCTTGCCTCTTCTTCCGTAAGCGAACCGGGTTTTACGTAATGAGTTACATCTGCAATATGTACACCAATCTCATAATTGCCGTTTTTCAGGGTCCTGAGCGAAAGGGCATCATCGAAATCCCTGGCATCTGCGGGATCAATCGTGAATGTAGGGACATCACGGAAATCACGGCGTGCTCTAATGTCATTTTCAGTTATCTCTGCAAGTATCTTTTCCGCATCATCCTCAACATCTTCAGTAAAATGGAAAGGAAGCTCGAATTCAGCAAGGATGGCATGCATTTCAGTTTCATGAAGCCCGGGTTCTCCCAGGACATTTATTATCTCAGCTACGGGATTCTTTGATTTGGAATCCCATTCGATGACCCTGGCAACAGCTTTCTGACCCTGTTTTGCACCATTCAGTCTTGATGACGGAATGAACAGGTCAAACGGCATATTTTTGTTATCCGGGATGAGGAACGCGAAGTTTGGCATTATCTCAACTGTTCCGACGAATGAACTGCGCCATCTTTCCAGTATTTCAACAACCTCTCCTTCTGGTCTTGATCCCTTTCTCCTTGCAAAGAGCCATACTTTCACCTTGTCGCCATGCAATGCTGTACGGAGATTCCTTGCTGAAACAAACACATCCTCTTCAATATCGTCTGAAGTGACAAATCCGTAACCACTTCTTGTCATATCAACGATGCCTGTAATGTAGCCCCGGCTTGCTTTGACACAGAATTTACCCTGATAGATCTCTTTTATTGTGCCTTTCTTTACCAGTTCCTTAAGTATTTCAGAGATCATCCTCTTTTCAGAGGGATCAGTGATATCAAGCTTTTTAGCAACCTGCTTGTAGTTGAATCCCTGCTGAGGGCTTCCTGATAAAATTGAAAGTATTTTTTCTGAGGCTGATTCTTTTGAAATACCTGATCTTTTCCCCCGCATTCCCTTCCTGCTCATAAATTATTGGTTTTTGCGAAGGTAAGAAAATGAACCATTATTTTTATAAATTTGATTTATAATATGATATATATGGCTGATCTGAAATCTGTCCCTTTACGTTCGCCTTCAGTTGTTACAAGAAAAACAGGTAATGAATATGTCCTTGTTCCTGTCGCAGATAATATTGCCGATATGAACAGTGTTTATACTCTCAATGAAACAGGAGCGTTTCTCTGGGAACTTATTGACGGAGAAAACAATATTGAAGATATGATAGAAGCCCTCATCAGGGAGTTTGATATAGACGAAAAGACAGCAACAGATGATGTTTTTGAATTTATCGGAGAAATGCACAAATACCTCATTATTAAAGAATGAGGTATTACAATATAAATATAGCCGGTTATAATATCAGGTTTGAAAGTGCTGATGATGGACTTTATCTGGTTCCTTCTGAAAGGTTTCTTGGCTTTTTATGCTCTGAAAATAATCCCGATATCCTCATAAGGATGCATTCAGGGAATTTCAGTATTCCCGTCGGGACAAAACTGGTTTTTAATGCTCCGTATGTCGAGGAAATAAACGGTATGCGTCTCAAAAAGAATGAAGAATTCTGGAGTATTTTCAAACACGGCAAGGATCTTTTCATTAAGACCATCTTCCCTCAGTCGCATGAAAAGAAAGATGCAGTATTGCAATATTCACTTACGGGTAAGGAATGGGATCTGTGGTTCAATGATTCTGATCAGGAAATAGACCCTATGACATATCCTCTTGACGGACTGATACTTTATTATCTTACTGTAATTCACGGCGACATCATGATACATGCCTCAGGCGCATTTCATGAAGGTTATGGATATCTTTTCAGCGGCATTTCGGGCAAGGGGAAAACAACCATGGCTAAACTCTGGGGTACAAGTGGCGCAAAAGTCATCCACGATGACAGGCTTATATTAAGAAAAGGAAAAAAATCATTTTTCATGTACAATACGCCTGTTTATAATAATGATGTACCACAAGAATCAGCTATTGATAAAATCTTCTTAATTGAACACGGAACGAAGAACGAAATCATTCCTGTCAGTGGCGCTGAGCGTATGAGCCTGATCATGGCAAACTGCATCCAGCACAACTGGGATCCTGAAATTATTGCCAGGCTGCTGGATTCTGTATCCGTGATGACAGAATCCTTACCGGTTGCAAAGCTCTTTTTCAAGCCTGATAAAAGTATAATTGACTTGATTCTTGAAGATGAGCGGCGATAATCTTAACATAGTAAAAGAGGCAGGATTCTCCCTGCTGGATGAAGGCAAAATCCTGAAAGTGAAAGCCGATGGTTACAGCATGTACCCAGCCATCAGGCCGGGATCAATAATTTATATCGAACCTGTTTCTGATGAACAGATACCCAAACAAGGTGAAATTATTGCATGGAAAAGAGATACAGGTTTTGTTGTGCACAGGCTGATAAGAATAGAAGTTGAACAAGGGGAAACGTATTTCATAACAAGAGGTGACAGCTGTATAAATGAAGACAAGCCTGTTTCCCATGACCAGATTGCAGGAAAAGTGATCCGGGCAGAAAACCCGTCAGGCAAAAGAAATGAAACAGGGCAGAGACTTATCCGTAAACCCGGTTATCTTTATAACAGATTATTGGTCTGGTTTATAATAAGGCTTAATAAACTAAGAAATCTTGCGCACAGAAACTGAATGAACCGTACAGTCAGATATTTCGGGGAGGCAGTTAAACTTGTCTGGAAGAGTGCTCCGGGCTGGGCATTGACAAATTTTTCCATTTCTTTTCTGCGAAGTTTTCTGCCGCTGATCCTGCTCTGGCTCCTGAAAGGTCTGATTGATGGCATAACCGAAGCAGTATCAGCCGCACCGCAAAAATCAATTGATGGCGTTGTCTGGCTGATAGGTGCAGTTGTTATCGTCTGGTTTCTTGATGAGGCATCTTCCGACCTGGGAAATTTCATCCGCAAAAAGCAGTCAATGAAGCTGGAAGCTTATATGTACAGCCTGCTGCATTCAAAAGCTGTAAGGCTTGATCTTATTAACTTCGAGAGACCTGAGTATTTTGATTGTCTTGCACGGGCTTCAAGAGAGGCGCCGTGGAGGCCCAACAGTATCCTGAATAACCTTGTCTCAATGTTCAGGGGACTCGTATCACTGTTACTTATGGCCGGGATCCTTGCATCCCTTCACTGGTCAATTGCCGTGCTTCTCATTGTTTTCAATATTCCCGGAATATGGCTGAGGCTTCATTTTGCAGGCGTCCTGTATAATTTTCAGCGGCAGCAGACTGCAGAGGCAAGAAAGACAGCCTATTTCAACTGGCTTCTTACCGGTGACCGGCCTTCAAGGGAGATACGGTTATTCGGGCTTGGGAATTACTTTATCACTCTTTTCAGAAAATCATTCCTTAAGACCAAGGAAGAAGAGATTAGTATAGTTAAAAAGAGAGCATTTATTGAACTGGTTTCAGATCTTTTCAAAGCAGCAGCAGTGATGATCACCCTGCTGTTCATTGCCGGACGTACAGTAAGCGGAACCATTTCATTGGGCAGCATGGCAATGTTCCTCATCGCTTTCAGACAAGGCATGGTATATTTCAGAGATCTATTCAGTTCAATTGCAGGACTTTACGAAGATTCTCTTTTTATTGGCGATACCTTTGAATTCCTGAATCTGGATGAAAACATTAAGGCAATGCCTCCTGTGGTCCTGGCTGGCGACCTTAAAAAAGGTATTTCAGCCGATAGTCTTTCATTTACATACCCTGGGAATAAAACCAGGACTATTGATAATATTTCATTTGAGATTAAAAAAGGAGAGATAATCGCTCTGGTTGGACCAAACGGTGCAGGCAAAACCACTCTGGTGAGACTTCTTTGCAGGCTTTATGATCCTGATTCAGGGTCAATAAAATATGACGGGAATGATATAAGGAACATGGATCCGGAGCAGTATAGAAAATACCTGTCAGTTATTTTCCAGGATTTTATGCTTTATAATCTGAAAGCAGGAGAAAATATACGGTTAGGCGATATTGATGAAACAAAGCCGGATGAGAAAATCATCTCCTCTGCAACCGTGACAGGGATAAATGACCTTATCAAAACCCTGCCTGACGGTTATTCAACAGTTATCGGAAACCTGTTCGATAACAGCCGTGAACTCAGCTGGGGTGAATGGCAGAAGCTGGCTCTGGCCAGGGCACTGTTCAGGGATGCTCCGTTGCTTATGCTTGATGAACCTTCAAGCGCGCTGGATGCTGATACCGAATATGAAATATTCAGCAGGCTAAGAACTATTGTAAAGGGAAAAACCACCATCCTGATAAGTCACCGCTTCAGCAATGTAAGTCTTGCCGACAGGATCCTTGTTCTTGACAGGGGCAAAATCGTTGAATCAGGAACTCATGATGAACTGATAAGGAGAAACGGGATGTATTGCACCATGTACACAAAACAAACCTCAAGGTTTGTAAGATGACAAGTGATCTGAATATAAGCAGCGGGGAGAAGCTTCTTTTAGGATTATGCCGTCTTGATTTCACCCGGGAACATGCTGAAAGAATAAAATTTCTTACGTCTGTAGTAACTGACTGGAAATATCTTGCAAAACTGGCAAATGAACATGGTATAGGGGCGCTCCTGTACCATAATCTTGAAAAACTGGGAATTCTGCAGAATATGCCTGAGGAAGTGAATGAATCGCTGAAGAATATCATGATTCTCAACCTGACGAGGAATACCCACCATATCAATGAATTAGCGGGCGTACTTTCTGTTCTGAATAAGGCTGGCATAAAGACAGTTCTGCTGAAAGGAATGGCTCTTGAACTGACACTTTATGGAAATAAAGGCATCAGGCAGATGACAGATGTGGATATACTTATTTCCCGGGATGAGTGCATCATGGCCAGAAACATACTATTGGCAAATGGATTTAAGTCACTTCCGGTAAAATCTCCATTTCATAAACTGATAATCGCCTATACAGGAAAACACCTGCCATCGCTTATAAAAAACGGATTTTCAGTTGAAATTCATCATGAGCTTTTCGGAGAAGGTAAAAGGTTCATGACAGAGATGCTTTTAAGCACCAGCTGTGAAATACATATAAACGGTGAAAGAGCTTTTATCCCTGAGGCACAAATATTCTTCCTTTACCTCATAAAACACCTTAATTACCATGAGATGAACAATGAGTCACAGCTTAGGCTTTATACAGATCTTGTTGTTCTCATTGACAGGAACAGGGAAGGAATTATAAATGAAGACCTGTTCAGGCTCGCAGAGCAGGCAGGTATAAGTGAAGTGCTTGCGCACAAGCTTGAGATTCTGAGAGATTTCTGGGAGATGACTTTCCCGGAATGGATGGATGATTTTACTGCAAAGTATCATAATCCCGATTCTGCCGGAAAGTTTGGTTTTTTCCTGAAAAGTCCCAAAAACAATCCGGCTCCTGACAAATCGCTGCCTTACCGGAACACAGTAGCGGAAATACCCGGGATTCACCGGAAGATTATATATATAATAGGAGATCTGTTCCCTTCAGTGGATTTTATGAAAAAGAGATACAGCTGCAGAAATGGCTGGAAGGCAATGCTCTATTATCCTCACAGGCTGGGGAAGTTGTGGTATCTTATAAAGTGAGCAAAAAAAAGGCGGTACTGACCGCCTCTTTTATATTCTAGTATTCCCAGAGATCATGTTCAAAATTGAATAGCTCAGTTTTTATCCGCTCAGCTTCGAAGAGTGAAGTTTTACCTATTGTATAATCACTGATATACCTGTCATTGTATACGTTTGATTCACCATAGATCATGCTGTTGAACCTCCTTTGCATAAAGAGATCATCATATGAAATTCTCTGTGCATCATTATTGGACATAAATACTTCCTTGGTTGCAAGGATGTCCCTCACCTCATCAAATTTGATCCAGAACAAAGCAATTTTTTGCGGCTGGCTGGTTTGAGGATCCATTCCCATATAGAACGGGCATATTGCAATGATCCTGACATCCAGCTTGCCCAGCTTTTTATCAAAATACCACTCTTCGTACAACATCAGCTGCTTTACTTCTTCGGGTTTGGGTTCTTCCATTATGGTTGAATCCCTCGTATTTCCAAAAGCATCAATTTGTACCTGGATCGTTCTTTCCCTTGCACCCAATTTTGTGTTGATGTCTTCATAGGTGGTAGGTACGGAAGTATCATAATAGTCATAACCAGTAAGTTTTCCGGCTTTTATCTCTTCAAGCAGGATTCCAATAAGATTCTGTCGCCCATCGTTGGTTTTGGAAGTCGGATAATAAAGCGCATGATTTGCTTTTTCTCTCAGGTCAACCAGACGATAATACCTTTTTGACCAGATCACCTCAGCCTCCCTGAGGAAAGGATAATCTATCTTTTTTGCTTCCGGAATCGATTTCTGGTAAATATCGCCGAAACTCTGCTGTCCTCTTGACAATCCTGCAGTAAACGCCACGACGATAATACCCACTATTATTCTCTTCTTCATAATATATCTATGTTATATTGAACAGCTTAGTCTATTGTCAGTACAATTGCTCCAAGGTCCCTGGTTACCCCATCAGGTCCTTTGGCGCGGATATTCTTAATAGTAAGGTCCCTGCCTCTCGTGACGCTGTTGAGGATAGCTTTCTGCTTTTCGGTCAATCTCCAGTTGTCACTGTCTTCAATTCTGTCGGCACCCCTGTCAAAGTATGAGACTGTAAATCCCATTATGTCATATTTAAGTTCAAAGTCGAAGTCAGCACCCATTGAGGCGAAAACTCCCTGTTGAGAAACAGCTTCAGCTTTTGATATTTTACCGGATGATTTTCCGCCGAAGCTGGCTATCGGAGTCGGAAGGGGTTTTACCCTGAACTCAATCGGAGCATGGGATGATGCTTTCCCGGATGCATCCTCTGTCGAAACAATCACCTGTACATTTCTGCCAACCTGGTCAGGACTGACGGACCAGTTACCCCTGAAAAACTCACCTCTGGCATTCTGCACCTTTTTCTGCGAATAGGTTCCGTTTACCACCCTGATTTTAATTTTATCAGGGCTTACGCCCGGTACGGAAACATCTACAGGATTATCAAGACCTTTATACATGACGTTCATTGCTGTAGCAGATACAACTACATTTGGCTCACCTACGTAATATGAAGATTCAAATTCATAGGGCTTAATGGATCCGTCAGGAGCTCTCATATTTATGACTCCACCCCATGGTTTGTTTCCAACTGATGTTGCACGTACTGTGTAGATACCTCTTCCGGCATCATCGAGCGGAAGGACCAGATCACCAACTTTAATTTCCGGCTGCTGTGTTGTATCCTGTGCCGAAATGAATACCTGAGCTTCGTAGGTGCTTCCGACAGTTACATAAGTTGATGTCGGAATTACTATTGCTTTCAGTTTATTGAATTTGAATGATGAAGCATCAATCTGCGTATAAAGGTAATTAAGCACTTCTGTCTCAGCGTTGCGGACATCAACCTGCATCTTTGAAAGGATGGTAATACAGGCAATCAGTGGAAGATTATGGAATGTCAGGTTTTCCCATTTTTCGGGATCTCCGCCCGGGTCCTTGCCGTCGTCAGTATTGAGGCTGGAGAGTATCGCATTTTCAGCGGTCTGGTTACCGCCCTCAAGTTTCCCGATAAGGAGCTCGCGGTAAGCTATAATCAACGTTTTAAGACCGAAAGCTTTACCGTCTTCATTAGCACCGATAAGGATCTGCGATGGGATATTGTTCTCGTCAATTTTTTTTATGGTATCAACGTCAATTTCAGTTCCATTAATTGCATAAGTTTCTTTTGCTTCAGTAATTATTTCAATTTTAAGCTGTTGCAGGTAGTTAAATAATTCATCAGCACGTTCCTTTACCTCGAATGCAGAAGTTCTGTATTTGCCTGCCTTAGCAGGATTTTCAGCAGCGGCTCTGTCAAAATCGGCGTATAGAAGGTTATTTTTGAGTGCATAATTTTTGACGGTAAGAGTAAGACCCTTATCAACCTTTTTAAATGCATCCACGGCTTCCTTTGATACGTTAAGTGCAAGCATGGCGGTAAGCACCAGGTACATCATACCGATCATTTTTTGTCGCGGAGATAGCTTTTCGTGAGCCATTTTTCGGTTAGTTTAATTCGTTACACAAATGTTGTATTATTTAACATTCATTGCAGAAAGCATATTTCCATAAACACTGTTAAGCGCTGTCAGGTTATCGTTAAGCTTTGTAATCTGTTCACGGTATTTTTTGGTATCACCAGCCGAATCAGTCAGGTCTTTCATCAGTCCCTGAAGGCCTTGGTAGAGTGATTCTGATTCCTTAAGATGATCATCCGCTCCTTTTTTCTGCAGTTCATATACAGCATTCAATGCAGAAAGGTTCTTATTCAGTGTTTCGAGCTGCTGCTGATATGATTTGCCTCCGACTTCAATTATCGAGAACGAATCAGCCATATTCTTGTATGTTGAGCCGGTATCATTTATAGCCTTGGTTGTTGCCTGGTAGGATTCTGTCAGCTTTCCAAGTGAATCAGTAGCTGTATTGATGGATGACATATACTTTGTTGAAGCAGCAGTAACATCTCCCATAGCGTTCATATTGGCAGTTGTTTCGCTGAGCTTCTTCATTCCTACACCCAGGTTCCTGAACAGGTCAGGAGTTATCTCAGCGCTTTCCAGCATCTCATCAAATTTTGCCAGAGCTGCTGATCCTGCACCGCCTCCGTATCCGCCGCCGCCCGTTCCACGGGAAATAGCGTCACGCTGCTTCCCGCTGCCATGGGCAGGAAGCTCTTCGCCTTCATCGGGAATTCCTGCAAGCTCAGGATAGACCAGTGTCCAGTCTATCTCTTCATGCAATGGTTCAAATGCTGAAAAGAAGAAAATGACAGCTTCTGTCAGAAGACCGATAGTAAGCATTGTTCCTGCCAGTGGCCAGTGCTGTATTTTAAACAGTGCACCGACAATAACGACGGAAGCACCCAAACCATAAAGTTTTGCGATGAAATTCTTCCATCCGCTGCTTTGTACTAATTCTGCTAGGCTCATATACCTGATTATTTTAGGGTTATTTCAATTATATTTCTGCTCCGATATAAGATCTTACGTTACGGAATCCGACATAAGGCTTGGTCGAATCCTGGTATTCATAATCCCTCGTGCTTGTCTGAAGGAAGTATGAGATATCCTTCCAGGAACCGCCGCGGATGACTTTGCGTTTCATCACAGGAGGATCCTGGGGTGTTGCATTGTATTCATAGTTAGGCTGAAGGTCGTGCTGGAAAATATATGCTGACGGGTGATATGCACAGCAGGTCCATTCCGAAACGTTTCCTGCCATGTCATAAAGTCCATATTCATTTGGCTCATATGATCCTACTTTTCCTGAATATACATTTCCGTCATCGATGTAGTTTCCGCGAAGGGGTTTGAAATTTGCGAGGAAGCAGCCTTTGTAATTTCTTGTATAAGGACCTCCCCACGGATACATTGACAGGTCGAGCGCGCCCCTGGCGGCATATTCCCATTCTGTTTCAAGCGGCAGCCTGTATTTCTGGACATCTACAATACCCTGTTTTCTGAGAGCTGAGTTCATAAAATCGGTTCTCCAGTTGCTGAAAGCTGTTGCCTGGGGCCAGTTTATTCCTACAACAGGATAATCGTCAAAAGAAGGATGCCAGAAATAAAGATCAGCCTGCGGATCATTGAATGAGTATGTGAAATCCCTGATCCAGCAAAGTGTGTCAGGATATATGTTTATTACCACGTGCTTGATAAATGAGGAACGGTCCCGGATATCAGTCTTTGATCCGTCAAGATTGGTTATCTGTCCTTCATACCTTCCTGTATTGTTCTCATAGTCATAGACATATCTTGCTTTTGCAGCTGACTGGTAATCAACCCAGAAATATGAATAGTTAAATTTGCGGACGTCAAACTGCTTCCTGCCATTGAACCTCTCTTCAGGCGGATAATACATCTCTTCGATAATACCCTTGGTGGTCTCCTCTTCCGGATCAATTTTTTCTTCCCAGTTGATGACATTAGGCTCAATTACATTGCCTTCCTCATCAACAAGAAAATACTCCCTTTCAGCTATACCGGCCTCGCCAAGTTTTGTCCTGAGTATGGAATCACGAATCCAGTAAACGAACTGGCGGTACTTGTTATTGGTTATTTCTGTCTGGTCCATCCAGAATGCGTCAACGGTAACAGACTTGGAAAGGCTGTTCATTGCAAACACAGCATCCTGATCGCTGGGACCCATAACGAAACTTCCGGCAGGGATAAATGCCATCTCCATTGGTACCGGTTCAAAAAACTTTTTCCTTCCCAGTACACCGGTCAGCTCACCGGTGTTAGAAGAACCGCACCCGCTCAACAAGATTATTATTATCAGTGCAGATAGGATAACCTTTTTCATATTTCTCAAGAATTTATAATGCAAGTAAGTTATTTTTTTTTAATAATCATAAAAATCTGATACTTTTATATCTCATCGGGCTTTTACCCAGACTGAGATCAAAACAGTAGTTAACCATAAACTCATGTGATCCGCTTGTGTTTTTCCTTATATCCGACATTGGAAAATCATAGGCATAACCGATACGGATCCCGTTGTAAAGCTCAAAACCAACCATGCCTGTAAGAGCATCACCGGCCCTGTAGGAAACGCCTCCCCATATCTTTTTATTGTATCGTATCAGTGAAGTGATACTGAACTGGACCACTTTGCCGTCGCTGAATGCAAAAAAAGAAGGCAGCAGCTCAAGAGAAGGGTTAGGCAGCTGAATCGTATAACCACCTGTCAGGTAATAGTGTCTGCTGATATAACTGATAGAACTGGAATTGTCTTTCGTGAACTTTACTTTTGGCTGGTTAATATGTGTAACCGACAAAGCTGCGTAGTACTTCTCAGTTTTGTAATAAGCCCCTATCCCTGCATCAAATGCTATAACGCTTTCCTTGTTGACCGGTATGAGGGGATCTTCATTAGCCTGCGTGAATCCCTCCCCGTTGGGAATGTTCCAG
Source organism: uncultured Rikenellaceae bacterium (assembly GCA_964525415.1). Classification (GTDB taxonomy): domain Bacteria; phylum Bacteroidota; class Bacteroidia; order Bacteroidales; family VadinHA17; genus LD21. The sequence continues at coordinate 12,177 of CAZGGZ010000008.1, read as the reverse complement.
CTCGGCTCAATAGCTTTGTTGATTATCCCCAGGTTTACGCCAAGGCCAAGCTTACCCATGCCGATATCCATCAGATAAGAATATGCAGCTGAAACATTTATATCCTTGTCAAATCCGATATTATCACTTACTATCAGCAAACCGACACCGCTTTTGATCCTGAAGGGAGACACAGGTGCGGTGATATTGAAAACAGTAGTTGAAGGAGCTCCTTCAAATCCAAGCCATTGTTGCCTGTTAAGCGCTGTTGCACAGATCATTCCCGATATTCCGGCAATGCCGGGATTGTAAGACATCGTATTGAACATATACTGACTCGAAAGAGGATCCTGCTGTGACCAGACGGAACAGGTTATCAGTGTTAAAAAAAGAAATGTAATTTTTAGTTTTTTCATTTCTTCTCCTTCAGATACAGTATGCGTGAACAGAACCAGTAAAATAAATAAAAATATAAAACGTAAACAAATATACTTTTATTTATTTGGGGCAAAAAAAAGATTGTTTTGATGAATGGTCAAATACTGGTGATTAACATATCTAAAACAACCAGTAATCAGGATTTTAACCTTTCATATCCCTGCACCCACCTTTCGGGTACTTCATTCCGGTTCGCCTTAAGGTAATCTTCGTGTGAACAGGCAATATAGATATTCCCGTCGTCCCTGGCAGTTATTTCCATCCACCATCTGTCAGTAAGGTTGCTTTTAACGAAGATCAGGTCATCATTCAGGTCTGTTACACGAACATGGTATTTAATGAACCTCCCTGAATTCGCAGAGCTTAAAACCGGAGCCTCATACTGCTTCTGCGAAAAACCCTCAAGGAAAAACCACAGTATCTGTGCTGCCAGACCTGTAGTCTGACACCTGACATCAAGATCGGGATTCACATCAAACAGACCGAAGACTTTAAGGTTATCCGATATACCGGCATATCTTGCCAGAAGGCAGATCTCCTCTCCGTAGAAGCCGTTGGGAGAAGGGCTGATTGTACCCGGTGCATCAGACTGCCTGACTGCTGAGATATCAAAAACAGCAACATGCGAATCCCTGAAAAAAGGTTCGGTAAGATGAATGGCTCTCCTTGCATCACCAATCCTGATAAGTTCCGACTTACGCTTCAGTAAACGGTTAATTACCTGCTGATCATTAAGATATGTCTGGTAACCTATATTTATGTAATGACTGAAGGTGCTTTTATGATTATGCAGAAGATTATACAGGTAATTAAAGGAATCCGGCTCTTTATTTTCATTAATAAAATCAATCCTCGGGTCGACTGCAATAAGGGAGTATTTCGTCCTGAGACGCGTGAATGCGATGTCAATTGCCGTTACCAGTGCACTGCTGCCTCCCATGATAACAGGGAATATATCCTCATTTATCAGCCAGCACAGGATGTCAGCAAGTCCGGCAACTGTGTCATTGAAGGTAACACCCTGCTTCATGTTTCCAAGGTCAATGATCTTTGATCTGCCCGGTATCCTGGCCAGTTTGTAAAGTTGTTCCCTGATGCTGTCAGGACCTTTCATGGTGCCGGTACCATGCGAATTGCGTCCCTCGGGAACTCCGAATATCGCAAGTTTGAATTTCCCGATGTCCTTTACAGCAGCATTTTCCGTGTGAACAAAAATATTATGAGGGAACCCGGCCTGCCCTGCCAGGTGTTCAAATCCTGATCGTTCGATGCTTACGGGATTGAAATAATCTTTAATATCTGTCATGTTTGCTCAGGAGCTTTTCTTCGGTTTATTGCTTTTTTCAATGATACTGATACAATCTTCCCTGGTAAGCTTTTCAGCATCAGTTCCTTTCGGGAGCCTGAAGTTCTGCTTGTCCCTGGTGAGATAGGGACCGTATCTGCCATTCAAAACCACTATATCCCCGAAATCCCTGATTATTTTTTTCTGATCACTTTCACTCTTTTCCCTGATAATTTCAACAGCTCTTCCGGCAGTAATGGAATAAGGATCATCGGCTCCTCTTTTCAGTGAGAAGAATTTATTCTTATACCGGATATAAGGGCCGAATTTACCGGTACCCACAATCATTTCTTCTCCCTCATGAATTCCCAGAGACCGGGGCAGACGGAAGAGAGCGAGTGCTTCTTCGAGTGTAACGGTTTCTATCAGCATGTTTTTTGCAAGACCGGCAAACCTGGGCTTGCTTCCGTTTTCAGAGCTTCCTATCTGCGCCACGGGACCAAACCTGCCCATTCTTACTGATACAGGCTCTCCGGTCTCGGGATGATTGCCCAATACCCTTGCTCCTGTCGTGCGGTCTTTTTTCTCAAGGGTGTTTTCAATGGTTTTATGAAACGGACCATAGAAGCTGTGAAGCATATCTGTCCATTTCAGTTTGCCGAGAGCTATCTCATCAAATTGCTCTTCTACTTCAGCAGTAAAGTGATAATCAACAATATCCGAAAAGTTCTCCATCAGAAAATCATTAACTATCATCCCTATGTCCTGCGGGAAAAGTTTCGATTTTTCCTTACCTGTAATCTCTGTTTTGGAGGATGTTGCTGCTTTCCCTTTTTCAAGTGTGATTATTTTGACAAGCCTTTTCTCTCCGGGCCGGTCCTCCCTCATTACATATCCCCTGTTCTGAATTGTGGATATTGTCGGAGCATAGGTGGAAGGTCTTCCTATACCAAGTTCCTCGAGTTTTTTCACCAGACTGGCTTCCGTATATCGCGGCGGAGGGGAAGTGAATTTCTGGGATGCGGTAATGTTGTTATAAAACAGAGGCATTCCCTTTGTCACTGGCGGAATAACATATCTTTCCTCGTCATTGTTTTCCTGGTCAGTCGATTCTGTATAGACCTTGAGAAAACCGTCAAACTTGATTACCTCACCTGTTGCGCTGAAGGTGACAGGTGAATTGTTCATCTCAACAGAAATGGTTGTCTTTTCCACTTCGGCGTCTGACATCTGCGATGCCACTGTTCTTTTCCAGATGAGTTCATAAAGTTTCTTTTCATTCTGGTTTCCTGTAATTGTGGAATTTTCGATGTATGTGGGGCGTATTGCTTCATGAGCCTCCTGGGCTCCTTTTGATCTGGTTTTAAACTGCCGCGACTTTGAATACTTTGCACCAAATCCTTCTGTTATAACTTCGCGTGATTTTGCAAGAGCCAGTTTTGAAAGATTTGTGGAATCAGTTCTCATGTAGGTGATCTTCCCGGCTTCGTACAGCCTCTGCGCTACAGCCATTGTCTGTGCAACCGAGAAGCCCAGCTTCCGGTAAGCTTCCTGCTGGAGCGTTGAGGTGGTAAAAGGCGGCGCCGGCGACCGCGTCCCGGGTTTTACACTTATGCTGTCAACTTTATATTCCGCTTCAGCACAGAGTTCCAGGAACTTCTCAGCCTCATTTGCATCTTTGAATCTCTTTGATGCCTCAGCCTTGAGTATTGCACTTTCACTTTGTTTTTCATCGACCCTGAAAACAGCATTCACCCTGAAAGATGATTCTGTCCTGAACGAAATTATCTCCCTCTCCCTTTCAACAATAAGCCGTACAGCCACAGACTGGACCCTGCCCGCTGAAAGGGCAGGCTGGACTTTTTTCCAGAGGACAGGAGAAATCTCAAAGCCGACAAGACGGTCAAGGATTCGCCGGGCCTGCTGTGAATTGACCAGGTTCATATCTATCTGGCGGGGACTTTCAATTGCATTTGAAATTGCATCCCTTGTGATCTCATGAAATACTATACGCCTGGTTGATGCAAGGTCAAGTTTAAGAACACCTGCCAGATGCCATGCTATTGCCTCTCCTTCGCGGTCCTCGTCGGAAGCGATCCAGATGTTTTTTGCTTCCACCGCTGCCTTCCGGAGTTCATTTACAACTTTTGTTTTTTCTTTGGGGATCTCATAATCAGGGGCAAAATCTTTTTTGATATCGATACCCAGATTTTTTTTGGCGAGATCCCTTATATGCCCGAAACTTGATATGACACGGAAATCTTTTCCAAGGAACTTCTCAATGGTTTTTGCCTTAGCCGGTGATTCAACAATAACGAGATTTTCGATCATTTATAACGGGATTTTTTCAGTTAAAAAACACGACAAAGTAAATCATTTACAGACCAAACTTCAAAATAAACCGTTAAGTTTCTTCAGGAAATTACTATTTTTGAAGCAAATATCCCGTTCTGATGAAAGGCAACGGAAGCAATCGAAAATATCTGATATGGTTTTGGGCGTTGTTCACTTTGCCATTTGTGATAGTAGTTATTTTATTCATTCTTATTTCAAAGGAAAAGCTTGGACAGATGCCTTCATTCACCGAGCTTGAAAATCCGGAATACTTTCTTGCTGCCGAAGTCTATTCAGAAGATGAAGTGCTGCTTGGGAAAATAAGCATTGAAAACAGAACCTGGACTGACTACAAGGATCTGTCGCCGTATCTGGTCGATGCACTGATAGCTACAGAAGATATAAGGTACTACAGGCATTCCGGAATTGATATCCGCGGACTGGCCAGAGCTGTTTTCAAGACAATGCTCCTCGGACAGAATACCGGAGGAGGAAGTACCATCACACAACAATTGGCCAAACAGCTGTATCCGAGGGATACTGCAAAAGTATCAGCATTTACCAGGACCATCAGGCTTGGTGTTTCAAAGTTCAAGGAATGGCAGACGGCTGTAAAGCTTGAAAAAAGCTATACGAAGGATGAGATCATTGCCATGTACCTTAATAAATATGATTTCCTGTATCATGCAATAGGAATAAGATCAGCATCCAGGGTATATTTCAATACCACACCCGATTCCCTGAATATTCAGGAAGCAGCAATCCTGATAGGGATGCTTAAGAATTCAAGTCAGTTTAATCCTGTCAGATTCCCTGACCGGATGCTGAAGAGGAGGAATATTGTCCTGTCCCAGATGGTGAAATATGGCTATCTGGATGCTGCAATTGCTGACTCAGTGAAAAAAATGGAGCTTGAACTTGATTTCCGGATTGAAGATCATAATACAGGTCTGGCAACTTATCTCAGGGAATATCTCAGGAACACAATGAAGCGCCCTGAACCAGACAGGACCAAATATGTGAGGGAATCATCATATGAGGATGCTCTATGGGAATGGGACAATAATCCGCTGTACGGTTGGTGCAACAAAAATAAGAAACCTGACGGCTCATACTATGATATATATAAGGATGGGCTGAAGATATACACTACCATCAATTCAAAAATGCAGCAGTATGCTGAAGAGGCTCTTTCCGAACATCTGGCAAATGAAGTGCAGCCTGATTTCTACGAAAGAGCAAAATCATTCAGAAATCCTCCCTATTCCGATGACCTTAAGAAGGAAGTGATAGATGAACTGATAATGAATTCGCTGAAGCAGAGCGACAGGTATTATGTAATGAGAGCACACGGCGTACCTGAAGATTCAATAATACTTTCATTCAATACTCCTGTGCGGATGAAAGTCTTCTCATGGAAAGGTGAGATAGATACTGTAATGACACCACTCGATTCAATATGGTATTATAAGTACTTCATAAGATCAGCGTTCATGGTGGAAGATCCGCATAACGGGCATGTAAAAGCTTATGTGGGAGGACCCGACTTCAGGTATTTCAAATGGGATGCATGCACCCAGCAGAGGAAACAGGTGGGAAGCACAATAAAGCCATTTCTTTATACAATTGCCATGCAGAATGGCTATTCACCATGCTATGAAGTAGAAAACATTCCCCGCTCATTTGAGGATCTGGTCAATGATACAACCTGGACCCCCAGAAGCTCCGGACCGAAAGCTTACCACGGTAAAATGGTAACACTGAAATGGGGACTGGCGCAATCAGAAAACTATATCTCAGCCTGGCTTATGGAGCAGTTCAGGCCTGCAGCAGTAGCTGACCTGATGCACAAGATGGGAGTACGAAGCTTCATTGATCCGGTATATTCAATTTTTCTCGGCACATCGGATATCAAGCTTGAAGAGATGGTGGGAGCATACGGGACATATGCAAACAAAGGCGTTTACACCAAACCCATGTATGTAACCCGGATAGAAGATAAAAACGGTAATGTCATTTCCAGGTTCACGCCAAAGATTGAAGAAGTATTGAGTGAGGAAACAGCTTATCTGATGCTTAACCTCCTTCAGGGAGTTGTACTGACCGGCTCGGGAAGAAGGTTGAGAATTGAACCTTACCTTCTCCTTAACCAGATCGGAGGGAAAACCGGTACAACCCAGAATCACTCTAACGGCTGGTTCATGGGGATAACTCCTAATCTTGTAGGAGGTGTCTGGAGCGGATGGGAAGACCAGGCAATACATTTTGAAACTCTTGGAGAAGGACAGGGAGCAGCAATGGCGCTGCCCGTTATGGCTATATTCCTCAGGAAAGTATATGACGATCCGGAGTTCGGGATCATGGAGACGGATGAATTCGAACGGCCTTCAGGTTTCAACATGGAGCTCGACTGCGAAAAGGTCAAACGTGAAAGCACAAGGAGGGATAATCCGCTGAGGGACAGATATTAACGGCGCAAAGGCTCAAAGGCGCAACGGCTCAATGGCGAGGCTGAGAAAATCCCCTCCCTGGAGGGGTGGGGGTGGGTTCTGACAGGGTCCTTACCTCCTGTCATAATAAGTTGTA
>CAZGGZ010000008.1:0-5455 GCA_964525415.1 uncultured Rikenellaceae bacterium | reverse complement strand
CCAGAACTCAATCGCATCAGGAACGTGCCAGCCTGCTGGACATAATCTTTTAGTATTGACTGTATACCAGTTATAAAGTGCACCATATTTATCTTTATAAACAGATTCATCATTATTATACCAGCAGAATGCAGGCTTATATTCCTGCCATTCGGTCGAATCAGTTACCATCGGTATCATTTCCCCGTCATTATACCTTGTAGTCTTCAGGTTCTCTGCCATCCAAACCTGTTTTCCGATTTTAACAGTTTTATATACATTTCCGTCGATATCTTTTACAACTCCTGAAGACTGAGAGCCTGACTTCACGCAGCTAATCATGAGAAAAACAACTATAACTGCACCAATTGTTGTAAGGATTCTTAAACCTTCATTGCTCTTGTGTGGTTTTGAACGGGTAAGCATCAACAACCTTTTTCGTGTCAGAGACGGATTCAATCCGCTCGATAACCGGACATTTTTCTGATGGCAGATAAATCCAATAAGATTTTCCGCATAGTTTTCGATATCAGCCGGTTCATGTACAGCTCCACTGTCGGCAAGGTACTCATGGTTCATCCGAACAGCAGAGTTATAGAGGAGGAATATAGGATTGAACCAGTAAATTATTCTGATAAGCTCAAGGAATATTATATCAAGTGAATGAAATTGCCGGAGATGCTCCATTTCATGCTGTAACAACTCAGGAGATATTTTGTCATTACGGTAATCATCTTTATTTGCGACTATCGTATTTACAAAGCTGTAAGGATTGACAGGTTGATCCGTTAAGGCTATAATATATCCTGAAAATTCCAGCTTTTCAGCCTCGGAAACTTGTCTTTTTATGTATAAAAGATTTTGTATGAAACGGGAAGCAAATATTGCAACTCCCGCAAGGTAGATGAGAAATAATATTACTCCGGGAGGAAGCTGTAAATTTCTTTCTTCGGAGTACTGAGAAACTAAGATTGAAGGTTCCTTTACAGGAAATTCGCCTTGTTCAGGGAGCGGATTGAATGATTCCACCGTACTGTTTATGGCAGTAAGTATTTCACTGCTGCTTTTATCTTCTGTTGTATATACCGGAATTGTTATTACCGGTATTATAAGTGAGAATATCACTGAGAAAATAAGGAAAAACCTGTTAAACCTGAAAAGCTTTTCCTTCCTTAACAGGAACCAGTAAAGCCCGAACAGCAGCAGCAGGCTTAAGCTTGATTTTAAAATATAAGCAATCATTTTACAGTTCTTTTTGATGCGATTTTCTTATTGACGATTTCCCGTAATTCCTGCAGCTGCTCTTTCGTCAGATCAGCCTCGTTCGTAAAAAAAGATGCAAATTGCACGGGAGAGTTATTGAAAAAATCCCTGATCAATACATTGAAATGATCAGAGAAATAATCAGCCTTTTTAACTAAAGGGTAGTATTCTCTGGAATTCCCGTACAGCCTGTAGCTTACAAAACCTTTATCAATCATCCTCTTGAGTAAAGTGACTACAGTCGTGGGAGCCGGTTTGGGATCAGGGAACTCATTCAGCAGGTCGCGCATGAAAGCCTTGTCAAGCTTCCATAGCAGTTTCATGATCTGTTCCTCAGCGTTTGTCAGGTACATATTGCTCTACATTTTATTGGTGTATTCTACAAATGTAGAACAAATAATTTTAATTTCCAAATATTTTGACAGGAATTTTCATGTAAAAAGAACAGATATTTGTTAGCGACTGGTTACAGGCAACAGGCAGCTGTTCAAAAAAATCCCCTCCCGGGAGGGGGAGGGGTGGGTAATCAGCTGAACAACGACCTTACCAGATGTTCAATCTTTCCCACATGAACTATCTCTATTTCGGATCCTTTTACCTGAACGCTCCTGTGGTACTTTGAAAGGTATATTTTTTTAAATCCCATTTTTGAAGCTTCCCTGATACGCTGTTCAATCCTGGATACCGGGCGTATTTCTCCCGACAATCCTGTTTCTCCTGCAAAACATACTTCTTTTAAAATAGGGATATCAAGGTTTGAGGACAGCACTGAACTGATTATTGCCAGGTCAATAGCCGGATCATTTACTTTGATCCCTCCTGCTATGTTCAGGAAAACATCTTTTACCCCAAGCCTGAATCCTGCTCTTTTCTCGAGCACTGCAAGAAGCATGTTCAGCCTCCTGATATCAAATCCTGTTGCACTGCGCTGAGGTGTTCCGTAAACGGCACTGCTGACAAGCGCCTGTGTTTCAATAAGGAAAGGACGAAGACCGTCAACTGTTGCAGCAATAGAAACACCGCTCAATGGTTCATCGTGCTGGTTTATAAACAGGTCTGAAGGATTGTTTACCTCTGCAAGCCCTGATTCGCCCATTTCAAAGATACCAAGTTCGGAAGTTGATCCGTACCTGTTTTTCACTGAACGAAGGATACGGTATACATAATTATTATCTCCTTCAAAATAGAGGACCACATCAACTATATGTTCAAGCACCTTTGGTCCGGCCAGTGTTCCGTCCTTTGTAATATGTCCTATGAGGAATACAGGAATACCGGTGATTTTTGAATACTTGAGAAGCTGCGCAGCGCATTCTCTTACCTGTGACACTGATCCGGCCGATGATTCAAGCATGCTTGTGCTTATAGTCTGGATGGAATCTATAATGATCAGTCCCGGTTTGATGTTCTCCGAATGGGCAAGGATATTTTCAAGTTCAGTTTCGCTCAGGATATAGCATGAAGGATTGGATCCTTTAAGCCTTCTGGCTCTAAGGCTTATCTGTTCATCGCTCTCTTCGCCTGAAACATATAATATTTTTGTGTTCTTCAGTGCAAGCGCCAGCTGAAGAGCCAGTGTCGATTTACCTACACCGGGTTCACCTCCGAGAAGGATCAGTGAACCGCGCACCATCCCGCCGCCAAGGATCCTGTCGAGTTCCGAGATTCCTGTTTTATGACGGTTTTTTTCGTCAGCCTGGATATTATCAAGAAGTACAGGCTTGCTTTTTTCCAGGTCTGCGATGAATGAAAGATTCTTTGAAGAAGCTGGAGCAATTATCTCCTCATGGTAAGTATTCCACTCCTTGCATGAGGGGCACCTGCCGATCCATTTCGGCGATTCCGCACCGCAGTTCTGACAGACAAAAACGGTTTTGGTCTTAGGCATGGTTATTGTTTTTAAACCTTAAGATTATTCCTGCTTCTCAGGTAGTTTTCTGAACATGATAAAGAAAGATATTGCACCTGCAATGGCAACAAATATAAGCTGTGATTCGTGTGTGAGAATTGCATATACGAGTCCGTCTTCAAGGTTGACTCCCTGTACGAATGCCAGTCCCCTGGAAACGATATAATGAAAAGCACCCAGTCCGCTCTGTACAGGTGCCGACATTGCAAGGCCTCCTATCACGAGGAGAAAGACTGCATCCCACATGTTGAGATGGGAGGTGCTGTCAATGCAGAATACCACCACCCATGTCATCAGGATGTAATTGACCCAGATAAAAACAGTGTGAAAGATAAATTCCCATTTTCGTTCAAGGGATATTATGCTTTTAAGTCCGTTTATAACACCTTTTGCCAGATCGAACATCTTCGCAAAAAACCTGAACCTGCGAAGATTTTTCCTGTACCGTATTAAAAATAAAAATGAAATGATAGCTGCCACTACCAGGATAACCCATATTATCCATGTAAAACCGAATGCATTGAAAACCTTATCGCGGAGAGGTATGAATATGCTCACTTTCAGGAATTCGTTGATCTTTTCCCCGCTCGTAATAACCGTGATTATCAATATGAAGAGGAGGGTTATAAAATCAATGGCCCGTTCTATTACCACTGTTCCGAAAAGCTGATCAACGGGTATTTTTTCCTTTTTACCCAGGGTTACACACCGGGTTATTTCACCTATTCTGGGCAGTGCAAAATTTGCAAGGTAACCTGTCATCATTCCATGGAAAGTATGCCAGAAAGTCGGCTTATATCCCAGCGGATGAATAAGGATCATCCATCTCCGCGCTCTGCTCAGAAATGCAAAGAAGCCAAACAGCACCGAGAGAACAAGCCAGAAATAATTTGCTTCACGCAGGCCGTTTGCCAGGCTTTTGAAGTTAACGTTGCGGAATGCCAGCCACAGGAGAACTACCCCGACGACAAAAAAAGCGAGGAACTTAAGTGCCTGGATGATTTTTTTTCTCAAGCTCAGACCAGTTTATTGGTTTTTGTATCAGGGAAGATAATTGCCGGGCGGAACGATTTTGCTTCTTTAATATCCATGAGCGCATATGCCATTATCAGAAGTATATCACCTACAAGAACTTTCCTTGCTGCAGCTCCGTTCAGACAAATATCACCTGAACCTCTTTTGCCTTTTATGACATATGTTTCAAACCGCTCACCGTTATTCAGGTCCAGAACCTGGACCTTCTCATTTTCGATTATACCTGATGCATCCATCAGATCTTCGTCAATGGTAATGCTTCCGATATAATTCAGGTTTGCTTCCGTAACGGAGACCCTGTGGATCTTTGATTTCAGTACTTCTATCATCATGGTGTAACGTAGTGTCTTAAATAAGGAGCAAAGTTAATTAACCTTTTGAATCACGCCAACGGGATTTCAATATTATCAATAAGACGTATATTCCCTGCCCTGACAGCAATACATCCGTAATAACGTTTTCCCTTCCCCGTCTGTTTTTTTGAATTTACCGGAATAAGCTTTCTGTCATCAACAATTTCAAAATACTCAACCCTGAAGCCTGCTATTTTTTCAATAGCCTTTATGATGTGATTCCTCACATCCGGAATGTCATCCTTCCTTAACAGTGCCGGTGCTTCAGAAATTGTTCTGTATATGACAGGGGCATTCTTTCTGTGGCGGGGCTCAAGCAAAACATTTCTGCTGCTCATCGCAAGACCGTCAGGTTCGCGTATTATAGGATTTACTTCAATTCTGACTTTATACTTATATTGTCTTATGAGCTCTTTAATAATAGCCACCTGCTGAAAGTCCTTAAGCCCGAAGAACGCGATGTCGGGATCAATTATTTCAAAAAACCTGCTGACTATAAGGGCAACACCGTTAAAGTGGCCGGGTCTGTGCAATGCCTCCATTACATTCACCAGACTACCGAAGCTGAATGCTCTTCTGTCTTCAGAAGGATACATTTCCTTATCATCAGGTGTAAAGACAATATCGTTTTGCCTTAGCACCCCGCCGAGCAGGGAAAGATCCTTTTTCAGCGGCCTTGGATAATTTTTCAGATCCTCCTTATCGTTGAACTGGGTCGGATTGACATATATGCTTACTATCACAAGAGAGCATTTACCTGCAGCATTCTTCACAAGTGAAAGATGGCCTTCATGCAGAGCTCCCATTGTCGGCACAAATCCCACAGGGGTAAAGGCTGATCCCTTCAGCTCTTCCTGAAGATTCCTGACAGTGCTGATAATCTTCATTTAAGAATATTTAACATACAAAGCTAATA
>CAZGGZ010000007.1:17175-65741 GCA_964525415.1 uncultured Rikenellaceae bacterium | reverse complement strand
TGAAAATATCGTTCGTTATTCCCAGTTCGCTGCAGAAAAGTGATGTATCCATCTTCCCGGTCTGTGCAGGAATTACCATCAGGTCGTAAGCAGCCTGGTTGAATACTATCAGTTTCCCGTTCCTGTCATAAATCAGACCCCGTGCAGGATACTGGGTAACATATCTCAGAACATTACTGTCAGCCGATAACCGGTATGTGTCTTCAACTATCTGGATCATAAACAATTTGACAATAAGCAGTATTGAAGCCACAATGATGAGGCTGATAATGATATATTTTCTGCCGGAGTAAGTGTCCTTCATGAGGTGATCATTTATTTACCTCTCCTTGCATATTCCAGAAGAAGAATGAAGCTTATCGAGAAGATCGAACTTAACATTACCCTGAGGAGAGTCCGGAAGAAATCAGTAAACCGGAAAACTTCCAGGTAGAACAGAACAAAATGATGAAGAAGCACTATTACAAGAGTATAGAGCAGGAACCAGTTGAATCCGTAGATGATCATTGAGGGATCAGAACCCGGTTCATAACCGTCCCGTGGCGATATAAGTCTCAACACATGAGGACGTACAAATCCTGCAGAAACGGTTGCTGATGCATGCATTCCGGGTGAACCGCAGAAGAAATCAACTACAAGCCCTGTTAAAAAAGAAAGGATAAGCAACAGCCACGAAGGTATTTCAAACGGCAGAAGCAGGATGAACATGATATAAATATAGGGATTGACATAGCCGCTGAACTCAATATTATTGAACAGCAGAACCTGTAGAAGCATCAGCAGAAAAAAGATCAGGCTGTATCTTAATATTGAGTTGATCATTGAAATGAGTTTTCGAGTTCAATTTGCTCTGTCTTCATCAGGTTCCCGATTATATCCACAAAATAAAGCTTCCTGAAATCTGTCTGAAGCAATATATCTATTTTGTAGAAATCACCTCCCGGTTTTTCGATGCTGCTTACAGTCCCTATAATAATTCCTTCAGGAAATACAGCTGAATAGCCTGTAGTTTCAATAGTATCACCAACGTTTACAGGCACATGCTGGGGTATTTCGCTCAGCACTGCATGAGTATTATCGCGGCCGTCCCAGCTTAATGATCCGAAATACCCATTTGATCTTATCCTTGCACTTAACCTGAAATCGAGGTTCAGAAGCGACATGGCTATTGAATAATTATCTGAACATCCTACAATTACACCGGCTGCACTTTCATCTGATGTAACTGCCATATCGACGGAAAGTCCTTGCTTCTTCCCTTTATTGATGGTGAAGAAGTTCTTCTGCTTGTTTATGGAATTATCAATTACCTTAGCTTTTGAAAAAAGGTATTTCTGATGATAGATTGTATCGGTAACAGAAAAAAAAAGTTGATCTTCTTTTTTTGTCAGCTCGTCAATGGCATTTTTCAGACGGATATTTTCCAGTGCAAGTTCCTGGTTGATTTCCCTGAGCCTGAAATACGATCTTGTGTTGCTTAAACTTTGTTCTATTCGCCGTGTGGTCCCGCGTATTCCCTTTACAACACGTGCATTGTGATAATTATTCCCTGTGCTGAGCAAATAAACGGCTAACCCTTCAAGAATAAGAAAGATGATCAGGTTATTATACTTCGCAAGAAAATTCAGCAGGTTTCTCATTCACAACAACAGATTATCTCATAAGGAACGGGAATTTATCAACGTTTTTAAGTGCCACTCCTGTTCCCCTTGCCACAGCATGCAGAGGATCCTCCACCACATTGAACTTAATATTGATCTTATCGGAAAACCTTTTATCAAGGCCTCTGAGCAGGGCTCCTCCGCCAACCATATAAATTCCCTTATTCACCACATCAGAATAAAGCTCCGGAGGGGTTTGTTCGAGAACATTGAGAAGGGCAGCTTCTACTTTTGACAGGGATTTATCGAGACAATAAGCGATTTCCTGGTAGGAGATCGGTATTTCGATTGGCAGGGCGGTCATGATATTTGGTCCCCGGACTATGTAGTCGGCCGGAGGATTATCGATATCAGGAAGAGCAGCACCGACAGCTATTTTAATATCCTCTGCAGTTGTCTCGCCTATTTTTATATTATGCTGATGCCTCATATATGCCTGGATATCAGATGTGAATCCATCACCTGCAATTCTTATTGATTTGTTGCAGACGATTCCTCCAAGAGCAATGACAGCTATTTCCGTTGTGCCGCCGCCAATATCAATAACCATAAATCCCTCGGGTGCTTCAACATCAAGTCCTATTCCGATTGCTGCAGCCATTGGTTCATATATCATATATACATCCCTTCCGCCTGCATGCTCTGAAGAATCACGTACGGCGCGTATTTCGACCTCCGTACTGCCTGAGGGAATGCATACAACCATTTTCAGGGATGGTGAGAACAGGCGCGGACCCTTGTTTATCATTTTGATCATACCTCTTATCATCAGCTCGGCAGCGTTAAAATCAGCTATCACACCATCCTTCATAGGCCTGATGGTTTTAATATTTTCATGAGTCTTGCCATGCATTTGCCTGGCTGCATCACCGATTGCTATAAGCTTTCCCGTGTTCTTGTCTATTGCAACTATAGAGGGTTCATCAACAACAATCTTGTCGTTGTGAATGATTATTGTATTCGCCGTCCCGAGATCAATAGCAATCTCCTGAGTCAAAAATGAAAAAAGTCCCATATAATGAGAGAATTATTTAAAATTAGTGTTTAAAATGTCTTATTCCCGTAAATACCATCGCCATCCCGCTTGATGAACAATAATCGATCGATTCCTGATCCCTCACCGATCCTCCCGGCTGGACTACGGCTGTTATACCTGCTTTATGAGCTATCTCCACACAATCGGCAAAAGGAAAGAATGCATCTGATGCCATTACTGCTCCCTTAAGGTCGAATCCGAAAGTCTTTGCCTTTTCAATTGCCTGTTTCAGGGCATCAACTCGTGATGTCTGTCCGACACCGCTTGCGCACAGCTGATTGTCTTTTGCAATAACGATGGTATTTGACTTGCTGTGTTTCACAAGTTTGTTCGCAAAGACCAGATCAACGAATTCAGCCTTCGCCGGAATCCTTGGTGTGACGGGTTTCATATCCTCTGCCGACTGAGTGCTGTTATCCTTCTCCTGCCATAAAACACCATTCAGCAGCGACCTGAAAGTAAAGAGGCTCTTCTCATCCTTGTTACGCTTCAGGATGATCCTGTTCTTTTTCTGCTTCAGGATTTCAAGAGCTGGTTCTGTATATCCGGGTGCTATGATAATTTCGAAGAATATCTTATCCATTTCTGCGGCAGCTGACTCATCAACAATCCTGTTTGAGGCAATGATACCTCCGAAAGCAGAAACAGGATCACAGGCAAGGGCTGCTTTCCATGCCTCAAGGACACTGCTCCTTGAAGCTGCTCCGCATGCATTGTTATGTTTGATGATCACAACCGTCGTTTCATTGAACTCATCAATAAGATTAAGTGCAGATTCAATATCGAGAAGGTTGTTATATGAGATCTCCTTTCCGTGAAGCTTGTCGAAAAGCTGGCCGGGATCGCCGAAGAAGATCCCCTTCTGATGAGGATTTTCACCATACCTCAGAGAGTATGATTCATTGATGCTCTCCCTGAAAACCGGCAGTCCGGCTTCCCTGTTGAAGTACCTGAAAATGGCTGTATCATAATGTGAGGAGGTTTTAAATGCTTCCGTGGCAAAAAGCTTCCTGTCTTCCAGCGCAGTTATTCCTTTCTTTTCTTTAAGGAGATTAAGGAGTGAAGGATATTGTTCCCGGCCCGAAACAATAAGCACGTCATTAAAATTTTTTGCTGCTGCCCTGATAAGCGATATACCGCCGATATCGATCTTTTCAATTATCTCATCTTCATCAGCAGTATTTTTAACAGTCTCTTCAAACGGGTAAAGATCAACTATAACAAGGTCTATTTCAGGGATTTTGTATTGTTTTACCTGTTCATTGTCTTCAGGGTTTCCCCTGCGGGCAAGGATGCCTCCGAAGACCAGCGGATGAAGAGTTTTCACTCTTCCTCCCAGTATCGAAGGATATGTGGTTATATCCTCAACTTTTTCAGCAGGGATGCCAAGTTCCTTTATGAAACTGAATGTGCCGCCTGTTGAGCATATTTTTATATTCAGACTGTGCAGTGTCTTCACTATTTCGTCCAGTCCTTCTTTGTAAAAAACGGAGATTAAAGCACTCTTGATTTTTTTATCACTCATTTCCTGATAATTATGATGGTCAGACCTCATTTCTTAGGGCGAATAAAAATATATATTTTTTTATTATCCTCAATAAATAAAGGTTATGATTATCCCGAATTCTCCAATTAAGAATTATTTCAGTGCGGACCACTCTTTTTTATTATCTTTGAACCTCAATAAAATATTCAATAGAAGAAAGATGTTCTTCAGATTACTTAAAGAAGGATTTCTGTTTGCTGTTAATTCATTCGCAGTTAACAAATTAAGAACATTCCTGTCTCTGTTCGGCATAACAATAGGGATATTTTCCATTATTTCCGTTTTTACGGTTCTTGACTGGATGGAAAAGGCTATCCGTGATTCCATTGCCACGCTTGGTGATAATGTGGTTTATGTTGAGAAATTTCCCTGGTCATTTGACCCCAGTCTTGAATACTGGAACATCATAAAATGGCCGGTGGTTTCACTGAAGGACTATGAAGCTATACAAAAAAAATCGACCAGGGTTGAAACTGCCTGTTTCATGGTCATTGAGCCAAAAACTATCCGTTACAGGAAAACCCAGGCAGATAATATTTTATTATGGTCAGCAACTCACGAATTTGAAGACCTCAGATCATTTGATATTGAGGAAGGCAGATATTTCACTGCTGAAGAATCAGCTTCAGGGAGAAATGTTGTTATAATAGGCTATGAAATTGCAAAAAGGTTTTTTGAGGGAACCAATCCTATCGGAAAACAGATCATAGTTGCAGGGAGCAAAGCTGATATCATAGGAGTTTTCAAGAAGGAAGGCAAAGGCGGAATAAGCGACAGTGGCATGGATGAATCGGCTCTTGTACCAATTAATTTTGCCAAAACTTTCATCAATATGCGGAATCCTTTTCTTGGATCCGATATTATGGTCAGGGCAAAAAAGAGTGTTTCTACTGAGGAGCTTAGTGAGGAGGTCACCATGATACTGAGAGCTGCACGCAGGTTGCATCCCGGAGAGGAGTCTAATTTTTCAGTCAACCGGGCAAGCATGCTTTCACAGGCTTTTGATCCTGTCTTTAAAGGAATTAATATAGGAGGCTGGATCATTGGCGGATTCTCCATACTTGTGGGCGGATTCGGGATAGCCAATATCATGTTCGTCTCAGTAAGGGAAAGAACGAATATAATCGGCATTCAGAAAGCACTGGGAGCCAAGCGGTTTTTCATATTGGAGCAATTCCTGTCTGAATCTGTTATGCTTTCTGTACTGGGAGGATTGCTTGGTGTTTTAATGGTCTTCATTGCCACTCTTGTGGTAAACTACCTCTGGGAACTTAATATGCACCTTACACTTGCAAATATTATTCTTGCAATAGTGATATCGGGAGTAATAGGGATCGTTGCCGGATACGCTCCGGCTTATTCTGCAGCCAGGATGAATCCTGTCGATGCTATTGGCTATTCATTCGGTTAGGATCCTGTTCTTATCTATCCAGTTTGTAAGCTCAATAAACCTGTCCACAGATAATTGCTCAGGCCTCAGGCCGAAATCACTGTAATTTTCAGTTTTCAGTTTAAAAGCAGCCCTTACAGAGTTCCTTAATGTTTTTCTTCTCTGGTTAAAGCATGCTTTGACGACTTTTATAAAAAGCGATTCATCACAACCAAGGCTGGTAACCTGGTTCCTTCTCAACCTGATCACTCCCGAATTAACCTTTGGAGGGGGTGAAAAAACATGCGGCGGAACTGTAAAAAGGTACTCAGCATTATAGAAAGCCTGAAGCAGGACACTCAGTATACCGTATGTTCTGGATCCCGGCGGTGCACATATCCTTTCAGCCACCTCCTTCTGGAGCATTCCGCATACCTCAACTATTTTATCCCTGTGACTGAGAACCTTAAAAAGTATCTGTGAAGAAATATCATACGGGAAATTACCAATGATCCCCAGCTTTTCCGGAAAATGCAGATCAATATCCATGACAAGAAAATCTCCCCTGAAAATATTCTTCAATCCTGGGAAATTCTCCTTCAGGTAATAAACCGACTCATTATCTATTTCAATAACCCTGAAGTCAGGGAATTTTCTTTCCATAAGATACCTGGTCAGAATACCTGTCCCGGGACCAATCTCAAGCACAGAACTGTAACCTGATCCTGTCAGGGTGCCTGCTATTCTCGAGGCTGTCTCCCTGTCTTTCAGAAAGTGCTGACCAAGACTTTTTTTTGGTTTAATCATTATTCAGATTTGAAGGAGCTCCCTTCCGAATTTTCTCCAAAAAGGCAATCGCTGTTTTTCAAGAAAAATGTTAAACCGCTTGAGGACATTGTAATAAAGTGTTATGAAAAACACTATTGTCATGATCCAGATTGCGGCAACATCAAAAATCAGCGTCCCTATCTTCAGATTACCCACCATTTTATAAGGTGCGAAAAAGTGGGCGCGTCCGTATTTTGAACCAGGTTTCATGTAAACCGGATCGGCTTTCTGGATAAGCCTGGTTTCAGTCTCGTATATTTTGCTTGTGGTAAGTCTGTTGAGCATTATGTCTGCCAGGCTTTCATTATAATCCTTCTCCCGGGTCCGGACAAACTTTTCATACCCTATTTCCTCTGTTTTTACTGCATACAGGGAATCGCGCCTAAGTGATATTACCCTGTTCTTCAATCTTAAAACAACCTTCAGGCTATCGAGATAAAGCTTGGCATCATCGCCGATAATGTCATTGAATTTTGTAAAATTCATGCTGCTGAACCATTTACCCGGCATTACCCCGGATACTTCCGAAAGTTCAGGGAAATGGTGATTTATCTTCCTGAAATTGTTTTCAATATACTCCTTATAATCCGGATTTCTGCCTGCAACCATGCATTCATTGACTTTAACCCTCAGGGTGGGTATCAGGAAAGAAGCATACCAGTCGTTCTGGCTGATTTCCATATCATATTTAAAGAATGGTTTCTCGAACCTGTTGCTTCTGAACTGTTCCACGCTCATTGCTTCATATGCCCATCGGGTTGCCATAATATCTCCAATTACAGGAACATAGGTTTTCCTGGTCAGTGATCTATGCAGGTCATCGAACTTGATCATAGCTCCGCCCAGCAGAAGCTGCGGAACAAGGATAAGAGGTATAAGAATATAAATGCTTACAGCTGTCCTCATCCCTGCAGACACATTAAGACCTACAAGGTTGCCGAAACATGCTATAGAAAAGAGAATCAGCCACTGTTGCAGGAGCATTCCCCTTACTTCAAGCACCGCATTGGCTACGAGAACGAATGACAGCGACTGAATTGCAGAGAGGGCAAAAAGGAAATTGATTTTCGAAATCAGATAACTCAGCCTGCTCAGGTTAAGGAATTTCTCCCTCTCATTTATTTTCCTGTCCCTGAATATCTCTTCAGCACTGACTGTCAGTCCCATAAACAGAGCAACAATGATTGACATGAACAGGAAAACAGGGTAGTTTTTATTGGTGGAAAAAAGGTAAACGCCGTTTTCACTGTACCTTGAGATAAAAGCCAGGATCAGAGCAAGCAAAGGAGCCTCAAGCAGATTAATGGTCATATATTGCTTGTCGGCAAACTTGCGGATAATGTTACGCTTAATAAAAGTCCTGACCTGGTTCGATTTTGAGGGAACCCTGAAGCTGCCTGGTGTAATTGCCACTTTTTCGGGCTTTCCTTCAACCGCAGGCATCATCTTTTTCCTGTACCTTTTATTCCATTCCTCCGGACTCACCTGCCTTTCCTTTCCGGGGTAACCAGCATTATCGATTACCTTGACCTCAATGATATCAAGTATATTATCAGTCATTATATTACCGCAAGATGGACATTCGCTTTCGGCAGCGTTTGCCTGAGAGGTCTCTGTTTTGAAATAAACCAGAGCTTCAACGGGATCGCCGTCATAGATCATATAACCGCCTTTGTCAAGGATCCAGAGCCTGTCAAACATCTTAAGCACATCCGAGGACGGCTGGTGTATAATCGTAAAGACCAGCTTACCGCTGAGAGCCTGGTTTTTTATCAGGTTCATCACCTTTACAGAATCGAACGATGATAATCCCGAAGTTGGCTCATCAATAAACAGCACTACAGGTTCACGCATAAGCTCCAGTCCTATGTTGAGCCTTTTTCTTTGGCCGCCACTCACTTTCTTATTAAGAACGTCGCCTACCTGCAAATCCTTTATTTCATACAGATCAAGATCCGTAAGGACTTTTTCGATCGTGCTGTTAAGCTGTTCTTCAGTGTAATCGCCAAAACACAGCCTGGCATTAAAATAGAGATTCTGCCACACAGTCAGTTCCTCGATGAGCATGTCATCCTGAGGCACATATCCGATAAGTCCTTTTATGTCAGCAGCATCGGTATTAATATCAAAACCGTTGATATAGAGGTTCCCCGAAGTTGGTTTTATCTTGCCGTGAAGCAGGTTCACCATTGTTGTCTTGCCAACTCCGCTGCCGCCCATTATACCGATCAGGTTACCCGACTCAACCCTGAAATTCATCTTCCTGACCCCGTTATCTGAGTTTTTGAAGATGAATTCGATATCATGACCTTCAAATACTACTTTTTCAGGGAATTTTCTTGAGATGAACTTTTTGAAGATCTTTGAATAGTATATCGGGTCTATCCCTTGTCCCTTGATATTCACGCCGCGCTCAAGAAGGTAAGGACGGCAGGCAATTATATCCCTGCCTTTAATATAGAGGGCGAGCGGACCGTCATATGTGAGCAGAAGCGTGTTGGTGCTTTCAACATGAAGAATGACCAGATGTCCCTTAAAACCTTTTATCCTTATATGACGCCATTTGTCATAGTTCCTGTAGATTTTGGCTCCTGAATATTCGGGATTATCACTTTCGATAAGCAGAACGCAATCAGGCGTTATTTCGTCGAATGTCCTGCCGATCATAAAAGCAGAAGCATTGTCAAATTCCTTTTTGGAAATATTGAAAGTCCTTGCAACGATTTCAATTATAGTCTGCTCCTGGTCTGTCAGCATTCCGTCCTCAAAAGCGAATTCGATCAGCTGAAGAAATACTATCATCCTCTCTTCCAGAAATAGTCCCTTTTTTATCTGACGGCATATGTTGGTTATCTGGAATGATATAAGGGAATCTTCATCTGACAGTTCAGCTTTGTCAACACTTTTCAGTTCATTTGAATAGAATTCCAGGTTGTTTTCAAAAAGTGCAAAGTATTCTTCTTCAAGTTCCCTGTTCAGATATCTCCTGAGGTAACTTCGAAGTATCTTTTTGCCACGTGAGGTTATGCCGGCAGGATTGACTGTGGAAACAATGGCAAAAATATGAATCAGAGCTAATAATACAGATTCCCTCATATAGACATCAACTAAAAAAAAGACCGCAAAGACTTTTGCTTTGCGGTCAACAATTCAACAATTCATTATATTATCATGCCTCGTATTCCTTCGATTGCCTTTGTAATATCTACAATGTTTTTCTCGGTCAGGCTTGTGGTTAATCCATCATATACGATTTTGATCGGATCGAGTTTCCTGACAAAATCACCAACTACCGGATCATTCATATATGGCTTGGTAATTTCGAGATAAAGTTCAAAAGATTTTTTCTGTTCAAGAAGGTTCTTTGAAATACCGGCTACCTGGTATGCGGCTTCCGATACGTGGGTTGTAAGATACATTCCTTCAACCCAGGCTCCGCCGACAACCAGGAGGGCAAGCGGCTGCTGTTCATTTTCGCTCAGATAAGCATAGGTTTTGTCAAAAGCTTCCGAAAGGACTTCGACAAGTTTATCCTTGTAATCAAAATTTTGCTTTATCCTGTCATACAGAGTCTCATCATAGATCTGCGACATATTGAGTTCAGCTGAAAGAGATCTGATTGCAGAAAGATAATCCAATACTGCCTGCTGGATATTATATAATGTAGCATAACTCAGGTCAGCACCATACACTCCAAGGTTAACAGCCCTTGCCTGACTGCTGAAATACTTTTTGGTATTCTCAACCGGATTGGAAATACCAAAAATATAGCCAACTTCAAGATCAGTAAGCATTTTTATTACTTCAGCCGACGTGGGCAATGAATCGACATTTGTTTCCATCTGCTGTTCAAGCGTCTGTACCTGGTCAAGTTCTATCTTTTTTTGTTCTTTATCACCTTTGCCTTTACATGAAGTAATGCATACAAGGCCTGCCAAAACCACAGGAAGCATGAATACTGCAATAATCCTTTTCATATATTCAATTTTAATTAATGATACTAACCAAAATTGTCCATAAAAGTAATAAAAATATTGAAAATAGGGTTGAAGTTTAGAAAATGAATGAAAGAAAGTTTTAAGCGAGCTGAAGGTTGGAGTACTTTAAGTTACTTTATCCCATACCGCTCCTCGCACTTTAGGCACTCCAAACTTTATTTTATATCTTTGACCCCCTGTATTTAAACCATTTCAGATGAGATGGAATTTTGACGAGGAAGTAAGGAGAGAAGGTACTGATTGTATAAAATATGACCTGAGGCAGGAAGTATTCGGGAGAGGCGATGTGATTCCCATGTGGGTGGCAGACATGGATTTTAAAACTCCCGGATTCATCACTGATAAGCTCAGAAACCGGCTTGATAAGGGGATTTTCGGGTATTCGTTCCGGCCGGTGGATTATTATGGATCTATTATAAAGTGGTTTAAGTCAAGACATAACTGGAGAATTGAAAAAGAATGGATATGTTTCTGCCCGGGTATAGTTCCGGCACTCAATATATGCACTCTGGCGTTCACCCGTCCTGGTGACAGTATCATTGTCCAGCCTCCGGTATATTTCCCGTTCTTCTCAGCTGTTGAAAACCATGGCCGCAATCTTGTTTTTAACCAGCTGGCTGAAAAGAACAGCCGATGGGAAATGGATCTTGAGTCTCTTGTTGCCTCGATTGATGAACATACGAAAATGATCATCATATCCAATCCTCACAATCCTGTCGGTAGAGTTTGGTCAGCCGAAGAATTGTCGAAGCTTGCTGAAATTTGCCTTGAAAATGAGATTATCATATTGTCGGATGAGATCCACTGCGACCTTATTCTTCCGGGATTCTGCCATACTCCCACAGCAAGAATCTCAGATAAAATATCTGAAATCACGGTAACGTGCATTGCACCAAGCAAAACATTCAACCTCGCCGGACTTACCACTGCATCAGTGATAATTCCGAACCCTGTATTACGTAAATACTTCAACAAGAAAATAGAAGATATTCATATCGGCAACGGGAACATATTCGGGACAATTGCTTCAACAGCAGCATATTCTGAAGGTCATGACTGGCTAAGTGCCCTGATGGATTACATCGATCAGAATGTCGAGATTGTACTGAAATACTGCAGGGAGCTTGTCCCTGAGATTGTACCTGTACAGCCGGAAGCAACATTTATGATATGGCTTGATTGCCGCAAGTTAGGAATGACGGGGAAAGAGGTTCAGAATTTCTTTGTTGAAAAGGCAGGGATAGGACTTAATGAAGGCTCCACGTTTGGTCCGGGCGGAGAAGGATTCATGAGGATGAATGTTGCAACTACTCGCAATACAGTAATCAGGGCGCTGGAACAGATTGAAAAGGCAGTTGCCCGGATGAGATAATAAAAACTTTTCAGGTGAAGGAAAGAAGCAAAGTCAGATTAATACTGGAGGATGGTACAGAATATCATGGAAAGTCATTCGGGGCTACAGTTGCCGCGGCAGGAGAGGTAGTGTTCAATACAGCAATGACCGGTTATCCTGAAAGTCTTACTGATCCGTCATACCGGGGACAAATACTTTGTCTTACATACCCGCTGGTTGGCAATTATGGCGCACCAGGGAAAAGCGAGGAAAATGATCTTTACCGCTTTTATGAGTCCGCTTCAATACACATAGCAGGACTTATAGTATCTGACTATTCCTTCGAATACAGCCACTGGAATGCATCAGAAAGCCTCGATGAATGGATTTCCAGAAATAATATCCCCGGGATATTCGGAATTGATACAAGAGCACTGACAAAGAGGATCCGCGAGAAAGGTGCCATGCTCGGTAAGATTGAACCTGAAGGAACGGAGATATCCTTTTATGATCCCAATAAAGTGAACCTGGTTGCCGAGGTAAGCACACGCGAGAAAAAGATCTATGGAACGGGCAAATACAGGATAATTCTAGTTGACTGCGGCGTTAAGTACAACATCATAAGGAATCTTCTTAAGCGCGACACTACAATTATCAGAGTTCCGTGGGATTACGATTATCACCAGGAAGAGTATGACGGGCTCTTTCTCTCGAACGGACCAGGTGATCCGAAGATGTGCACTGTGACCATTGACAATATCAGAAGATCATTTGAAAACGGGAAGCCTGTCTTTGGAATATGTCTTGGCAACCAGCTTATGGCGCTGGCGTCAGGTGCTGATACATATAAGCTTAAGTATGGCCACCGAAGTCATAATCAGCCTGTTATCAAGGTCGGTACCAATAAGGCTTACATCACGTCACAGAATCACGGATTTGCGGTTGACAACAAGACCCTCGGGAAAGACTGGGATCCTCTTTTTATCAACATCAATGATCAGACCAACGAGGGAATGAAGCATAAGACCAGGCCATTTTTCTCCACGCAGTTCCATCCTGAAGCATCGGGAGGTCCTACGGATACGGATTATCTGTTTGATGAGTTTATTGAGAATATTAAAAACTACCTCCAGTCGCGCTGAAGTGTGGCTTGCCCCCTGAGGGGGTTCAGCTCACATACCCCATCAGCTTCTTCGCCAGTTCCTCAGCCGATACGTTTTTGAAACACTTCATCCTTTCGTGGAAGATCTTTGCTATTTCCCTGTTGCAAAGATTCCCTATGCTGCCTTCATGAGCATAATCAGAAACTGTGGTTTTTGAGAATGACGAGTTTTTCACCATTTCCGATACCGCTTTATAAGCATCCCTGAAAGGAATTCCCTGCTTCACAAGACGGTTTACTTCTTCAGTGCTGAATATGGTATTATATAAAGGGTTTTCCGTAATGTTTTTCCTGATCTTAATATTCCTGAGCATCAGGAGCATGATTTCAACTGACTTATGAATGTCGTCGAATGCATCGAAGATCAGTTGCTTAAGAAGCTGAAGATCGCGGTTATAGCCTGATGGCAGGTTTGATGTCAGCATAGCGATCTGTCCGGGAAGAGTCTGAATTATATTTGACCGGCCCCTGATAAGTTCAAACACATCCGGATTTCTTTTCTGAGGCATGATGCTTGAACCGGTGATGTATTCATCAGGAAAATCAATAAACCGGAATTCAGCGCTCATATAAAGGCATATATCCATTGAAAATCTCGAGAGTGTCTGGGCAACTGAAGCCAGGGCTGAGGCTATTGCGAGCTCTACCTTGCCCCTGCTGAGGCTGGCGTAGGCAGAGTTATAAAGAAGGTCATCAAATTCCAGCAGCTCAGAGGTCAGTTTCCTGTTAAGGGGAAGTGTCGTCCCGAATCCTGCTGCAGTGCCCAGGGGATTGCGGTTATTCAGTGTTCTTGCATCTGCCAGAAGCAATATGTCATCTGCAAGAGATTCAGCGTATGCACCGAACCACAAGCCAAATGACGATAACATAGCAGGCTGCATATGCGTGTACCCTGGCAGGAGGACTTCCTTATACTGTTCGCTGAGCTCCTGAAGCCTGCTGAACAGCTTTGCTAAAAGGAGAGCCAGGCGGTCGATCTCCTCCCTTGCATAAAGCCTTAAGTCGACAAGAACCTGGTCGTTCCTGGATCTCCCTGTATGGATCTTCTTTCCGGTCGTTCCAAGTATTGATGCCATCTCTTTTTCTATCTGGGAATGAATGTCCTCCATATCATCCTCAATAATAAGGCTCCCTTTCTCATCACATACAAAAAGTGAATGAAGGGCATTAAGCATTTCATTCTTCTCCTGATTTTCTATCAAACCTACATTATTCAGCATAATAACATGGGCCATTGATCCTATAATATCCCACTTTGTCAGATGCAGGTCGGTCTTCCTGTCCCTTCCTGCAGTAAATTCAATTATAGCAGGTTCGGGATTTATTCCTTTTTCCCAGAGTTTCATTTTATTCAATAATTAAATCTATACGTATAAATTAATTGTTGCAGGCTATTTTCTGTTACACATCAACATGTAACTTGCAACGTGCAGCATGCAACATCTCTCATCTTCCCTTGCTCTCCTCCACAATAGCCCTGTGCGCCATCAGTCTTATTGCATTTATCCGGATGAATCCCTTGCTGTCAGTCTGGTCAAAACCTCCTTCAATATCCATGCTTGAAAGTTTCTTATTGTATAATGATGATGGCGATTCGCGGCCTTCAATTATCACATTACCCTTGTAAAGACACAGGTGAACGCTTCCGTCAATGAGCTCCTGGCTCTTTTCAATCGCAGCCATCAGGAAATCCATTTCAGGACTGAACCAGAATCCGTTATAAATTATCTCGGCGAATTTTGGAGTAAGCATGCTGACAAGCCTCATAACCTCCCTGTCCATTGCAATACCCTCAATGTCTTTATGGGCTATATGAAGGACTGTCGCTGCCGGAGTTTCATAGACACCTCTTGATTTAATTCCTACAAACCTGTTTTCAACCATATCTAACAGGCCGATTCCGTTTTTACCTGCAATTTCGTTCAGGTAAATGTACAATTCATAAGGGTCCTCCTTTACAGTTCCATCCTCCTTGTTAATCAGTTTAACCGGCTTGCCGTCCTTAAAGTGAATGACTATCCTGGTATCCATATCGGGAGCATCCTGTGGCATGACCATCTTTTCGAGCATGCTTTTCTGAAGCGTGTACATAGGATCTTCAAGAATGCCTGCTTCATGGCTTATGTGCATCAGGTTATCATCCTCGCTGTAAGGCTTGTCAATGCTTGCCTTTACAGGTATCTTTTTTTCAGCTGCATATTTAAGCAGGTCTGTTCTTCCCTTGAACTGAGAAAGAAATTCCCTGTCTTTCCATGGCGAAATGACTTTTACCCCAGGCATCAGGGCATAATAACAAAGCTCAAATCTTACCTGGTCGTTGCCTTTTCCCGTTGCTCCGTGAGCCACTGCAAACGCACCTTCCTGCCTGGTAACCTCAATCTGTTTCTTTGCAATCAGGGGTCTTGCAAGCGCAGTTCCGAGAAGATACCTGTCTTCATATATAGCATTGGCCATTATTGCTTTAAGCACGTAATTTTCAACGAATTCTCTTTTAAGGTCCGATATGATTACTTCAGATGCGCCCAGCTGCAAAGCTTTTTTCCTGCACTCTTCAAAATTTTCTTTTTGCCCGACGTCGGCAATAAAAGCAATAACATCATAGTTCTTTTCAATCAGCCATTTCAGAATAACCGAAGTATCCAGTCCTCCGCTGTATGCCAGCACTACCTTTTCTTTCATCTCAGATTTATTTTATTGTTAATATTGATTATTACTGATCTCATTTCCTTTTAATCTGCCCGTGAAGACCCGGGAGAATAAGCTCCAGGCATGTGTGAACCTGATGATTTGTGATTCCATCGCGCGGGATCACAAGTACCGTATCATCACCTGCAATGGTACCTGCAATTTCATATCTTGATTTATTATCTATATATATTGCCGTGTTATTTGCGTTACCCGGGAGCGTTTTGATCACAAGGAGCCCTTTCGCATCAACAACATCGAGTATCACCGGAAGAACCTGCAGCCTTCTTATGCCTGGTTGTGAACCGGACATGCTTTCCGGCAGAGCGTATTTGTAGCCTCCCTTACCGTCATGTATCCTTCCTGCTCCAAGCTGTTTCAGGTCGCGTGATAATGTTGCCTGTGTACAGCTTATGCCTTTGGTTTTGAGTTTTCTCAGCAAAACCTCATGTGACGATATGTTCTCCTCCATAATTATCTTCTCTATGACCGGGAGCCTTTTTGTTCTATGCATATTTATTCATTTATTTTGCAAATATATTCATTTTTTCATTAAAACAAACCCCGATAAAAAAAATGTGTTATTTTTGATCCCAAATCCGGCAGATGACTGACAAGATTAAAAAGGTAGTGATCCTTGGCTCCGGCGCGCTGAAGATTGGTGAGGCAGGTGAGTTTGATTATTCAGGATCACAGGCTTTGAAAGCCCTGAAAGAGGAAGGAATAAAAACAGTACTGATCAATCCCAACATAGCAACAGTCCAGACATCAGAAGATCTTGCAGGCAAGATCTACTTCCTTCCGGTCACACCCTATTTTGTTGAAAAAGTCATTGAGAAAGAAAGACCTGACGGTATTCTGCTTTCATTCGGAGGCCAGACTGCACTCAACTGCGGTACTGAATTATTCAGGGCTGGAATATTTGAAAAATACAAAGTAAAAGTGCTTGGCACTCCGGTAGCTGCAATAATGGATACCGAGGACCGCGAACTATTTATCAGAAAACTCGATCAGATAGATATCAAGACTCCCCGCAGTATAGCGGTACAGGGTGTTGATGAAGCGCTTAAAGCTGCAGAAAGGCTTGGCTTCCCGGTGATCATAAGGGCTGCTTATACCCTTGGCGGTCAGGGTAGCGGTTTTGCATCAAAAACAGATGAACTTAAAACTCTTGCAGCAAAGGCGTTTTCCTATACTGACCAGATACTTGTTGAAGAATCGCTTAAAGGATGGAAAGAAGTTGAATATGAGGTTGTCCGGGACAGGTATGACAATTGCATAACCGTCTGTAACATGGAGAATTTCGATCCTCTGGGAATTCACACCGGAGAAAGCATTGTAGTTGCACCTTCGCAAACGCTTACAAACAGCGAGTATCATAAATTAAGGGAACTCTCAATCAGGATTATCAGACATATAGGAATAGTCGGAGAATGCAACGTTCAGTTTGCCCTGTCGCCCGACTCAGAGGAGTACCGGGTTATTGAAGTTAATGCCAGGCTCTCACGTTCAAGCGCGCTGGCATCAAAAGCTACTGGATATCCCCTTGCGTTCATAGCTGCCAAGCTCGGATTGGGCTATGGGCTTCATGAGCTTAAGAATTCGGTAACAAAATCGACCACCGCATGTTTTGAACCTGCACTTGACTATATAGTATGCAAAATACCGCGATGGGATCTTAACAAGTTCGAAGGAGTTTCCCACGCCATAGGCAGTAGTATGAAGAGCGTAGGAGAAGTGATGTCAATAGGAAGGAATTTCGAGGAGGCCATTCAGAAAGGTCTGAGAATGATCGGACAGGGGATGCATGGCTTTACAGGCAACCGGGATCTTAAATTCAGGGAAATAGAAGTGGAGCTTGCCGAACCTACCGACATGAGGATCTTTTCAATTGCTGAGGCACTTGAAAGAGGAATGTCAGTCGACAGGATATGCGAACTCACAAGGATCGATAAATGGTTTCTTTTCAAGCTCAGGAATATTATAACCATAAAGAATGAACTGTGTAAATGCAAATCCCTCGAGACCATCCCCCCTGAACTGCTTGCCCATTCAAAAATCAACGGATTCAGTGATTTTCAGATTGCCAGGCATGTAATGAAATCAGGGCCGGCAGATATCAACGAAGATCTTCTGAAAGTGAGAAAGCACAGAAAAATGCTTGGGATAGTTCCATTTGTGAAACAGATAGACACCCTCGCAGCTGAGTACCCGGCTGTTACCAACTACCTTTACCTGACATACAGTGCTGACGAACATGATATTAAGTTTGAAAACGACAAAAAGTCAATAATAGTCCTGGGGTCCGGTGCTTACAGGATCGGCTCCAGCGTTGAGTTCGACTGGTGCTCGGTAAATGCAATAGATACCATCAGGAAAGAGGGATTCCGATCTATAATGATCAACTACAATCCTGAAACTGTAAGCACCGATTACGACATCTGCGACAAGCTTTACTTCGATGAGCTTACCTTTGAAAGGGTCCTCGACATTATTGATCTTGAGAATCCCGGCGGAGTAATAGTATCCGTGGGCGGACAGATCCCGAATAACCTTGCCATGAGACTATTCAGGGAGAATGTTCCTGTGCTTGGCACATCTCCTCTTTCAATTGACAGGGCGGAGAACAGGCATAAGTTCTCAAAAATGCTCGATAACCTTTCAGTCGACCAGCCGGGATGGAAGGAGCTTTCATCAACAGGGGATATCTTTGAGTTTGTCGACAGAATAGGCTTTCCTGTTCTCATCCGTCCCTCATACGTTCTTTCGGGTGCTGCCATGAATGTAGTTTCAAACAAAAATGAGCTTACTCATTACCTTGAGCTTGCCTCCCAGGTCTCCAAACAGTATCCCGTTGTTGTGTCCGAATTCATTGAAAATGCAAAGGAAATAGAAATAGATGCCGTCGCGAGGGATGGGGAGATCCTTGCATATGCGATAAGCGAGCATGTGGAATTTGCCGGAGTCCATTCCGGCGATGCAACAATTGTATTCCCGCCGCAGAAGATCTACTTTGAAACTGTCAGAAGGATAAAGCGTATCTCCCGCCAGATCGCAAAAGAGCTGAATATTAGCGGACCTTTTAATATACAGTACCTGGCAAGAGATAATGATATAAAGGTGATAGAGTGCAATCTCAGGGCCAGCCGCAGCATGCCATTTGTATCCAAAGTGCTTAAAACGAACCTGATAGAACTTGCCACAAAAGTTATGCTGGGTGTTCCTGCGGAAAAACCTCATAAATCGGTATTTGAGCTGGATTATGTTGGAGTAAAGGCACCGCAGTTCAGCTTCTCGCGGCTGGCAAAAGCTGACCCTGTGCTGGGGGTTGATATGTCTTCCACAGGCGAGGTAGGCTGTATTGGCGAAGGATTCTACGAAGCAATATTAAAGGCAATGTTTTCAGTAGGGTACAGGGTTCCAAAGAAAAGCATCCTTCTTTCTACGGGTCCCGCCCGGTCGAAAGTAGAGCTCCTGAACAGTGCAAAGGCTCTGAGGGAAAGAGGTCATAAGATCTATGCAACGAGGGGAACCCAGCAGTTCCTTCAGAATGCCGGCGTCGAGGCACATGTAGCGTACTGGCCTGATGAGGATAAGTCTCCTAATACTATTGAGCTCATAAAAACACGCGAGGTTGATCTTGTTGTCAACATACCAAAAGATCTTACTGACGTTGAGCTGAATAATGACTACTCAATCCGCAGAAGCGCTGTGGATTTCAATGTCCCGCTGATTACGAATGCACGACTTGCAAGTGCCTTTATCCTTGCTTTCTGCAGGCTGAGTATGGATCAGCTGGCCATAAAAAGCTGGGATGAGTATAAATAAAAATGAGGGGGTGAAAGGGAGAAAAAAGGTTCGCCTCCCGGCCTTGCTCCGCCGAAGCGGCTACGCGAAGGCGATGGAGGGGACAGGGGTGGGTTAAAGAGGATTCAAATAGTATTAACTTTCATTCTATGATAACAATTCGAAAAGCAGTTCCAACTGACTCACCAGAAATAGTTGATTTCCAGCTTAAAATGGCATGGGAAACAGAAGAGATGGCTCTTGATCCTGAAACAGTCAGAGAAGGAGTAAATGCCGTTTTTGAAGATCATTCCCGCGGGCAATATTATGTAGCCGATGATGAAGGCAAAGTTGTTGCATCGCTTCTTATAACCTATGAGTGGAGTGACTGGCGGAATTGTAACGTCTGGTGGTTCCAGTCGGTCTATGTAATTCCGGAATACCGCAGGCAGGGCATTTTCAGGAAAATGTACAGCCATATCAGCCATCTGGCTGAAGTACACGATATTGCAGGACTCAGACTCTATGTCGAGACAAAGAACGTACGCGCACAAAAGACCTATGAAGCGCTTGGAATGAGCTCCGAGCATTATTCTTTCTATGAATGGATGAGGAAATAGACCATGCAATGGCTTCTGCTCATATTGCTAATACCGTATTTCTACCTGCTGCTGAGAATATTTATTTCACTTGGAAAAATAGAGCCGCAAAAACCTCTTTCTGATTCAGAAATATTCTTATCAGTGATAGTCGCCTGCAGGAATGAAGAAAGAAATCTGCCTTCGCTTCTTTCCGATATCGCTTCCCAGGATTATAATTGCGATAAGTTTGAGCTGATAGTCGTGGATGACAATTCTGATGATTCAACCTTTGAAATTGCCTCGGAATTCAAAGAAATAAAGAATATTAAAGTCCTGAAAAACAGTGCATCAGGCAAAAAGACTGCGATTTATGAAGGTGTCAGAGCCTGCACCGGCGGCATTGTGATAACGACGGATGCTGATTGCAGAATGAGCCGAAACTGGCTTAAAACAATCTCATCAGCCTGGTCAGAAAACAACCCGGATCTGATCATCGGACCTGTCGGGCTTGATGGAGGAAAAGGATTCTTCCAGAGATTCCAGGAGCTGGAATTCCTCAGCCTTCAGGGTGTAACAGCCGGTACTGCCGCAGCAGGAAATCCGGTAATGTGCAATGGTGCAAACCTGTCTTTTACAGTTAATGCCTATCTGAAAAGCTTTGAAGACCTGCATCCTGAGCTGGTTTCCGGTGATGATATTTTCCTGCTTCACAGCATTAAAAAGAGGTCCGGCAAAGTTTTGTGGCTTGAATCTGAAGATGCGGCTATTACTGCCAGGCCTGCACTTACACCATTAGCTTTTGTGAGACAGAGAGCCAGGTGGATCTCAAAGTCGGGATCATATGATGACAAGTATACGAAGCTGCTGGCAATTGTAACATTTGTTACAATTTTAATTCAAATATTCCTGCTTGCTGCAGGTGTGTTTAGCTCTTTATTCCTGTTAATCTACATTGCAGGATTCATTCTGAAATCGATACCTGATTTTATGGTACTGCATAACAGAGCAGTGCATAATAAAAGAAAGAACCTTCTCTGGTTCTTTCTTCCCGGACAGTTTATCTATCCATTTTATGTTCTTTCAGTGGTGATCTGTTATCTGTTTACCAGATCAAGATACATTAATCATTCCAATCGATAACCTCCACACCTTTAAACCGTTGCGCCGTTGTACCCTTGTGCCTTTGCGTTTTTAGTTCCCCATCTCCGACAGGAATTTTATCCTTACCAGCCTGATCTCTTCCTCTTCAAATTCATTCCCTAGTTCTTTTATTGCATCTTCGAGTGAGTCGGATTCTGCTTCTTCCCTGAAATATGAATATATATCATGCTGGCGTTCCTCATCAATCATGGCATCAATATAATAATCGAGGTTCAGGCGGGTTCCGGAGTTTACGATTGCCTCAATCTCTGATATCAGTTCATTCATCTCAAGTCCCTTTGCTTCTGCAATATCCTCAAGAGGCCGTTTCATATCTATGCTCTGAATAATATAGACCTTTATGCCTGACTTGTTCACGACCGACTTGACCACCATATCAAGCGGCCGGATTATCTCTTTCTCCTCAACATACTTCTTTATAATCTCGACAAACTCGGCGCCGTATCTCTGGGCTTTGCCTGCTCCTACACCAGATATGTTCTGAAGCTCATCAATGGTAACAGGATACTGGATAGCCATATCTTCAAGGGAGGGATCCTGGAATATTACAAAGGGAGGAACATCCTTTTGCTTCGATATTTTCTTGCGCAGGTCCTTCAGTATGCTGAAAAGCTCCTCGTCAACAGCTGCAGTCTTAGCTCCAAAAGCATTTTCCTCATCTGTGGTATCAGCATAATCGTGATCTTCAGCAAGCATGAATGAGACAGGATTCTTCAGAAAATCCATCCCTGCTTCAGTTACCTTCAGCAGGCCGTAGTTTTCAATATCCTTCACAAGAAACTTGGCAATCAGAGCCTGCCTGATGACCATATTCCAGAACTTTTCATCCTTCTCCTCGCCTATACCGAAATATTCAAGCTTATGATGCTTGTACGACTTTATTGCAGAGGTCATTTTCCCCGAGAGGATATTCGCAATATGGTCGGCCTTGAATTTTTCCTTTACAGCAAGGATTGTCTCCAGCACGTTTACAACTGATTCGCTGCCTTCAAACTGAGCTTTCGGATGCAGGCAGTTGTCACAGGCTTCGCAGTTTTCGTTTGGATACTCCTCTCCGAAATAGTGAAGCAGAAGCTTTCTGCGGCATACCGATGATTCGGCATATGAAACTGTTTCCAGAAGGAGCTGTTTTCCGATCTCCTGCTCGGCTATCGGTTTCCCCTGCATGAATTTCTCAAGCTTGAGTATATCGTTATAGCTGTAATAGGCAATGCAGTTCCCTTCTCCCCCGTCGCGGCCGGCACGGCCTGTCTCCTGGTAATAGCCTTCAAGGCTCTTGGGAATATCGTAATGGATCACGAATCTCACATCCGGCTTATCGATACCCATGCCAAAGGCTATGGTAGCCACGATAACATCGGCCTCTTCCATCAGGAATTTATCCTGGTTCTGTGTTCGCGTCGCCGAATCCATACCCGCATGATAAGGAAGCGCCTTGATGCCATTGACCTTCAGCACCTCTGCCATCTCTTCAACTTTCTTACGGCTCAGGCAGTAAATGATACCGGATTTCCCGGAGTTGTTCTTAATGTATTTTATTATCTCCTTGGTTACATCCTGCTTCGACTTGACTTCATAATAAAGGTTGGGCCTGTTAAAGGAGGATTTGAATATATCTGCTTCCAGGATGCCAAGGTTCTTCTGGATATCATGCTGTACCTTCGGAGTAGCTGTGGCAGTCAGTGCAATTATCGGCGACCTTCCAATAGTATCTATAATCGGCCTGATCCGTCGGTATTCAGGACGGAAGTCGTGTCCCCATTCCGAAATACAATGAGCTTCATCAATAGCATAGAATGATACTTTGACATTTTTGAGAAATTCAATATTATCCTCCTTTGTCAGTGATTCAGGAGCAACATACAGTAATTTAGTCTGCCGGTCAAGCACATCCTTTTTTACCCGTGTTATTTCGGTTTTTGTAAGCGAAGAATTTAGAAAATGAGCCACGTCGTCATTAGTGCTGAAATTACGCATTGCGTCCACCTGGTTCTTCATCAGTGCAATAAGCGGGGATATTACTATTGCCGTTCCCTTGCCCATTACAGCAGGAAGCTGATAGCACAGGGATTTTCCTCCTCCTGTAGGCATCAGAACAAATGTATCCCTTCCTTCCAGGACGTTCTTGATAATCTCTTCCTGGTTCCCTTTAAAAGTATCGAAACCGAAATACTTCTTTAAATAATCATGTATGGTAGCATCGCTGACCATTTTCCCTTTGCCTGACTTATAACCTGGTAGCCTGTAAGAAGCTTGCCTTAATGTCAGTTTATCTAAAATTAATAAATTTCCTGATCATATACTATTTTTATTTATTTATTAACAAATTTGTTTTTGATAAATTCAACATATAAAAACCCTTTGTTGTTTTGAACGAGAAGATTTATCATCTTTACACGCTGAAATTTTAAAGGATTAAACCTGTTCCGATGGCGCTAAATTGGAAAAAAGGGGTGAAGGGGGAAGGAGAAATGTCATTCCTGGAACATCTGGAAGAGCTGAGATGGCATATTATCCGTTCAATAATAGCCCTAGTTGTATTTATGGTTGTCGCCTTTGTGTTAAAAGACTTCATTTTTGACACAATAATCCTTGCACCCAAAGAACCCGGCTTTTTCACGAACCGGCTTTTATGCAGCATCAGCGAAAAGATTTGCATAAATCAGGAGCCGGTCAATCTTATCAGTATCAAGATGTCGGGGCAGATAACCACACATATCGTTGTTGCACTGGTCGCAGGATTGATTCTCGCTTTCCCGGTTATTATATACGAATTCTGGAGGTTCCTGAAACCGGCGCTCCATGAAAATGAAGCCAACTCTGCAAGGGGAGCAGTCCTTGTTTCTTCCTTGCTTTTTTTTATGGGTGTTCTCTTCGGCTATTTTCTGCTTGCGCCCCTCTCTATACATTTCCTGACAACATACAGGATCAGCGAGGATGTTGTCAACCAGATAAATGTAAGGTCATATATAGGGACTCTGACATCAATCTGCCTGGCAACAGGACTTGTTTTTGAGCTGCCGATCATTGCATTTTTCCTTACAAAGATCGGCATAATCACACCTGCTTTCATGAGAAAATACAGGAAGCACTCTATTGTTGTAATTTTCATTCTTGCCGCAATCATAACACCTCCTGATGTATTTTCGCAGTTACTGGTCAGTATTCCGCTTCTGTTACTGTACGAGGTCAGCATCTATGTTTCGGCCGGAGTGGTCAGAAGAAAGGAGAAGGAGCACAATGAATTCATGAGTGATAACGTTTCAGATAAAAGATCCACTTCAACCTCATAAATACTTCCATGAAACTCCATACTGAAAACCTTGTAAAAAAATACCGGAGCAGGACTGTTGTTGACCATGTCTCAATTGAGGTTGAACAGGGAGAGATCGTCGGGCTCCTTGGTCCCAACGGTGCAGGTAAAACAACCTCCTTCTATATGATCGTCGGTCTTATCAGGCCGCGTGAAGGCAAAATCTTTCTTGATGAAGAGGAAATCACAGCTCTCCCGGTCTATAAACGCGCTCGTAAAGGTATCGGATACCTGGCACAGGAAGCTTCAGTCTTCAGGAATCTTTCTGTGGAGGATAACCTCAGGGCTGTTCTCGAATTGTCGGGATTTACCAAACAGGAGCAGGCAGAAAGAGTGGAGTCGCTTCTTAATGAATTCGGTCTTCAGAGAATAAGGAAAAACAAGGGGATACAGCTTTCGGGTGGTGAAAGAAGAAGAACAGAAATAGCAAGGGCGCTTGCTCTTAAACCCAAATTTATCCTGCTTGATGAACCTTTTGCGGGCGTTGATCCTATAGCAGTTGAAGATATCCAGAGTATCGTTTCCCACCTCAGGAATAAAAACATAGGCATTCTTATTACCGACCATAATGTTCATGAAACACTCTCTATAACCGACCGTGCATACCTGTTATTCGAAGGCAAGATACTTATGTCGGGAACATCCTCAGAACTTGCCGAAGATGAGCATGTAAGAAAGGTTTACCTTGGAACCAAATTTGAGCTGCGCAGGTAACCTCCCGGTTTGTTTTTATTGTTATTTTCTATACTTTTGCGGGGAATTTTAAGGCGGATGTGTCGTAATTGGTAGCCGAGCAAGACTTAGGATCTTGTGTCATAACTGACGTGGGGGTTCGAGTCCCTTCATCCGCACCAGAAAAGCAAACCGCCGTTAACCTCCTGAACAGTGCGTTTTGGCGGTTTTTTAAATATACAACAAACAACAATAACCAATATGGATATCACCAGGGAAAAAATCGATGATCTGAATGCTGTTCTGAAAGTTAAGATCGTTAAAACTGATTATGCAGATAAAGTTGAAAATGTACTTAAAGACTATCGTAAAAAGGCAAATATAAAAGGATTCCGGCCTGGCATGGTGCCAATAGGAGTTATCAGAAAAATGTATGGCAATGCTGTTAAAATAGATGAGATAAACAAGGTCGTTTCGGATAATATCCGCAAGTATCTTACAGATGAGAAGATCGAGATACTTGGAGATCCCCTTCCTAAAGCTGATGATCATGAGCCTATAAGTTTTGAGACCCAGGACGATTTCTCCTTTACTTTCGAACTTGGACTTGCTCCTGCCGTTGAGATTGGCATAAGTAAAAAAAACATAGTCAATTCGTACGAAATAGCTGTTGACGAAAAGATGAAAACTGATTATGCAGATAATTATGCACGGCGTTTCGGAGAATTCAGAAAATCTGATGTATCAGAGGATAAGGATATTCTTAAAGGCAGAATTAATGCGCTTGATAATGAAGGGAATATTAAGCCCGACGGTCCTTCGAGCGAAGAATCCACGCTTGCTGTTGATATAATCAAGGATGATGAAATAAAGAAGTCATTCATCGGGAAAAATGCAAATGATTCCATCGATTTCGATATCAAGAAAGCATTTCCGAACGAAAATGAAGTTGCAGGTCTGCTTAAGATGAAAAAAGAAGAGGTTGTGAACATCGAAGGCAATTTCAGGTTCACCGTCAGCGAAATAACAAGATTCCATCCTGCTGAGATAAGCCAGGATCTGTTCAACAGGATCTATGGTGAAGGTATAGTTAATTCTGAAGAGGAATTCATGAAGAAAATTGAGGAAGAAATCACTGCCAGCCTAAGGCGGGAGAGTGATTATAAACTGATGCAGGATGTCAGGAAGCTGGCAATAGAAAAAACTGATCTGACCCTTCCTGAGGATTTCCTTAAAAGATGGCTGCTTAAGGTAAATGAAAAAACGACCAGTGAAGAGATTGAAAAGGAATTCGACAGCTTCAGGCAGGATCTCAAGTGGCAGCTTATCAGGAACAAGGTGGCAAAGGACAATCAGGTGAAAATAACTGATGAGGAAATGCAGAAAGAGGCTGAAAACATAACCAGGCTCCAGTTCAGGCAATACGGTCTGTTTTATGCCACCGATGAGCAGATATCAAACTATGCCAAAGAGACGCTTAAAAGAGAGGATGATGCAAAAAGGATAGCTGACAGGATCCTCGAAGACAAGGTCATAGTACTTTTGAAAGAGATGGCGAAGATAGAGGATAAGAGTGTGACTGCTGAAGAGTTCAACAAGCTTTTTGAATAGTAATCAATGCATTGCAGTGATTATTATTTTACTATCTTTGCTTTTAATTTCAAAAAGTATAAAAATGAGCAATACTGACGATTTCGGAAAATATGCCAGAAGCAAATTCGGTATCAGCAGTCTTACGCTGCACCGGTACTCATCGATATGGAACAGTTATATTTCACCTACTATCATTGAGGAAAGGCAGTTAAACGTTGCATCTATGGACGTTTTCTCACGTCTTATGATGGACAGGATAATATTCTGCGGACTACCTATCGACGACTATGTTGCCAACATCATCCAGGCACAGCTGCTGTACCTTGATTCATCTGATCCCGGAAAGGATATCCAGATATATTTCAATACACCGGGAGGCGGAGTTAATGCCGGACTTGGCATATATGATACAATGCAGTATATATCGGCTGATATTGCGACCATCTGCACGGGAATGGCCGCATCAATGGGCGCAGTCCTTCTTACAGCCGGCACCAAAGGCAAAAGATCTGCACTTAAGCATGGCAGGATAATGATACACCAGCCGATGGGCGGTGTTGAAGGCCAGGCATCCGACATAGAGATACAGGCACGTGAAATACTTAAGCTTAAAAGAGAACTATATGAAATAATCGCTCTTCATTCCGGGAATCCTGTGGAAAAAGTTGAGAAGGATTCTGACAGGGATTACTGGATGACATCACAGGAAGCAAAGGATTACGGGATGATCGATGAGATCCTTCAGAAAACCATACGGTAAATAATATGGATAAATGTTCATTCTGCGGCAGGACAAAGAAAGAGGCCAACATGCTCATCGCCGGGCTTGAAGGCCATATCTGCGATCATTGCATTGAACAGGCTCACAACATAATGAACGAAGAACTTGGAAACAAGAAAAATCCAAAGTTCGATACAATCAGCCTGCTCAAGC
Source organism: uncultured Rikenellaceae bacterium (assembly GCA_964525415.1). Classification (GTDB taxonomy): domain Bacteria; phylum Bacteroidota; class Bacteroidia; order Bacteroidales; family VadinHA17; genus LD21. The sequence continues at coordinate 38,083 of CAZGGZ010000007.1, read as the reverse complement.
CGGCTGAAATAAAAAGCTTTCTCGATCAGTATGTAATCGGTCAGGATATGGCTAAAAAGATCATATCCGTCGCTGTCTATAACCACTACAAAAGGCTGATGCAGAAGCCTGATGCCGATGATATTGAAATAGAGAAATCAAATATTATTCTCGTCGGGGAGACTGGAACCGGGAAAACACTTCTAGCGAGAACCGTGGCAAGAATGCTTCATGTTCCGTTTACCATAGTCGATGCGACAGTGCTTACCGAAGCAGGATATGTGGGCGAGGATATTGAAAGCCTTCTCACCCGGCTTCTCCAGAATGCGGATTATGATGTCAGGGCTGCCGAGAAGGGAATAGTCTTTATTGACGAAATCGATAAAATTGCCAGGAAGGAAGGCGATAATCCGTCAATAACCCGTGATGTATCGGGTGAGGGTGTTCAGCAGGGGTTGCTGAAGCTGCTTGAAGGATCAATAGTTAATGTGCCACCGCAGGGAGGTCGGAAACATCCGGAACAGAAAATGATCCCGGTTGATACAAAGAATATACTTTTTATATGCGGAGGAGCTTTCGTGGGGATTGAAAAGAAGATTGCCAGCAGACTTAATACTCAGATAGTTGGTTACGGAGCATCAAAAGTAAGGGAGAAAGTCGATAAGGATAACCTGCTTAAATATATTGCACCCCAGGATCTCAGGGCTTATGGCATGATCCCTGAGATAATCGGAAGACTCCCGGTGGTCACACATCTTGATCCTCTCGATAAGAAAGCGCTAAGGGCTATTCTTACTGAACCTAAAAATGCACTCGTCAAGCAATATATAAAACTGTTCAAAATGGACAACATTGAGCTTACCTTTGCTGACGGTGTTCTTGATTTTATCGTTGAAAAGGCTGTTGAGTTCAAGCTTGGCGCGCGCGGTCTCAGATCGATATGCGAGACTATAATGCTTGACGCGATGTATGAAATGCCTTCTGTAGGCAAGGATGAGCTCACAATAACCATTGATTATGCATCAAGAAAGCTTGAAAGAATAGATATGAAGGTGCTGAAAGCATCATAAAGAACTTGATCATACGAGAAGAGGCGTTGCATGCAACGCCTCTCTTATTAAATAACAATCTGAATTTTAATTATTTAATCCTCATTAGCCCCCCTTTAGGATCGGGGGGATTTTCTAATTCCCCATCAACCTGTGCCTGTATCTCAGGGTTATTTCCCTTGAATCATCTCCCCTTGTAACTGTCGCAACAGCATCACAATCGCCTGTACCAAAATCAATTTTAAAAGGTTCCGGGCCGGCCGTTTCTATTTCTATCACTCCGCTTACCACGAACCTGCAGACACGCTTCCAGTGCAATGCTGTCAAAATGGTTTTTGTATAAGCCACGCCATTGATGTTTACTCCTGCAGCGGTCCCTGTAATAAGACATTCATCATCCCATGGATTTTTGGAAAGAAGTCCGGCTGTCCATTCTCTAACGTGCTCAAATGAACGCTGGATGGTTTTTCCGTCGGGTAAAGTGACCTTGCCACCTGTAAGAGTAGCAGATATCAGCAGGTTCTGGTTTGTATTAAACCCCTTGTTTTCAAGCTCATGCGTACCTTCAACCTTTATCCCGTTGATATAGTAGTTATCGAACGTGATAGTTCTTTTTGAACCGGTTTCCCTTCTGGGACCCGAAACAACAATTATTATCTTTCCTGCCCTTGTATTTTCAAAAAAGCCTGTGCAACCTGTACCATAATCCACTGTAATGGTTTTAGGCCATACAGCATCTGACGGATGGGTAATTGTCACCTCCGGGCATGAATCAGCAAGGACAACAAATGCCCCGGATTTGGATGATTCACCTTTCTGGAAACCATCAAGGATGATGTCGGCATAATCAACAGTGTTGAATACATCTTCAAAGATAGCATCGCTTACTGCATCATCATCGGCAAGATCAACACTGGTCTGGTCAAGTACAGTATCTTTCTTGCATGATGAGAACAAGATTATTGCAAGTGCTGTGATAATAAGAAAAATCTTTGTTTTCATAAGTTCTATGCTTAAGTTATTAATTCCGATCAACATACATTTAGATGTGGGAATGGCATGAAAGGTTTAATGAGGATAAAAAATTATTTGATGGCATTGGTGAAGCCGCTCCACGGTTTTCTCTTCACCGCGGAGCGGTTCCATGGAGGATTATTTCCTTCTTTCGTAAACAATATAAGTATAGGGAACCTGATGATCTTCAATTGCCTTAAACTCCTCTTTCTCAATAACTTTCCATACCTTGCGGTCTATTCTGGGGAAATAAACATCAGCAGGGGTATTCTTATGCACATGAGTTATGTAGAGCCGGTCGGCAAGCGGCATGAATTGTTTGTATATGCTTCCGCCACCGATTATAAATATCTCCTCTCCCTTTTCACATTTGGCAAGGCTTTCTTCTATTGAGCACGCTGTCACAGCGTTTTCAAAATTTTCATGAGGGATATCGGTTATCACTACATTCTTGCGTCCCGGTAAAGGTCTTTTCGGCAATGATTCCCAGGTTCGTTTACCCATAATCACTGTATTGCCGTATGTCAGTCTTTTGAAACGTTTAAGATCTTCAGGAATATGCCATAAAAGATCATTGTTTTTTCCGATCCCGAGATCTTCAGAAACTGCTGCTATTATTGAGATCATATTATACTGATATTTCGCCTTTAATATGAGGATGAGATATGTAATTGACCAGCGTGAAATCTTCAAAACGGAACTTTAATATATCTGTTGCAGAGGGATTTATGATCACCTGAGGTAAAGGATAAGGTTCGCGGGTAAGCTGGAGCTTCGCCTGTTCAATATGATTCAGGTATATATGCGCATCCCCCAGGGTATGTACGAAATCGCCTGGTTTCAGACCGGTTACATGAGCGACCATCATCGTCAGAAGGGCATAGGAGGCTATATTGAAAGGGATACCAATGAAAATATCACAGCTTCTCTGGTAGAGCTGGCAGGAGAGTTTGCCTTCCGCCACATAGAACTGAAACATGACATGGCAGGGAGGAAGGGCCATTTTCCCTATCTCTCCTGCATTCCAGGCGCTTACAATATGTCGACGCGATTCGGGAGAGTTTCTTATTGAACTGATAACGTCAGAAAGCTGGTCAATTTTCCTGTTCCCGTCAGCCGGCCATGATCGCCATTGATAACCATACACCGGACCCAGGTTGCCATCTTTGTCAGCCCATTCATTCCAGATCTTTACACCATTTTCATTCAGATATTTAATGTTTGTGTCACCTGAAATGAACCAGAGCAATTCATATATAATGGACCTGAGATGTAGTTTTTTGGTGGTGAGCAGGGGAAAACCCTCTTCAAGGTTAAATCTCATCTGGTACCCGAATACGCTTATTGTACCTGTCCCGGTTCTGTCTCGCTTTTCGGCCCCGTTCTTCAGCACATGATCGAGAAGCTTAAGGTATTGCTTCATCCTTATTTTCTTTTCTTCTTCCTCTTTTCTATCTCGTCCCTTATTGCAGCAGCTCGCTCGTAATCTTCTGTCTTCACAGCCTCATCAATCATTTTGTACAGTTCCTCATCTGAATATGTCGAATACTTTGGGCTTGATTCGGAGACAGTTTCGCTGCCATTGGTTGCAGTGAGCTCTGTATCAGACGGGCTGTTAGTCAGCTGAGCTTTCTCCAGTATATCTTCATGGATGTAAATCGGACATCCGATCCTTAACGCTATTGCGACAGCATCTGAGGTTCTGCTGTCTATCGCATATTCCTTTTCACCATTGTTGCAGATAAGCTTCGAAAAAAATACTCCCTCCTCAAGCTTATGGATCACTGCTTCAATGATAGTAATATCAAACTGGTCACAGATTTTTTTAATCAGGTCGTGTGTCAGAGGTCTGGGCGGTTCAAGGTTTTCAAGCTTAATAACTATTGCCTGGGCTTCAAATCCGCCGATAATTATGGGTATTCTCCTGTCTCCGTTCTCTTCTATCAGTAACAGCGCATAGGCTCCCGATTGAGTCTGACTGTAGGATATGCCCATTACCTTAAGCCTTATTCTTTTCATATCAATTAGTTATGCGCCAATTAAATACGGGAATCAACCTTACCCTCCGGCAAATATAAAGATAATAGAAGTATCTGTATGGTCAAAAATAACCATTTCCAAAAAAATATATCCACAGGTTTGAAAATAGCTGAAATTATATATCTTTGCAGTCCGAAAATGAATAAATCCCTACAGGCCATTTCAAGATGTCAGAAATCAATTCTGATACGCCTGGCGGAGTAAATAAAAACAAGTAAGATGTACGCAATAGTAGAAATTGCAGGTCAGCAGTTTAAAGTTGAAGAAGGAAAAAAGATTTTTGTCCATCATCTTGATGCTGAAGAAGGAAAGAAAATCAAATTCGATCAGGTTCTGCTGGTTGAGGAAGATGGTAAGATATCGGTCGGAGACCCTGTTGTCAGGGATTCTTTCGTTGAAGGTAAAGTACTTGATCATGTCAGGGGTGAAAAGGTGATTGTTTTCAAGAAAAAAAGAAAAAAAGGTTACAGGATTAAAAACGGACATCGTCAGAACTTTACGCAGGTTGAAATAATCAGCATCAACGGTAAGATAACGCAGAAGAAGCATGAGGTAAAGAAAGAAACCGCACCTGTTTCTGAGAAGCCGGTTGAAGAAAAGAAGAGTGCCGTGAAAAAAGAGGCTAAAAAGCCTGCCGCAAAAAAAGAGACAGCTGAGGTTAAAAAATCTGCAGACAAAAAGGCTGCAGCTAAAAAAACAGGAGATAAGAATTCTTCAAAGAGGAAAGCTTAATAAGATCACAAATAACATAAATACAAATAACCATGGCACACAAGAAAGGAGCAGGCAGTTCACGCAACGGTCGCGACTCTCAGAGCAAACGGTTGGGAGTGAAGCTTTTTGGTGGCAACATTGTGAAAGCCGGCAATATAATTATCCGCCAGAGGGGCACAAAGCATAATCCGGGTCTTAATGTCGGGCTTGGGAAGGACCATACTCTTTATGCTCTCGTTGACGGAGAAGTGGAATTCAGGAAAAGAAAGAACAACAAGACTTACGTTTCCGTTAAACCGGCAAGTAATTAACCACATATCTAAGGCAATCAGACTCCCGAAATTCTTTTCATCAGGTGAAAAGTAATTTCGGGAGTTTTTAATACTTTTACAGCAGGCTTTTAGCCTGCTTTTTTATTAATAAATGACTTGAAATGCTTACCATTAACCTTATCCGTGAAAAAAGAGATTTTGTAATCGGACGTCTTAAAATAAAGAACTTCCAAGCTGCAGAGATAATCGATAAAATCCTTTTACTCGATTCATCACGGCGTGAAATAGTATCAAAAACCGATATGATGCAGGGTGAGATGAACCGGATCTCCAAAGAGATAGGTGCCCTGATAAAAGAGGGCAAGAAAAGTGAAGTCGAAGCTGCGAAGGAAAAAACCTATAAGCTTAAGGACGAGATCCGGTTAATGTCGGAAAAACTGATCCCGGTTGACAATGAACTCAGAAACGAAATAATACGCCTGCCCAACCTGCCTCATGAATCAGTGCCTGCCGGACACGGAGCTGAAAATAACGTCATGGTGAGGGAAGGTGGAATCGTACGTGATGTCCCGGAAACCTTCATGCCTCACTGGGACCTTATAAAGAAATATGACATTATTGACTTTGACCTTGGTATAAAACTCACAGGAGCTGGTTTCCCCGTATACAAGGGGAAAGGCGCCAGGCTTGAGAGGGCTTTGATAAGCTTTTTCCTTGACGAAGGCGTAAAGGCAGGATATAAAGAAATACTGCCTCCGATTGTTGTGAATGAGGATTCAGGATTCGGAACCGGGCAGCTTCCGGATAAGGAGGGACAAATGTATCATTTAACTCTCGATAATTTTTACCTGATCCCTACCGCAGAGGTTCCTGTGACAAATATCTACAGGGATGTCATACTCAGTGCGGATGATCTTCCCATAAAGAATATTGCCTATACACCATGCTTCAGGAGGGAAGCCGGTTCATGGGGTGCTCATGTCAGAGGACTTAACAGACTTCATCAGTTTGACAAAGTTGAAATTGTCCAGATCGCACATCCTGACAATTCTTATAAATCACTGGAAGAAATGGTCAGCCATGTTGAGAGCCTGATAGTCAAACTGGCTCTGCCATACCGCATCATGAAACTTTGCGGAGGCGATTTGTCATTCACATCGGCTCTTACATATGATTTCGAGGCATGGTCGGCTGCCCAGAAAAAATGGCTCGAAGTAAGTTCAGTTTCAAACTTTGAATCTTTCCAGGCTAACAGGCTGAAGTGCAGGTTTAAGGACAAACACGATAAACAGACCAGGCTTGCCCATACTCTTAACGGAAGCGCTCTCGCATTGCCCAGAATAGTAGCAGCAATTCTGGAGAATAATCAAAGTGAAACGGGTATAAAAGTACCCGAAGTGCTTGTGCCTTATACAGGGTTTGACATTATAAACTGATCATTTGGAAAGAACCCGTCAATCCTATATCTATGCCCTTCTGGCAATTTTCTTCTGGGCAACAGTCCCGACAGCCTTCAAGATCAGCCTCGGGGAACTTAGTGTTCTTCACATGCTTGCAATTGCCACATTCACTTCAACATTAATTCTTTTTATTATCCTCATTGCGGGAAGGAAAGCTGGTTCTGTCAGAAAAAGTTCCGGGAAAGAACTTCTGCATTCCGCAATTCTCGGACTGATAAATCCTTTCCTGTATTATATTATTCTGCTAAAAGCTTACCAGTTGCTCCCGGCACAGGTAGCTCAGCCATTGAACATGATCTGGCCGATAATACTGGTATTTCTCTCCGTACCGATACTAGGACAGAAAATAAAAAGCAGGAGCTTTATTGCTCTTTTCATCAGCTTTGCCGGTGTATTTATCATTTCTTCGCAGGGGAATCTGTTTGATAATATGCATTCAGATCTGAAGGGTGTATTGCTGGCAACAGGCAGCTCGGTCTTCTGGGCATTTTATTTTATCCTTAATGTAAAAGATAAAAGGGATGAGGCAGTCAAGCTTTTTCTTAATTTCCTCTTCGGCTCCATCTATATTATTATAGCTATGGCAGTTACAGGTGACTGGATCCCGGCAGAATCCGGTTTTAAAGGAGTTGCTGCTTCAATTTATGTGGGCATATTTGAGATGGGGCTTACATTCTTTTTCTGGCTGAAAGCGCTTCAGATGGCATCGTCAACAGACAAGGTAAGTACACTGGTTTATCTTGCACCGTTTCTTTCCCTGGTATTTGTACACTTTATCCTTCATGAACCCGTTTATTACACTACCCCTGCGGGTTTGATCCTGATCATTGTGGGAATCTGGATCCAGAACCACAAACCTTCAAAGGGATAAATTATTAACTTTGAATCCTGTAAAGCATAATTAAGAAAATGAAGAAGCTATTTCCTCTCCTTCTGATAATGCTTATCGTCTTTGCCTCGTGCAGAAAGGAAGATCCTGATCCCGCCGGCAACGAGGTTACACCGGCAATGGCCAGGGATACTCTTTATTATATCATGAAGCAATGGTACTACTGGTATAACCTGATGCCTTCTGTTACAAAGGAGAACTATGCTGACCCTTATGAACTTATTGAAGCGTTGCGATATAAGGAAATTGACAGATGGAGCCGTGTAATTGATTATGATGAGTCCAATGCTATTATGGCAGGTGGATTTGTCGGGCATGGTATAAGGATAGGACTTGATGAATCTGATAAGGCAAGAATTGCAATGATATTTAATAATTCACCATTGTATGCCCATGGAGTAAGGCGAGGCTGGATAGTGAAAAAGATCAATGACTTTGATGTTGCTGCTGTCCTTCTTTCGCAAGATGCAGCTGCTTATAACACTATGCTCGGCGCAAGCAGTATAACTGTCACAAATACATTTCTTTTCCAGAAGCCTGATGGCTCTGAAGTGACGATAAGTTCAACCAAGGCAAGCTTTACGATTAATACTGTGATCCTATACGATACACTGCAGCTGAAATCCGGTGTAAATCATGAAAAAGTCGTGACCGGACATCTCGTTCTGGAGTCATTCTGGGAACCAACTGTAAGCGAACTTGCAACAGCATTTACTTATTTTCAATCTGTGGGCGCTAAAGATCTGATCCTTGATCTGAGATATAATACAGGTGGACTTCTTAATATTTCCCAACAACTTGCGAGTTATATTGCCGGAAACGGACTTACAGGAACTGCTTTTGCAACATTGCAGTATAATGACAAGCATCAGTCACAGAATTCAACATTCAAATTCCTGACAACCGCCCATCCGTTATCAGTTTCCAGAATTATTGTTATCACCACACGAATGACGGCATCGGCGAGTGAACTCGTCATGAATGGACTAAGCCCTCATATTAGTGTGATAAGCGTGGGAGATACTACAGATGGCAAGCCTGTAGGAATGAATGGATGGCCGTGCGCGAAAAAATACTACTTCTGGCCCATTACTTTCAAGGTCGTCAATTCACTTAACCAGGGGGATTTCTATGATGGTTTTGCACCCAATAAGATCGCTGTTGATGACATTACACATGATTTTAATGACAAGAATGAACTATGCCTCAGCGAAGCAATCCGCTACCTTGAAACCGGGTCTTTTTCTGCAAAAAATGCTTTTGGAACTTCACCTGTTTTCAGGCGTTCTGTTCAATTTTCCGAAAGACCTTCGTGGATAAATAATACCTTTGTCCTGGAGAAAAAATAAATAGGAAAAAATCAGGCATTTGAAAGCCCAACCTAAAGAGAGGATTATCCTTGGCATTGATCCGGGCACGAATTTTACCGGGTATGGTGTTATCAGGGCTGCAGGCAACAAGCCTGAGCTTGTTACAATCGGCGCTATTGATCTTTCGCATTTTGGCGACCACTACCTGAAGCTGAAGCATATTTTCGACAGGACGATAGGTATAATTGATGAATACCATCCGGATGAGCTCGCAATTGAAGCCCCATTCTACGGCAAGAATGTGCAGTCAATGCTCAAGCTGGGAAGGGCTCAGGGAGCAGCAATAGCAGCAGCACTTACGCGCTCACTTCCTATATATGAATACGCCCCGAGGAAAATAAAAATGTCCATAACCGGCCAGGGTGCAGCTTCAAAAGAACAGGTTGCTGCCATGCTGATGCATATTCTGAAATTCAGGGAAACAAAAATGAAGCTTGATGCAACAGACGGTCTTGCTGCTGCATTGTGTCACTTCTTCCAGTCAGGCAGTCCGCAGAGTGAAAAACCCTTTACCGGATGGAAGGATTTTATGAAAAAAAATCCTGGAAGAATAAAATAAAATCCTTTTCACAGAGGGGCTACTGCCAGCGCGGCAACACTTACCCGGACTCCCTCCGTCTTAAGCAATTCGTTCGTACACGATTCAATAGTAGAACCGGTGGTTATTACATCATCTACAAGCAGCACATGCTTTCCTTTAAGGTATCCCGGATCAGTTACATTGAATATTCCTTCCACATTGGTCCACCGGTCATATCTTGACTTCTTCGTCTGGGTAGCGCTTACAGTGACCCTGGAAAGAGCTGATGAATTAACCGGCAAATCTGTAGCACCGGAAATACCCTGTGAGATTATGTCGCTCTGGTTAAAGCCTCTGACCCGTTCCTTTGACGGATGAAGCGGAACCGGGATAATAATATCAAGATCATTTATGAAATCAGAATCCTTCAGGCTCAATCCGTAGATCCGGCCAAGTTCGTACCCTATAACTCTGATGCCCCTGTATTTAAGATTATGTATAAGGTTCCTGATACGGCTTCCCCTGCTGTAAAATGAGAAAGCTGCTGCCTTTTCAATCCTGCATCTTCCCCAGAACAGCTTTTCTACAGGATTATCAGGCTGAAGATGATAACCTGTCCTCGGAATGAGGATATAGCACTCTGTGCAGATCAGTTTTTCATTTCGCCCCAGGTGATTGCCACAGGCATAGCAAAGCCTCGGAAAGATAAGACTAATAAAATCATCCCACAGATCATAAAGATAACTCATGCAGCGAGCAGAATTATACTATAAAGATAAGAAAAACTATAAAGCTACTTTGTTGCTGATTTTTTCTGCTATTTCCTTAAATTCTTCAGGAGTGAATTTAAGCTTCGGATTTTTGAAGTTTATATCATTCATTTCATCCATAGGGATCAGATGAACATGAACATGAGGCACTTCAAGGCCAACAACTGCAACAGCTATTCTCTTGCAGGGAATGACTGATTCAATGGCTTTTGCAATTCCTTTTGAAAACAGAGCCAGGCCTGCAAGCTGATCATCATCCAGATCAAAAATATAGTCAGTCTCCTGTTTCGGCACAACAAGAGTATGTCCTGCTTTAAGGGGATTAATATCAAGAAAGGCAAAGTACCTGTCATCTTCAGCAATCTTGTAGCAGGGTATTTCACCCCTTATTATTTTTGTGAATATAGTTGCCATGATGCGTATATTACATTGAGATTGAAATAATCTCAAAATGAATAATTCCCGATGGCACCTTGATCTGAACAGTATCCCCCACTTTTTTGCCGATAAGTCCCTGTGCAATAGGAGAGTTTACAGCAATCTTGCCCTGTTTGAAATTAGCTTCGCTCTCAGGGACAAGCTGGTATTCCATTTCCTTGTTATTCTCTTTGTTCCTGATCTTTACCTTGTTAAGGATCCTTACAGTTTTAGAATCAATCTTAGATTCATCAATAATTCTTGCCCTTGACACAAGGTCTTCAAGCTTGGCAATTTTCATTTCAAGCATACCCTGTTCCTCTTTGGCTGCAGAATACTCGGCATTCTCATTAAGGTCGCCCTTATCCCTGGCATCAGCTATCAGCCTGGCTATTCTCGGTCTTTCATCAATCCTGAGTATGTCGAGCTCCTCCTTGAGCTTCTGGAGACCCTCTTCCGTTACATATAAAACCTCTGCCATTTTTATCCTAAGCAATTTAAAAAAGAGAAGAATTCCGGGGTTTCCGGAACTCTTCATTCACAAATATAATAAATTTATAAAATAAAAACAAAAAAAATACTGAAAATTAGTGGTTTACATATTACCTGTACTTCCTGCCTGCCTTTTTGGCCCTGGAGGTGTTGGTTTTCTTTTTGACTTTGTAACGGGCATTTGCATCCTTCACATTCTGCTTCATACGTTCCTGAACCTCAGGTGATTGTATTTCTATTGACCTCTTGCGGTTCTCCTTTATATATTTATCCGATTCCCTTCTCCGCTGCTTATCCTTTGCATCTGCCTGTTTCTGAGCTTTTTCGGCACTCATTGGCTTTTTTACCTTTACTTTCTTTTGCCGGGGAAGAGCTTCAGGGATTTCATTCACACTCCCAGTGACACTGCCATTAATTTCTGGTCCTGCACTGCAAATAACGGCTGACAGAAAAAATGCAAATGCGACCAACAGACACTTTGTTGATGATAACCTGTTCATCTTGCTGTAATTATAATAATCAATATTAAGTAGCGTTACTATCCCGGGGTAATACTATTTTTGTACAGGAATCATAACGGGATGTTAACAGGATCAAAAATAAGAGTTTTTTTTATTTCATCGCTTGTAGTATTTCTGGCGGTTTCATGTGAAAGGAATAAAAATGATGTTATACCGGATGTGCTTGTCGATTTCACACTGGATATTATGGACTATCCGGTACTTGAAGCTACTACCGGTTCAGTCATTGTTGACAAGAATGATACCCGCATACTCGACCGTCGTTATGCAGGGGGGTTTGACGATAACGGGATCATTATCTACAGGTCGATGGAGGATGAGTTTCTTGCGTATGACCGTACATGTCCGCATGATTATGCAGTAAACGATCTTATTACCAAAGTCAATATCGATTTCACGCAGGCTTTATGCCCGAAATGCAGTACCTATTATTCGCTTTTTTCCTTCGGAACACCTGTTGAAGGTCCAGGGCGGTACCAGCTGAAAAACTACAAAACCAGCTTTGACGGGAGGTACTTAAGAGTATGGAATAACTAATACCTGTAATGATCCGGCTTATAAGGTCCTTCCTGCGGTACTCCTATATAATCCGACTGCTCCTTTGAAAGCACTGTAAGCTTCACTCCAAGCTGATCAAGGTGCAGCCTGGCAACCTCTTCATCAAGATGTTTGGGAAGCCTGTAGACCCCGATCTTGTAATTATTCTTCCAGAGATCGATCTGTGCAAGTGTCTGGTTGCTGAATGAGTTGCTCATCACAAATGAAGGATGACCGGTGGCACATCCGAGATTAACAAGCCTGCCTTCAGCAAGAATGAAAATAGCATGCCCGTCAGGGAATATGTATTTATCCACCTGCGGCTTTATATTTATCTTTTCAACGCCTTTAAGGGCATTGAGGGCATCAACCTGGATCTCGTTGTCAAAATGGCCGATATTGCAGACAATTGCCTGATCCTTCATCTTCTTCATGTGCTCAAGAGTGATGATATCCCTGTTGCCGGTGGCAGTAACAAAAATATTCCCTTCACCGAGAGTATCCTCAACTTTCTTTACTTCAAATCCTTCCATTGATGCCTGGAGAGCACATATAGGGTCTATTTCTGTAACAATAACCCTGGCTCCGTAAGCCCTCATTGATCTTGCACTTCCTTTCCCCACATCACCATATCCGCATATAACCACCACTTTACCTGCAATCATAACATCAGTGGCTCTTTTTATTCCGTCAGCAAGTGATTCGCGGCAACCGTACAGATTATCGAATTTTGATTTTGTAACTGAGTCATTGACATTTATTGCAGGAACCAGCAGTTCATTGTTATCAAGCATCTGATAAAGCCGGTGCACGCCTGTGGTTGTCTCTTCCGAAATTCCTCTCATCTCACTTACTGCACGGTGCCATTTGCCCGGTTCGCTTACCAGGATCTCTTTCAAGGCTGAGAGTATAATTTCTTCTTCCCTGTTTGCCGGTTTCTTATCAAGTATTTTTGGATCGTTCTCTGATTTATATCCGAGATGAACCAGAAGGGAGGCATCACCTCCGTCATCCACGATCAGGTTCGGACCTTTTCCTTCCGGGAATGAGAGAGCCTGTGTTGTACACCACCAGTATTCTTCAAGAGTTTCTCCTTTCCAGGCAAATACAGGGATTCCTTTTCTGGCAATAGCCGCTGCTGCATGATCCTGTGTTGAAAAGATGTTACAGCTAGCCCAGCGGACATCTGCGCCAAGCTCAACAAGAGTCTCTATCAGGACAGCTGTCTGTATCGTCATATGAAGCGATCCTGTAATACGTGCGCCTTTCAGCGGTTTTTCGGCTGAATATTTCTTCCTGATAGCCAGTAATCCCGGCATCTCCTTTTCAGCTATCTCTATCTCTTTCCTTCCAAACCCGGCAAGAGAAATATCTTTTACCCTGTACTGCATTTTGTCTACTGCTAAATCCATAATCCAGACTGTTTAAGGAGTGCAAAGTTATAAAAAAAAGATTACAGTTTATCCCAGCAGCTCAATGGCTCTATCCCTGTCATTCTCCATTTGCCTTGCAAGCTGTTCCGTAGAGTCAAATTTCCTTTCGTTCCTGATCCTGTGCCTGAAGAGTATTTCTATCTTCTTTCCGTAAATGTCTTTGCTGAAATTGAAAATATTGACTTCAATTGACCTTTTAACTGCAGTTTTGTTTACAGTGGGATTATTCCCGATACTCAGCATTCCCGGCATTTTCTTTTTACCAGCCTTAACTTCAACAGCATATACGCCGTCTCCGGGTATAATCTTGAATTTATCACATGGCATTATGTTGGCTGTCGGGTAACCAATCTTTCTGCCTATCTTTTTTCCTTCAACCACAATTCCCTTCAGTGAGAAGTCATAACCGAGCCATCTGTTTGCATCATCAATCTTCCCTTTCAACAGAGCTTCACGGATCATTGATGAGCTTATTATCCCTTCGGTCGTTTTAAAGCCCTTTACCTGCTCAACCATGAAGCCAGATGACACGGCACAGTTTTCAATAGTCCTGTAATCTCCTTCCGCCTGATGACCGAAATGATGATCGTGTCCTAATATGAGATATTTTGTTCCTATTTCACCAACAAGTATTTTTTCAACAAAATCACATGCCCTGATCCTGCTGAAGCTCCTTGTGAACCGAATAATGACAAGGTGGTCAATGCCCATCTTTTTAAGGAGGTGTTTTTTCTCTTCCATAGTCGAAAGGAAAGAGATCCCCCGTGTATTACTCTCAAGAACCAGCCGGGGGTGAGGTTGAAATGTAATGACAACAGAGTCTCCTCTGATTTCCCTGGCACGGTCGATAAGGCAATCAAGGAGAAACCTGTGTCCCAGGTGTACACCGTCAAAAATCCCCAGAGTTACAACCGGATTGATAAGCCTGAGATTACTGTATCCCTGATGTACTATCATGTAGCAATATTGTTCAGCAAAATTAGCAAAGCGCGGGAAAATGAAATGAAATAATGATTTTGTTTTTGTACATTTATCAGCAGCTAAACAATCATTTAACCGGATGGGTACCTCAAGGTTTTACACTGCTGATCCGTGGCTTAAGCCATTCACAGGTATTATTGATGAACGCATAAGCAGATGCAATCAGAAAGAGAAGCAGCTCACCGGCAATAAACCGCTTTGTGATTTTGCACTTGGACACCATTATTACGGGCTTCACCGGACAGATGACTCCTGGATTTTCAGGGAATGGGCTCCAAATGCAACCAATATTTTTATCACCGGGATTTTTACGGGGTGGAAGGAGAAGTCTGAATACAGGATGAACAGGATCAACCAGAACGGCGACTGGGAGATAATCCTTCCCTTAAGCGCCCTTAATCATGGAGATCTGTTCAAACTGTCAGTTCACTGGGAAGGAGGAAAAGGTGAACGGATCCCCTCCTATGCCACAAGAGTTGTACAGGACGACACCACCAAGATCTTTTCAGCCCAGGTATGGTGTCCTCCGGAACCATATAAATGGAAAATAAATGACTTCAGGACAGAAGCTACTACTCCCGTAATTTATGAAGCGCACGTGGGGATGGCAACGCAGGAGGAAAAGACAGGCACCTATCGCGAATTCACCGGGAATGTAATCCCGATTATTGCCAGGGCTGGTTATAACACTGTTCAGATGATGGCTATCCAGGAGCATCCCTTCTACGGATCGTTCGGGTACCATGTCTCAAGTTTCTTTGCTGCTTCATCAAGGTTTGGAACACCCGAGGAACTGAAGGAGCTTGTAGACACGGCACATAAGGCAGGTCTCAGGGTGATCATGGACCTGGTTCATTCCCACTCGGTTAGAAATACAAATGAAGGACTTGGTCTTTTTGACGGATCGCCCGGACAATATTTCCATACAAACGAACGACGGAATCATATAGCCTGGGATTCACTCTGCTTTGATTACGGAAAGGATAATGTTATCCATTTTCTTTTATCAAACTGCCGTTACTGGCTGGAGGAGTATAAATTCGATGGTTTCAGGTTTGACGGAATTACAAGCATGATCTATTATGACCATGGACTGGGAAAGAACTTTACTTCATACAGTGAGTATTTCGACGGAGGACAGGATGCAGATGCCCTGGTCTATCTGTACCTGGCAAACAAGATGATTCACGAGTTCAAACCCGGCGCACTGGCAATTGCCGAAGAAATGAGCGGAATGCCGGGACTTGCATCAGATACTTCAAAGAAAGGTTACGGCTTTGATTACAGGTTGTCAATGGGAGTTCCCGATTTCTGGATTAAGCTTGTCAAAGAGGTTGTTGATGAGCAATGGGACATGGGAAAACTCATTCATGAGCTGACACAGCACCGTCCTGAGGAGAGGATAATTTCATACTGTGAATCGCACGACCAGGCTCTTGTAGGTGATAAAACCCTTATTTTCAGAATGATCGACGCTGAGATGTACACGGGAATGACCAGGTGGCATCACAGTTTTACTATTGACCGCGGTATCGCCCTGCATAAAATGATCAGGCTGATAACCTTCAGCACTTCCGCCGGGGGTTACCTTAATTTCATGGGAAATGAATTCGGACATCCGGAATGGATAGACTTTCCAAGGGAAGGAAACAACTGGAGCTATAAATATGCCCGGCGGCAATGGAATCTGGTTGAGAATAAAGATCTGAAATATCATTACCTCGGAAATTTTGACAGGCAGATGATAAAGCTTCATCATGATTTCAGGGTTCTTGACATTCCTTCTGCATTCAGGATATACGAGAATAACCATGATAAGGTTATCGCCTTTTCAAGAGGAGATATGCTGTTCGTTTTTAACTTTCACCCTCAGACCTCTTACACGGATTACGGGATACCTGTTAAGGGAAAGTACAAAATTATGCTTGATACTGATGATCCTGAGTTTGGAGGTTTTGACCGCATAGACAGGTCAGCAATCTATGCTTCCTTTAAAAAAGCAGAAAGGCACACTATAAATGCGCCCTTCTATCTTTATCTCTACCTGCCTTCCAGAACAGCACTGGTTTTCAAGAAAGAAACGATCAGGAAAGCTACTGATATTTAATCAATCCACCGAAGCAGGTAAAAGTCCTGTTTGTGAGGAAGATCCTTGTGCTTCGGATATATCCTTATACCATAGAAGAACGTCCCGGCTTTCTCAGGGACCAGATTGGCTCTGTACAGGCATTTACCGCTCTTGCTGCTTACTAATGTAAAATCCTTGCTGGCAACAAATTCGTGCTCACCCTGTTTGTCCATGTGAGTGATCACATATTCCACACCGACATTCTCCCTGGGAATCTTTTTGACATTCAGTGCAATTTCAGCCTTGTAATCGTGCCCTGAATGATATACGTTCTCTTCCGGCTTTTCAAAACTGTAATTCAGTACCTCGATATTATCCCATTCTTCAAGCATGGTTTTCTTCCAGGCAGCGAGCTCTTTGGCTTTTTCGAAGTTATTTGCCACCAGGTATTTGCTGCGTGCAAAGAGTTTCGAATAGTATTTATCATAATAATCGTCGAGTTGCCGTTTCATGGTGAATTCCGGCGCTATTTTTACCATTGTATTCTTTATAAGGCTGATCCATTCCACGGGAACTCCCTGGTTGTCAAATGAATAATAGGCGGGGATAATTTCATATTCCAGCATATTATAAATTGTTTCAGCATCAACATCATCCTGGAGCTCCTGGTTTGTGAAGGTTCTTTTCTTCGGCAGCGCCCAGCCGGCGAAAGCTCTATATCCCTCAACCCACCATCCGTCAAGCACGCTGAAATGTATTGTTCCGTTCATAACCGCTTTTTCACCGCTTGTTCCCGAAGCTTCCAGTGGTCGTGTCGGTGTATTAAGCCAGATATCAACTCCCCTCACAAGGTATTTTGCCAGCTCAATATCATAGTTCTCAAGGAATATCACCTTGCCTGTAAACTTAGGCATCTGGGATATTTCAAATATTCTTTTTATGAGATCTTTCCCTCCTCCGTCATGCGGGTGGGCTTTACCTGCATATATGAACTGAACCGGCTTGTCAGGGTTATTCACAATACGGTCAAGTCTGTCAAGATCCCTGAATAACAAGGATGCTCTCTTATATGTGGCAAACCTTCTTGCAAAGCCGATAGTTAATGCCTTTTCATCAAGATGACTGCTTATATTGAGCAATGTACGAGGACTTACGTGTTTTTCAATCATATCGGTCTGAAGTCTCTTCCTGATGTTCGAAAAGAGGTTCTTCTTGAGTTCTTTTTTTATCTCGTAAATCCTTTTATCTTCTATTGTGTATAGTTTTTCCCACAGGTCCCTGTTGGTCTGGTCAAAACTGATTTTCCCGGTAAGCTCCTTATATACCTCCCGCCATTCGGGGGCTGTCCAGGTGGGATGGTGAACCCCGTTTGTCACATATCCAATGAACAGTTCCTCCTTCAGATAACCGGGCCATAATTTATTGAACATCCCCTGGCTTACCTCTCCGTGCAGTTTGCTGACTCCATTTACTTCCTGAGACATCCTGGTTGCAAGGAAGCTCATGTTGAATTTCCGGTCGGCATCACTTACGCATCTGCCAAGAGCTGTAAGTTCATCCCATGAAATATTAAGCCTGCCACTGTAATGAGATATATATTTTCTGAGCAAATCCTCATCAAATGCATCATGGCCGGCGGGAACCGGAGTATGTGTTGTAAAGAGTGTGGAAGCCCTTACAGCTTCAAGTGCCTGATTAAAAGTAAGATGGTGTTCCTCGATCAGTGTTCTTAGCCTTTCAAGGCTTATAAAAGCTGAGTGGCCTTCATTACTATGGTAGATATCGGGTTTCAAGCCCATTTCAACCAGGGCTCTTATTCCACCAATTCCTAAAATAAGCTCCTGCCGCAGCCTGTTCTCAATATCACCACCATACAAATGATGTGTTACTGCGCGGTCTTCAGGTACGTTATCATCAAAATCGGTATCAAGAAGCACAAGCCGGACTTTCCCAACCATAGCTTCCCATACCCGTATTTTAACAGTTCTTCCCGGCCATGCCAGGGACACATTCAGGTGATTGCCATCTTTATCCTTTACGGGATGAATTGGCAGCCGTGAAAAATCCTCAGCTTCATAAACTTCAAGCTGCTCTCCTTTTGGTCCCAGTTTTTGCCTGAAATAGCCGAACCTGTAAAGCAATCCTATACCGGTGATATTAATATTTGAATCGCTTGCCTCCTTGAGATAGTCACCTGCAAGAAGTCCGAGTCCTCCTGAATAAATCTTCAGGCAGGGATGTATTCCAAACTCCATGCTGAAATACGCGATTGATGGTTTTTCAGGATCAGCAGGACGATTCAGGTATTCCCTGAATTCATTATCAATTTTTTCGAGATCCGCGACAAATTCCTCATCATCCTCGAGAACAAGAAGCCTTTTATAATCAATCTTTTCAAGAAGCAGCTTAGGATTATGCTTTACATCTTCCCAGAGCGAAGGATCCATTCTTTTGAATAATGATTCAGAATCAGTATTCCATGACCACCACAGATTATTTGCAAGGGATTTCAGCGATGCAAGCTTTTCGGGGACGTCGCTCTGTACATAAATATCCTTCCATACCGGTACCTGGTGGGGCTTCCGTATAGGGATGCCTGCTGCCTCAACAAATCTCACAAATTCCCTGGGCTCCTCTCTTCTTACGCTGCTGTGTTCAAGTGCAATTTCATATGCCTTGAAATAATGCTCAACAAGGCTGTCCCACATCGCGATTCTTGAAATTTCATGGGCTTTTTTTCTGGCTTCCTGGATCTCGCTGTCAGAAAGCCTGATGAACATTGATATGAAATCCCTTATTTCATTAACAACTTTATTTTCATTGTCGTCAGTTCGTTCTATCACTGCAATACCGTTTCCCGGTTCCTTGAAATAGTCACGCACCCAAAGTCCGAAGCCTGAGAGGGAGGTTGTAACAGTAGGAATTGAGAACATAAGGCTCTCAAGAGGAGTATATCCCCATGGCTCATAATATGAAGGGAATACGGACAGATCAAAGCCTATAAGAAGATCATAATACGGTATGTTGAATATACCGTCATTCCCGTTCAGGTAGGAAGGGGCAAAGATCACCCTGACTTTTGATTTCTGATCATTGCGGAGATTGTTGGCATCTATTCTCTGCAGCACCGGATCGGTTCCGGGGTAATGAAGACTGTGGGTCAGGTATCGGTTACCTCCGTTGGCAGGACCATTATTATACAGAATATCAACCAGATCCTGACGGGGGCCTTTATGATATGCGGGCATCAGGATGAAGGCAACACATTCTTTTTCTATATTGTCCTTCCTGTTAAGATGTCCGAGCGAATCAATAAAAATATCAATCCCCTTGTTCCGGAATTCATATCTTCCGCTGTTAGCTACGAGAACACACTTTTCTGACAGTTTATAGCCAAGTATTGCTTCAGCAACATTTATCAGCTTGGCTCTGGCGGTCTTCCTTTTCTCTTCAAAAACATCAGCCGGCGGAACAAATGAATCTTCAAAGCCGTTTGGAGTGACAATATCAACATCCTTTCCGAGGAAATGACTGCACTCCTTTGATGTTATTCCGCTGACTGTTGTAAAGACATCTGCCACGGAAGCTGAAATTTTTTCAAGTGATTGTTTTGCAACAACATTAAATTCACGTGCTATTGCTCCCGGGTTGTACTCTTTCATTTTCCCGTACAGAGGCCTGTTGTTGCCGGCGATGCATCTTCCAAGAACTGTGGCATGGGTTGTAAATGATGTGGCTATCCATGGAGCCTGTTTTTCGAGATACAGGATCCCTGTTCCGGTCATCCATTCATGGAACTGGGCAACGATATTATGATGTTCGTGATAAAATGAGGTGAAACTCTCAATCAGCTTTCCGGCTGCATAGCCGAAGAGGGCGGGTTCCACATAATCCCACTGCCCTGAAATACTGTCAAGCTTGTATGTTTCCCAGAAGTGTGCAAAGATCTCGTTCTGCTGGCCGAAATAAGGTGTGAAATCAATAAGGAAGACTATAGGCTTACCTGCTATATTCCATCTTCCGATTTTTACTCTCAGACCATCAGATTCAGCCCTCCCTTTCCATTCCGCGTATAATGATTCATCGGGAATGAATTCGGGGTTCTTTGCATCCTCCCTCCAGACATCAGGCCCTATAAGTATATAATTATCACCAATTTCGTCTACTATGTTAAGTGCTTTGGTTGAGATAACAGTATGAATACCCCCTACTTTATTGCATACTTCCCAACTGGTTTCGAAAATAAAATCAACTTTCATTCTGAATTCTGTATTTGAATTGGATTTTAATTTTTATTCCTTGACCTTTTTAACTCCCCTCTTTGAAGGAGATTTCTTTGTAGCTGTTTTCTTTGCAGTTGTTTTCTTTACAGCTGTTTTTTT
>CAZGGZ010000007.1:6526-17075 GCA_964525415.1 uncultured Rikenellaceae bacterium | reverse complement strand
GTGCTCTTTTTTGCGCTCCTTGATTTTCTCCCGGCAGCAGGAGCAGCTCCCTTTTCAGATTCCTTTCTTGTTGATTCTGCCAGCAGTTCATGAGCAAGTTCCTTCAGAGAGGTTTTGGATTCCTTTTTAGCAGCAGACCGGACTCCTGCTCTTCCTTTCGTTTTCTTGCCTCTCAGCTTTTCAATTTCAGAGGACTGCTCTTCAATTATCTTTTCTTTTTCCATAAGAAGACTTTCCAGCTCTGAAATCTGGACCTGCTCGCTTGTTGACGGGAAGTATTTGTTCAATCTTATCTCAAAATCGCTCAGCACGTTCATATAGTTCATGAAGGCATCGTATGGAGTTTCGTACGGATTGAAATATGCATGGACTGCGCCGTCAGAAAAGAATTTTGTTGCCATATAGTAGAAATGGTCGCTTGACTGAAGGTATTCGTAGTCCTTGTTCATCTGCTCGTCATTGCATTTTTTGACCTTATCGGATAATTCATAAAGCTTATCCAGTGCGGCTACCTGCAATTCATTTCCCAGCCAGGCGGTGATATCACGTTCTTCGTCTGCCCACGAAATAGGAGAAGAAACGCTAATAGCAGAAACCGGCTGTAATGTATCGGCCACTTCTGAAGGTGTCATAAACCTGAAAGGCGTTTTCTTCAGGATCGCGCCTGGCATATGCTGAAGAAAATCAAATATTCCGGTTTCCTTCCAGTTATGCTCCCCGAATGTTTCATAATCAAGGAATATATTAACCAGTTCACTTTTAGGCGCAAGCTTGCCAAGCCATGATGCATATTTATCAGCAGTAAGAGGCCATGCACTCCAGCTTTTGTTTGAAAACCTGAAAGCCACATCGTCGCTCAGGACAAAATTTCTAAGCAGAACTTTAAGTCTAGGATTTAAAGCATTGCAATAGAGAAAATTAGGGCTTTTCCATCCAAGAACATGCTTGGCACCTTCCGTAAGTATGGATTTGAATCCCATATCTCCTATCCAGGAACCGATCTGGTCAGAGTAGATTAATTCGGTATTGCGGAATGATGTTGTTTCAACGCCCAGGTATGTTTTAACCATTTCCCTGTGGATATTGACCTGTTGTTCAAACTGGCTCCGGCTTTTCAGTGAGGCAAGCGAATGGGCATTGGTTTCTGCAAGGAATTCTACCATCCCGGTTTCAGCCAGCTGTTTGAATGATTCGAGCACTTCGGGAGCATAAAGCCTGAATTGGTTGATGGCTATCCCCGACAGTGAAAAGGCAACCTTGAATTTACCCTTATGCTTCTGAATGAGGTCCATAATAATCTTATTAGCAGGCAGATAGCACTTTCCTGCAACTTTTCTCATTATTGACTCATTTGAGAAATCATCATAATAATAATGATCATGTCCCAGGTCAAAGAACCTATAGCGTTTTAGCCGGAAAGGCTGATGAACCTGAAAGTAAAAGCAAATCGCTTTTTTGCCTGCTGCGTTCATATCTCAATACTTATTTTTGCCAAATCACTCTTTCATAAATATCCTTCACATGCCTGGCTGAGTTGTCCCACTTAAGCCTGATAACTTCTTCCTTGCCGTTTCTGATGAACATGCTTGCCAGTGCAGGATAGTTAAGAATACCATATATTGCGTCAGCCATTGCATCAATGTCCCAGAAGTCGGTTTTTACTGCATGTGTAAGTATCTCCGAAACTCCCGATTGCTTGCTGATGATGACCGGGACATTAGATTGCATAGCTTCAAGAGGGGATATACCGAAAGGCTCTGATACTGATGGCATAATGTATACATCACTCATGGCCAGCATCGTGAATACATCCCTTCCGCGGAGAAATCCGGTGAAATGGAAGCGGTCGGTTATTTTGAGCGAAGCCGCTCTTCGCATCATCCTGTCCATCATATCTCCCGAACCTGCCATTACAAACCTGACATTCTTCATCACCTTCAGAACCTTATAGGCGGCTTCAATAAAATACTCCGGACCTTTCTGAAGGGTGATCCTTCCCAGAAAGGTTACCACTTTCTCATCAAATCCTTTATTTACAACAATATCATCCGATACGTTTACCGGTTCTACGGCATTATAAACTGTTTCAACCTTTTCGGGATGTATGTTGTATTTACTTATCACGACTTCCCTGGTAAGGTTGCTTACGGTGATTATCTTGGATGCAGCATCCATGCCATTCTTCTCAATACGGTACACATCCGGATTGACATTGCCTCCGCTTCTGTCAAAATCTGTTGCATGTACATGTATCACCAGCGGTTTCCCGGAGACTTCCATTGCTGCTATTCCGGCCGGATAGGTAAGCCAGTCGTGTGCATGAATTACATCAAAATCATTTTCTTCAGCGATAACTGATGCCACTATTGAGTATTTATAGATCTCATCCAGGAGGTTTCCGTCATACCTGCCTGAGAAATCGATCATTCCCTTGTTGTTGGTCTGAACAAACAGCTGGTGTCCGCTTATTTCTGATCTGACAAGTTTCCAGAAATCTTCAGGATCAACATAAGGGACTATTTTTGATGATATCTCAATTTTTTCAATTGGTTTCCTTGTTCCCTTATAAAAAATCTGTTTGTAGGCAACCGGTACCTTATTGGCTCCAACAAGACGGACCATGCTCTGATCTTCGTCGCCCCATGCTTTGGGTACGACAAAGATCACCTCCAGGTCATCCAGCGTTGTCATTCCTTTTGTCAGGCCAAAGCTGGCTGTACCCAATCCGCCCGAAATATGCGGGGGAAATTCCCATCCAAACATCAACACACGCATATCCTTCCTCTCTTATAGATTTGAATATTCCGTTTCAAGCAGATTAATAATCCTCAATACTTCGCCTACACTCCATGCCTGTGATATTGCACCGCGCGGTGAGTGAGGCGGATCTCCGTCATGAATTTCCGACAGGGTGCTTATCCCGTGTTCAGACATTACCTCTTCAAGACCAAAGATCAGTTTCTTTACTTTCTGAACGCCCTGGTTACCATACACTTTAAGCCATCCTTCACAGAAAGGACCAAAAAGCCATGGCCATACAGTACCCTGGTGATATGCATTATCCCTTTCTTCCTGGCTGCCGTGATAGGATCCTTTATAGAGTTTATTCGCCGGAGAAAGAGTCCTAAGCCCTCTTGGTGTAACAAGCTCTTTATCTGCAACATCCAGGATCATTTTCATTTGTTCCTTGTCGAGCATCGAGTAAGGAAGCGATACGGCTATAACCATATTTGGTCTTACAAACAGGTTACGTCCCTCTTCATCATTAACATAATCAGCCAGATAACCTGTTTTATCATCCCAGAATGTTTCCAGGAATGATTTTTTTATCAGTTCAGGTAAATAATCGTACTCTTTTATGAATTTTTTATCTTTTTCAGATTTAGCCATTTCAATTGCGAAACACACAGCATTATACCACAGGGCGTTTATTTCTACTGCATACCCTTTCCTTTGTGTAACAGGAACGCCGTTTACCACGGCATCCATCCATGTAAGGGATTTCCCCGGAGCGTCGGCATAGACAAGTCCGTTTTCGTGCATCCGGATACTGAATGCAGTACCGCTCTTGTATGCATTAAGCACTGATTTTGCAGCATCGCCGTAACGCTCACAGCAATCTGTTCCGCCGTTAAAGGTGTATTGCTGAAGTGCCCAGAAGAACCATAGCGGAGCGTCCACGGAATTGAAAGCATAATTTCCTGCTGTACCCATATTGGGGAATAATCCGTCTTTCATCCTTCTCACCTGTGTATCGAGAACATCCCTGAACAGGGTAAGCTTGTGACGTGCCAGGGCAATACCGGGAAGGGAGATAAATGTATCCCTTCCCCATGATCCGAACCAGGGATAACCTGCGATAATGAGAGTATCTTCTCCTCTCTTTTCGACAAACTGCTGAGCGGCATTTCTCAGGCAGTTCAGGAAACAGTTGCGGGGAATCTTGCTGGATACCGTTTTTGTGAATTTCGTTTTGAAACCTGAAGGCTTCTCTTCATGCGTTGAGGCTGAAAACACTATTGTATCGCCTTCCTTTGCATCGAGCTCAAAAAATCCAGGAGTGAACAGATCTTCCGAATAGTCATAACCTCTTTTTTGTTCCTCTATATATTCCACTCCAAGGTACCAGTCTGGTACGTGAACAAAATCAGCTTTCTGCGAAAATTGCATATGGAGAAACGGGAATCCTTCGTAAAGTCTTGATTTGATGCCGTTCTTAATGAATTCGATCTTTGTGTTAGCCGAAAGGTTGGCATGTGTGAGCTGGTGAATGCTCCGGAATGCCAGAAACGGGCGGATCTGAAGTTTCATGGGCTCAGAGGCTTCAAGTATGGTATATCTCATAAGAAGCTGTTCCTCGTTATGCACCAGCATTCTCTCCATCTTCAATACAACACCACCTACCCTGTATATTGTCATTGGTATCGTTTCAGCCTCAAAATCCTCAATATACTTATGCCCTTTGGGGCTGAAATAATCTCCTTTGTATTTGCGGATACCAATATTGAAGCTTTTATCATTGTTTACAACTGTTACATCAAGTGAGGAAAGAAGAACAAACCTGCCTCCGCCAAGCTCATCTACCGGACAAATAAGCAATCCGTGGTATTTGCGTGTATTACACTCCACAAGTGTTGTGGATGCATATGAGCCTGCCCTGTTCGTCCTTATCAATTCCCTGCCCAGTGAATACTCAAGATTAACTATCTGGCATTTGTCGAACTTAATGTAACTCATATAATTACCATTTTGTATTAAATAAAAAGTCTTTTAAGATAACAAATATTCTTCAACATTGCAAACCTTAATTCCTTAAGCGCAAAAATTTATAGTTTTCAGCTCTCGCACAGGAATAAAAAAAGAATAACTTTGCACTTCAATAAATTAAAATAAATTTAAAAAACCTGCTGGCTTAATGAATAAGAAACTATTACTGTTTTTTATTGCTGGCCTGACTATCTCAGGCTGCAAAAATAATATAAATGAAATTAATGGCAAACTATTGAACAGCATAAAAGGCGAATATATTCTGCTTGATGAACTTAAGTCAGACAGACTTCTGACAGTCGACTCAGTTAAGGTTGCCGATGATGGTACATTTTCGTTTACCAGGAAGATAGATTTCCCCTCATTTTACCTTCTGAAAACAGATAATTCCAGTTTTCTTACTATGCTTCTCAACACAGGCGAAAAGGTTGAAATTACAGCTTACCGTGATTCGCTTAATTTTCCGGTTTCGCTTTCAGGATCAGAAGGAACAGAACTTTTAACCGCATATAATATAAAGCTCCGGGAGATTATTGACAGGCTTTCTTCATTACATGATATTTATATGCAGAACCTTGACAAACCTGAATTACCTCTTGTAATGGAGCGACTTGACAGCCTGGCACAGGGATACCTGAATGAAATAAATCAATATACCAGGAATTATATTGATGAAAACATTGCTTCCCTGGTCAGCCTTGTTGCCCTATATCAGCAGGTTGCCCCGGGCGAATATGTACTCCATCCGCAAAATGACCTGGATTATTATATTAAGGTTGATTCGGCAATGTGGCTTCTGTACCCTGATTATGAACCGGTTAAATCACTCCACGACCAGGTGGCTGAAATGGTTTCTCTTGCCGCTGAACAGAATGACACCACCATTTTACCTTCCGGAGGAGATGTTGCCTCTGAAATAGCCTTGCCAAATCCGCAGGGAGATACCATCAGGCTTTCATCCACAAGAGGATCGGTAGTTCTGCTTGATATCTGGGCAGCATGGTGCACACCTTGCAGAATAGAGAATCCTAACCTGGTAAGAGCTTATGACCTGTATCACAACAAGGGATTTGAGATTTACCAGGTATCAATTGATAAAACCAGGGAAGCATGGCTTAAAGGAATAGAGGATGACAACCTTGGAAGCTGGATACATGTTAGCGATCTTAAATACTGGAGTTCAGTGGTTGTGCCACTTTACAAAATTGAATCAATCCCGGCTAATTTTCTTCTCGACAAGGAAGGGAAAATAATTGCCTCCAACCTAAGGGGAGAGATGCTTCAGAGTAAGCTGGCGGAGATATTTAAATAACTGAAAGGGTTTTATAACTTCATAAATGAAAAGACTTCTGATTCTGATTTTACCTCTCCTGGTCCTGCCAGGCTGCAAAAGGAATAATGTTTTTACAATTAACGGCTCAATAAAGGATCCCGTTCAAAAAGTAATCTATATAAGCAAGGTTGATATAAATATTCCTGTCATGATTGATTCCTCGGGCATCAGCAGCAAGGGGACTTTCAGATTGAGGATAAAAACCACGGAGCCCGATTTTTACCAGATAGGTTATTCCGGAGCAAATTATGCAAACCTGCTGGCTGAACCAGGAGAAAAAATCCAAATGACCTTTAACAGCAACAATCTTTACAAGGATTATTCCGTAAACGGATCCAGAGGTTCTGAACTGGTGCAAATGCTTGATCTTAAGCTTCTTGAAACAAAAGGTCGGCTCGATTCGCTCAACATCATCTATGACAAGGCATACGGGGAGACCGGATTTGAAACAAGGGGACCTGTTATTGAACAGGAGTACCTGGAAATTGTAAAGAGCCAGAGAAAATTCAATATTGAATTCATACTTAATAATATCAATTCTCTTTCTTCAATAAAAGCACTGTACCAGAAAATAAATGAAGATACATATGTTCTTTATGAGACCCGCGATCTTCAATATCTCAAGATTGTTGCAGACTCTCTTAAACTTCATTACCCTGATTCAAAACATACAAAAGCCCTGGTGGCAAATTTTGAAAAGGAAATGAGTCAGTTCAACTCCAGGAAGCTTCAGCTGGCAACGAGTTCGCTTCCTGAAACCAGGCTTGATCCGAACCTTAAGGATATCAGCGGAAGAAGGATTGCTCTCTCTTCGCTCAGGAGCAAATATGTGCTGCTGGCTTTCTGGTCAGCACAGTCGAGGGATTGTGTGGCTGAAAATCTCCAGTTAAAGGAGTTTTACAGGCTTTACAACAGGAAGGGATTTGAAATATACCAGATAAACATTGATGAGGATGAATCGACCTGGAGAACCGCCGTCAATTTTGATGAATTGCCATGGATCAGCACCAGGGAAGACGATCCTGCAAATCCGGTAAATGCAAGATTGTATAATGTTCAAACCGTTCCTGCCAATTATCTTTATGATCCTGAGGGCAACATTATCGGATCAAACCTCCATGGCAGGAACCTTCAGATTAAGCTCAACCAGATTTTCAATAATTAATTTAAGGAATTGACTGATTCCGGCAAAATATTCTTCGCTTCCGACTTTCACCTGGGACTTAACACGGGAGCGTCTCCTCTTGACCGTGAAAAAAAGGTGGTAGCCTGGCTTGAAAATGTTGCCCGTGAGGCAAATGAGATTTACCTTCTTGGTGATGTTTTCGATTTCTGGTGGGAATATAAACTTGTTGTGCCAAAGGGATTCACACGTTTTCTTGGAGCAATATCATCGATTACCGATTCAGGCATACCGGTTCATATTTTCACCGGCAATCATGATATGTGGATCGGTGATTACCTTACCGGGGAGTGTGGCATCATTTTGCACACAGGTCCGCTTTCCACTTCCTTTAACAGCAGGAAATTCTATCTTGCTCATGGAGAGGGTCTCGGTACTCAGAATACAGGATTTAAAATACTCCTTGGAATATTCCGGAATAAGCCTCTGAGGAAAATGTATTCCGCCCTTCATCCTTCACTTGGGGTGGGTTTCGGACACCGCTGGTCATTAAGCTCAAGACTGGGCAAAGGAATAACTACAGATTTCATGGGAGAAGATAAAGAGGATCTCATCAGGCATTCGCGCACCGTTCTTGAAAGGGATAAGATCGATTATTTCATATACGGTCATCGTCATCTTGCAATGACCTTCAAAATGAAGGAAGGGGCAGAAATATTCTTCCTGGGTGACTGGATAACCAGCAGCAGCTTTGCCGAATGGGATGGAAATAATCTTAATCTCAGATTGTTACGCTAGATATTCTGACCGTTAACCTTTACGGTAAGAGTATAATAAGAATACAGGCTGTTTATTTTCTCAAATTCATAAATAAGCTTGCTGCCCGATTTTCTGGCCATATCAATAAGCCCCATATTCCCGGTGCTGTCGCCGCATGATGTCTGATCCGACAGCGATTTCCTGTACAATTCCTTCAGCCCCGCTTTGTCGTAACTGTTCACGATATCCAGCTTGTCCTTCAGATAAGCTACCTGGTCGTTCAGAATCAGGTTTCCTGTCGTGAGATGATATGTCTTATCCTTCAGTCTGATCATGGCCACGGGCATCCCGTATTTTTCTTCAGGTTCAATGCCGGTACTGTATTTTGCAACATTTTCTATTATCTCTACCAGAATGCTGAATACTCTTCTGCGCTGGTTTGACTCAATATCATTCTCGTTAAGCTGGGCTTCGGTGAACGAAAGTACTTCCTTCCCCACTTCGGGAGTAATATGTCCTGACCAGACAAGGTAGATATTGTTTTCTGCCAGTAACTTTTCGAGCCGGGAGATGGTTTTCCCGGTGAATGGTTTTTCCCTTTTCCCGAAGCGCATTCCCACACCTTCTGAATCAACTGTCTTGCTAAGGATGAAATAAGAATTCTTATCATCAAGGTTTACAAAGTCATAATCGAGCTTGTTGCCTGTTTTCTTGGCCATTTCGATAAGTCCCAGCCCTGCTCCTCCCTTGTTGCTGAATTCCGAATTGCTGAGCATCTGCCTGTAGACGCTCCTTATTTCACCTGACTCAAGATTATTTATTTCATCCAGGCGTTTTTTGAGATCTTCTATATTTGAACTCGAGATCACGTTTCCTGTTGTAACGGTATAACCCCCGTTTATCTTTGAATAGATCACCAGCGACATGCCTGCATGCTGGCTGCCGTTGCTGTGCCTTGAGACATTCTGAAGGCTTTCGAGAACAAACATGAACAGTCTTTTCCTGCCAACGAATCCGAATTCCGAGTTTTCCATCTCCTTTTCCAGCAACATAAGGAGCGGGACTGAATTGTCCTTCGTTACAACGCCCCTGTAAACGAACATGAGGCGTTCTTTCATCATTTTATTTCTGATCTTTTTTATTAGATCCATTCAAAGAAGATCTCCAAGTTCGGGAAGATAAAATTAGAATAATTTGATTATTTATCAAAAAAAATCTCCGGATCGCAACTAAATAATCATTTTACTAGGCAACTGGTTTTATAATGCCAATTCCGAAGTTCATAACTTAATCCGGAAAATGTGGCGCTGAAACAAGAATAAGATTTAATACCCATGCAGACGATGTCTTATTATTCTTACCTTGCCTACAGTATAAAATGGGTATTTTGAGAGATCCAAAGTGTTTTCCAGGTTTTTAAAATATATCCTTCCCCCTTTTACATTCAGGGTTTTCTTCAGGCGCATCTTTTATTCAAACCTGAAGAAGGTACCTCTTGAAAAACCCCTGCTTTTTGTTGGAAACCACCAGAATTCATTTATGGACGGAATACTTGTCGGATCATATCTGCCCCAGCCGATACATTTCACAATGCGGGCAGATATGTTCAGAAAACCCTTTGCAAGATTCTGCCTGAGAGAACTTAACGTTGCACCCGTTTACAGAATTGAAGAAGGACTGGAGAACGTTCATAAAAACCTTGAAACCTTCACCGGCATATACGATATCCTAAAGAAAAACGGTAATTTCATTATGTTTTCCGAAGGCATCTGCGTGCAGGAAAAGCGTCTTCAGAAACTAAGGAAAGGAACCGCCAGACTGGCTTTCGGAGCTGAAGAGAAGTACGGTCTGGATGTGAATATCGTCCCTGTAGGCATCAATTACACATATCCGGCACAGTTCAGGAAGGAGGTTATGATAAACTTCCATGATCCTTTCAGTGTCAAGGAGTTGAAGGACATTTATAAGGACAATCCCGCTAAAGGTCTTCTTGCGTTCAATGAAAGATGCGATGCCGGTTTACGCAAGGAAGTGATAATCATTGAGGATCCGAAAAATGACTGGTTAGCCGAACAGCTTCTGAAAATGGAACGGAACAATATGGTTCTTCCCTTTTTCCGGTGGAGATTTGATACAGACGACAGGAGATTGAAGGAAAAGGGGGTTGCTGATAAGATCAATTTTCTGACAAAAAAATCACCGGAAAATATCGAAATCCTGAAAGAAAAGGTAAAAACATATTCTGATCTGCTGGCCTCAGCAAAGCTCAGAGATGAGAACTTTGCACGAAAACTGGATTTTGGCTGGTTGCGGTATGTTGCACTTGCTGCAGGATTACCAGTGTTCCTGGCAGGGTATATCAGTAACCTTATCCCGTTTATTATTCCGCGTTCCATATGTGATAAGCTTATAAAAGAAATCAAGCATTACAGTTCGGTATATATAAGCTCCGGTACAGTTCTGTATCTTATTTATTTCCCTGTTGTCCTTATCCTCGCAGCTATCTTTTGGGGATGGATGGGTTTCCTGGCCGGATTGCTTGTCCCGCTTACCGGTTACCTGGTCTT
>CAZGGZ010000007.1:0-6426 GCA_964525415.1 uncultured Rikenellaceae bacterium | reverse complement strand
TACCCGGCCCAGCCTTCCCTGTCGAGGTTGCGGTAGTTGATCGCTTCGGATATGTGTTCAACTGTTATATTTTCCGATTCAGCAAGATCGGCAATTGTTCTGGCGACTTTCAGAATTCTGTCGTAGGCTCTTGCTGAGAGTCCTCGCAGTTCCATAGCTGTTTTCAGGAGCCTCCCTGCTGACTCATCGAGCTGGCAGTATTTTCTTTGCATCGACGATGTCATCTGGGCATTTGAATAGATCCCCTTCACTGAAGCAAACCTTTTTGACTGAATTTCCCTTGCCCTTACAACCCTTTCCCGGACCACAGCCGATTTTTCAATTTTTCCCTGGTCAGAAAGCTTGTCATAATTTACTGGCACAACTTCAATATGAATATCGATCCGGTCAAGCAGCGGGCCTGATATCCTGTTCAGGTATTTCTGTACCATACCCGGTGTGCACATGCATTCTTTTTCAGGGTGGTTATGAAATCCGCACGGACATGGATTCATGCTCGCCACGAGCATAAAGCTTGCCGGGTAATCGCAGGTAGATTTTGCCCTTGAAATTGTAATAACCCTGTCTTCAAGCGGTTGTCTCATTACCTCGAGTACTGTCCTTTTGAATTCAGGCAATTCATCGAGGAAGAGCACGCCATTATGTCCAAGTGATATCTCTCCCGGCTGAGGAAAAGTTCCCCCACCAACGAGGGCGACATCGGAGATCGTATGATGCGGTGATCTGAAAGGCCGCATGGTCATAAGTGCAGTATGATCGTCTATCTTGCCGGCAACGGAATGGATTTTTGTGGTTTCAAGGGCTTCTTCAAGTGTAAGAGGCGGCATTATAGTCGGCAACCTCTTGGCTAACATTGTTTTACCTGATCCGGGAGGACCGATCATGATCAGGTTATGATGACCTGCTGCTGCCACTTCCAGGGCTCTCTTGACATTTTCCTGACCTCTCACATCAGAGAAATCGAACTCATATTTATTGGCTTCACCTGCGAAAATTTCAAGCAGGTCAACTTTTACCGGTTCAAATTTTTTTGTCTTATTGAAAAAATCAACCACATCAACCAGCTTATCCATCCCATATACATCAAGACCGTTTACCACCGCAGCCTCGCGGGAATTTTTCACAGGTACTATCACTCCCCTGAATCCTTCCTCCCTTGCCCTCAGGGCTATTGGTAAAACCCCTTTTACCGGTTGTAATGTGCCATCCAGGGAGAGTTCTCCCATCATGATGAATGATTCTATTTCATCTTTTATGACCTTCTCATCTGCAACAAGGATCCCCATTGCCAGGGGCAGGTCGTAGGATGATCCCTCTTTCCTTATATCTGCAGGTGCCATATTGATCACCACCTGCTTGCCCGGCCAGTGAAAACCGAGTGAGCGAAGCGCCGATTCAATCCTCTGCTGGCTCTCTTTTACAGCAATATCAGGCAATCCGACAAGAAAAAACCGGACACCCCGTGAAACATTTACCTCAACTGTAATTGTCACGGCATCAATTCCGTTAACGGAACTGGCAAATGTTCTTATAAGCATAACAAAAAATTATTTAGCACTTAAGGAAACACATATCAAATATAGGAAAATCCTGATAAAAGACAAAAAAAGACAAAAGTTTAGGAACGAAGTGACGAAATCCCGCAAAGCGGGAACAAAAGAAACATGATAAAAGTTGAAGGGGGTCGAACAGTTCTTTTCTTAATACATGCTTTTAATATCCTCAGTCATGATAAATTCAATGGGAACACTAAAAGTTGATGAGATATATCTTCCCCGTTCAAGAAGATCATCATCATCCTGATCGATGTACCATTTAATAACAATTTTCTTCGATTGCTGGGTGACCTGGTAAATCTGCCTGATAATTGAAGCCAGAATTATTGAATTGTAGCTGTTAAGATATTCAAGCGCAATAGTGACCTCAGTTAAATTGGCAGGACTTGCAAGGTAGGTATCAATCCATTCTATTATCTGTTCAGAAAACTTTGTTCTGCTTTCATCAATAGCACGTCCTGTTATTTTAAGCGATCCTTTGGGATTAAGAAAAACCTCAGGAGTCTTATTCGTCGGTTCTATATGAATCAAATCTTTACTCATAGCTGTCGAGAATGTTGTTTAAAATATCAAATTTCAGCATTTTACTTCAAATGGACAAACTATTATGTGAATAAATAACATGTAATTGGTTTTCATATATACAATTAAATCAGTTTTGCCTTAAACGTCCGGTTGATGATTTCTCGGATTTTACTAACTTTATGGTTTATTGAAGAATAGTTTTGCTGCAATTATTCCCGGCATTCTGAACTAAAACTATTTTTACTATGGAAGAAGAAACAAAGAAAGAACCGGTAAAGCCTGAAGAAGAAGGTTTGCTGGATAAAGCAAAGAAACTGCTCGATAAAGCAGATGATTTCATCGATGAAAACGTCGAAAAAGTTAAACAGAGCAAGGCATTTGAATCTGTCGCAGAGGCTATGGATAAAGCGGGAGACTTTGTTGAGGATAAAGTGGAAGATATCAGGAATGCCAATGTGAAGGAGAAACTTGAAGCATTTGCTGACAAGACTGAAGCTGAGACAAAAGAGCAGATAGAAAAGGCAAAGAACCTGGGTAAAAAGCTTGCAGATAAGACAGCTGACAAGCTCGAAGACCTGGCTGAGAATATCAGGAAGAAAGCAAAAGACGAGGAGTCTCCTGAGGATCCCCAAACTTGAATCCCGTACTGATAGTAACTGGGTACTTGTTGCTGGTTACTTGTTGTTTTTGTTATAAATCTGTTTTAACAAGCAACTAGGAACCAGGAACCAGCAACTTGATTTTATTTATCCAATGGCGGAATTACCAGCACCTGTCCGGGATAGATAAGGTTAGGATCTTTAAGCATAGGTTTGTTTGCTTCAAAAATAACATTGTATTTATTGGCATTCCCATAAACCTGCTTGGCTATTTTTGAAAGGTAATCACCTTTTTTCACGGTATAGAACTGCTTCTCAGGCGCCGGCGGCGCAACAACAGGCGGACTCTTTACAATGATCCGGTCATCAACTGACGCAATACCATCCACATTACCGGCTGTGACAATGATCTTGTTCTTATTATCTATGGTATCAATAGTCCCTGTCAGAGTAACCTTGTCATCATCGACTTTAACCTGGATATTGCTCGTATCGAACCCAAATTTTTTAATATGGGCTGCAATCATATCGGCTTTTTCCTGTTCTCTCTTTTCTTCGGATTTGAAGAGCTTTTCTCCTGCATTCTTGATAAATGAAATAAGTCCCATGATCTTAACATTTTTAGTTAATACTAGAAAAAAGTTTATAACAATACTATCTAACAGTTATATTCCTTCCTAAATTTAGTTAAATTAGTTCACATTAAATAGTTATTTGTTTACTTTTGTAGAAGAGTAATTATTCTCCGGCAATTTCTTTTTAATATTATCTGTAACACACTTACAAATTAATTATACTGAAATGAAAAATCTAAAAGTTTTATTAGTTCTGATCATTGGTGCAACCGTTTTATTATCCGGTTGTTCATCATGGAGCAAAACCGCCAAGGGTGCTGTTATTGGTACAGCAGCAGGTGGTGCTGTTGGTGTCGCTGTAGGACAGGCTGCAGGTAATCCTGCCCTGGGTGCTATCGTTGGAGCAGCCGTTGGAGGCACAACCGGTGCCATTATCGGCCGCCACATGGACAAACAGGCTGAAGAACTCGCAAAAGCTGTTCCGGATGCCCAGGTTGAAAGAGTAGGAGAAGGTATTGTTGTGGAATTCAATAGTGCTGTGCTCTTCGCGGTTAATAAATCAGACCTGTCAACTGAAGCAAAGGGCAACCTTGACAAGCTGGTTACAGTTCTGAATACTTACCCTGACACAAATATTGAAATCCAGGGTCATACCGACGATACAGGAACAGAAGAGTATAATCAGACACTATCCGAAAAACGTGCTTCTGCAGTATCAACGTACCTTACGAGCAAAGCGATAACCCAGACACGCGTCACTACCAAGGGTTTTGGTGAACTCGCTCCGAAATATGATAATACAGCTCCGGATGGAAGAACCCAGAACCGCAGGGTTGAATTCCTTATCTCAGCAAACGAAAAAATGAAAGCTGAAGCAGCAAAGGAAGCAGGTCAGTAGAATAAGAATAGGATTTATAAAGAGGCTGTCATTATGCGACAGCCTTTTTTATTTCAATTCCCGTATTACCCTTCCTTTGCTCAGGACTGCAACACTTTGATTTGGTTTAAGGCTGATAGTCACTGATTCTACAAGAGGCTCTGAAACCAGTGTGTCGGAAACCCATTCTATAATGAAATTAGCTCCATTCCCGCTCTTGTCTTCGTACGGTACATAAAAATCATGTGTGGCCAGCGGGTCCAGGACAATCTTTCCCTCGGTCAGGAAGTCAAACACAGGCTTCCCCATTTTATTGAAATAGAGGGCATTGGTAATTGTTATCGGGTGAGAAAGATCGGTATTATGAACTGCAACAAATGCACTCATATCAAACTGTTCCACACCAACGATATGATATGGCACATTTGAATAAACCGGCATATACATTAGCTGTCCCCTCATTTTCCGGGTTGCTGCATCATCTTTCAAAAGAAATTCAGGATTAAAAGGTCCTGTCATCGGTAAGGGTTCAGTATTTTCTGGTTTTTCATGCTTGCATGCTGAAAACAACAGAACAATGATCAAAAGAATATTTAATTTTTTCATAACTGAAATAATTTATCACTTATGTTAATCCTTAAATATAAGAGTTTTTACAGAAAAATCTCTGCAAGCCCTTAGATAAAAACATCCATTCTGTTCTTCAGATCGCTGATCCGCCCCGTTCACCTGTACGTATCCTTATACATTCTTCAAGAGATGTTATAAAGATCTTCCCGTCGCCGACATGTCCTTCCAGACCATTGGTTTTTGCAGAGGCCAGAATTGTGTCTACAGTAATATCTACAAATGAATCGTTTACTGCTATTTCTATTTTTATTTTTGGAATGAGGTCGGGAATAATCCTCTGGCCTCTGTACATCTCTTCAATTCTTTGCTGGCCGTGTCCTGAAACACGGCTTACGGTGATCCTGGTAATTTCAGCTTTTATCAGCGCTTCCCTTACCTTGTCAAGCTGGACCTCACGTATTATTGCTGTTATAAGTTTCATATTATATTTTTTTGTTTTCAGTATTAACTGGGATTCAACATACCATATCCTCTTTCACCGTGATATGACCTGTCTAAGCCGGCCATTTCATCATCTTCAGAAGATTTAAATCTGACAACTTTATTCAGCAAATAGATGATAATGAATGTCATGAGGGCAACATAAACTATTGCTATAGTCACTGCTACCGCCTGCACTCCCAGCTGATTCCATACTGTCCACGACCCGTCAGAAGCTGCAGCAGCTTCTGTCATCCATGATCTGCGGATAAAAAATGTAAGAAAAAGAGCTCCGGTGATCCCTCCGACACCATGAATTCCGAAAGCATCAAGGCTGTCATCATAGCCAAGTCTGTTCTTTGCCTGGATAGCCATATAACAGAACATTGATGCGAGGATGCCAAGTATCATTGCGCCATAAGGTTGTACAACTCCTGCTGCGGGAGTAACAGCTACGAGTCCGGCAAGAATCCCTGATGCAAATCCCAAAGCAGTGGCTTTGCCCTGGTGAAAGCTTTCAATAATGATCCACGACAGCGCTCCGGTAGCTGCCGCGACCTGTGTTGCTGTAAGAGCCTGTGCCGTACTAAGGCCGCTTGATATTGAGCTTCCTGCATTGAACCCAAACCAGCCTACCCAGAGGAGACCCGCTCCCAGCATGGTTATTACCAGGTTGTTAGGTCGAATTACCTGGTACGGATACCCACGACGTGAACGAAGGTATAAGGCAGCTACAAGCCCGCTTACACCTGCAGAGATATGAACTACCGTGCCGCCGGCAAAATCAATTGCTCCTTTTGCACCCAAGTTGAAAAGGAATCCGTCAGAAGCCCATACCCAGTGGCATAAAGGGTTGTAGACCAGGAGGCTCCATAATGCAATGAACAAACAATATGCTTTAAACGATACTCTTTCTGCAAAAGCGCCTGCAATAAGCGCTGGTGTAATTATTGCGAACTTTCCCTGAAACATTGAAAAAACATATTCAGGGATGCCTGCATCCAGGATATTTGTATCAATTCCTTTCAAGAAGAAATAATCAGGATTCCAGCCGAAGATGCCACCCAGAATATTCCTTCCGAAACTCATTGAATAACCGACTGCAACCCATAAAACGCTTATAATTCCCATTGCAACAAAACTGTGCATTATAGTACCAAGCACATTCTTTGACCTTACAAGTCCTCCATAGAACATTGCCAGTCCGGGAATCATCAATAATACCAATGCAGTTGATGTCAGCA
>CAZGGZ010000006.1:15573-66949 GCA_964525415.1 uncultured Rikenellaceae bacterium | reverse complement strand
CCGCATCAGAATATGGAAGGAATAGGCATTCATGTCACTATTGATATGGGAGGGGGAGTGAAACTGGGTCCCGATGTAACATATCTTGAATCAAACTTTTACGACTATAAAGTGACTCCAGGGAAGCAGGAAGCTTTCTGGAGATCGGCAAGGAAATTCCTGCCTTTCCTTGAATATGATGACCTTGTTCCCGAGATGGCAGGCATACGGCCTAAAACCCAGAAGCCCGGAGATCCGATAAGGGATTTCTATATAACGGAAGAGAGCGCCAGGGGATACAGGGGATTTGTCAATCTTGTTGGAATGGAATCACCGGGACTTACTTCCTGCATTGCAATAGCAAATTATCTTCTTAAACTTATTATCAATTCGAAATAAATCCGGTAATTTTATCTTTGTTTTTATAAACTCAGTATTAGTGACTATGAAATATAATACTTTACTAACCCGTTTATCTGCATTAATTCTTCTCATTTCGTTATCATCATCCCTGACTGCCCAGAACTACCAGCCTGATTCAGGCTATGTTCCTGAAGTGGGACAGCCGGGGAAAGATGTGGTCTGGGTTCCTACTCCGCAGGAGCTTGTCGATACTATGCTGTCAATAGCAGGGGTGACCTCTGAAGACATCGTTGTTGACCTGGGATCAGGCGACGGCCGTACCGTAATCACAGCTGCCAGAAGAGGCGCTTATGCAATTGGCGTTGAATACAATCCGGACCTCGTGGAACTCTCAAGGAAGAATGCAGTGATCGAAGGAGTAAGCAACAAAACCGCATTCGTCGAAGCTGATCTCTTTGAATATGACCTTTCAAAAGCTACGGTCATCACCATGTTCCTCCTTCCGGAGATAAACCTTAAATTAAGGCCGAAGCTTCTCGAGCTCAAGCCCGGTACCCGTATTGTATCAAATACTTTTACAATGGCTGAATGGGAACCGGATTATGAAGTTATCACCGAGGAAAACTGGAACAGCTGGAATACGGCTCTGCTCTGGATCATTCCTGCCAAAGTTGAAGGTGCCTGGAAACTTGGAAATGATGTACTTACAATCAACCAGGAATTCCAGATGGTTTACGGCAAGCTCACAAGCGGTGATAAAAGCACAACTATTAAAGACGGAAGGCTCCGTGGTCAGGAGATCACATTCAGGATAAATGACAGGCTTTACACCGGCAGCGTTTCAGGTAACAGGATAGAAGGGATAGTCAGGGACATCAACGGTGAGAAGAAATGGATGGCAACACGCTGATTATCACTCTGAAATAATATTATACCTTACTTCTAAGCAGTTTTTGCAGATCAGACATTTCATCCCTGTAGCGGGCTGCTTCAATGAAATTTAGTTCTGATGCTGCTTTTTCCATATTCTTTTTTGTTTTCTCAATAGCCTTCTCGAGAGCTTCACGGTTCATGTACTTTACTACAGGATCTGCTGCTATGTCAGGCCTTTCAGGTTCAATGTAGGCTTTTACGGAGATGCCTTTACCCGTAAGTCCTGAAAGAATTGAGCCTGTTTTCCTGTATATCTGCGAAGGTGTGATTCCCATCTTTTCATTATATTTCAGCTGCTTTTCTCTTCTTCTGTTTGTTTCATTCATTGTCATCTGCATGCTGCCGGTGATGTTATCAGCATACATTATTACCTTCCCGTTAAGGTTGCGCGCAGCTCTTCCAGCCGTTTGCGTGAGCGACCTTGATGATCTCAGGAATCCCTCCTTGTCGGCATCAAGGATAGCAACCAGCGATACTTCAGGCAGATCCAGTCCTTCCCTCAGAAGGTTGACTCCCACCAGCACGTCGAAAGCACCGGTACGCAGACCTTCCATTATTTCAATACGTTCTATCGTGTCAACATCCGAATGTATATACCGGCACCTTATGTCAAACCTCAGGAGGTAGTTAGTGAGCTCCTCCGCCATTCTTTTTGTTATAGTTGTAACAAGAGTACGTTCTCCCGATTTTGCCCTTTCCCTTATTTCGTCCATCAGGTCGGCGATCTGGTTCATGCTGGGGCGTATCTCTATCGGGGGATCAAGAAGTCCTGTCGGTCTTATGACCTGGTCAACAAATACTCCTTCACTCTTTTCAAGCTCGTAGTCTGCCGGTGTAGCGCTTACGAAGATTATCTGTCCTGTAAGGGATTCAAACTCCTCGAGACGCATCGGCCTGTTATCGAGAGCTGCCGGCAGGCGGAATCCATATTCAACGAGTGTCTGCTTGCGTGAATGATCGCCTCCGTACATACCCCTGATCTGCGGAATACTCACATGGCTTTCATCAATTATTGTAATGAAATCTTCAGGAAAATAATCGAGAAGACAGAAAGGTCTTGTACCTGCTTTCCTGCCATCGAAATACCGTGAATAATTCTCAATTCCGCTGCAGTAGCCTAATTCCTTTATCATTTCAAGATCATATAAGACCCTCTGTTCCAGCCTCTTTGCCTCTTCCTTCCTGCCTATATCATTGAAATGGGTGATCTGGAGAACGAGATCATCCTGTATCTTGCTGATTGCCTGGTTGAT
The DNA here is from genome assembly GCA_964525415.1 of uncultured Rikenellaceae bacterium. Classification (GTDB taxonomy): domain Bacteria; phylum Bacteroidota; class Bacteroidia; order Bacteroidales; family VadinHA17; genus LD21. The sequence goes on along the minus strand of CAZGGZ010000006.1, from coordinate 64,421 downwards.
CCTGTCGCGGGTTGTGACAAAAATATTGGCAGGATAAATAATATAGTCATCCAGGTCCTCCATCCTGTTTCCGCTTACAGGATCAAAAGTATTTATCCCCTCTATTTCGTCTCCGAAAAAGACCACTCTTATGGCTATATCAGCATAGGCGGGGAAGATATCTATTGTATCTCCCCTGACCCTGAATGTCCCATGCCTGAATTCAAGCTCGTTTCGTGAATAAAGGCTGTCCACCAGTTTACGCAGGAAATGGTTCCTCCCTGTCTTCTGTCCCTTTTTTATCTGGACTGTGCTTGAGTGATAATCATCTGGATTACCAATTCCATAAAGACATGATACTGAGGAGACAACAATAACATCCCTCCGTCCCGATAGCAGTGATGAGGTTGCGCTGAGACGGAGCTTTTCTATATCCTCATTGATTGAAAGGTCTTTTTCTATGTAAATATCGGATACCGGAAGGTAGGCTTCAGGCTGGTAATAGTCGTAATATGAGACGAAGTATTCAACACGGTTATCGGGGAAGAACTGCCTGAATTCACCGTAAAGCTGGGCAGCAAGGGTTTTATTATGACTCAGAACCAGAACAGAGCGGTTGACTTTCTCAATTACATTTGCTATCGTAAAGGTCTTGCCCGAACCAGTAACCCCGAGAAGTGTCTGGTAAGGAACTCCATTGTTAAGTCCGCCGACCAGCTGTTCGATGGCTTCCGGCTGATCTCCTGTAGGGACGAAATCAGATACCAGTTTAAAATTCATCTGCAAATGTTTGTTCAAATATCATAAATAATACAAATATGGTGGCTATCAGGGAAGAAATTCCTTAAAAAGAAAATGAGCCCCTCCCCGGGGCTCATTTTTACATCGACTTCGTTATTGTTATTAACCCAGATATCCTTTCAGCAGCCTGCTTCTTGAGGTATGCCTTAATCTTCTGATTGCTTTCTCCTTTATCTGGCGAACTCTTTCACGTGTAAGGCCGAATTTTTCACCTATCTCCTCAAGGGTCATCTCCTGGCAGCCGATTCCGAAAAAGAAGCGAATAATATCCCTTTCCCTTTCAGTGAGTGTTGCAAGAGCCCTGTATATCTCCCTTGAGAGCGATTCATCCATAAGGAGTTTATCGGCTACGGGAGAATCCGTATTGGTGAGAACATCCAGCAGACTGTTGTCTTCGCCCTCTATGAAAGGAGCATCGACTGAGACATGCCGTCCTGACACTTTAAGAGTATCAGTTACTTTTTCCTTTGGCAGTTCGAGAACATCTGCGAGTTCCTCGGGTGAGGGTGTCCTCTCGTTTTCCTGTTCAAATTTAGAGAATGCCTTGTTTATTTTGTTGAGTGAACCGACCTGGTTAAGCGGCAGCCTGACTATCCTTGATTGCTCTGCAAGAGCCTGGAGGATGGACTGCCTTATCCACCAGACAGCATAGGAGATGAATTTAAATCCCCTTGTTTCATCAAATTTCTCGGCAGCCTTTATCAATCCCAGATTACCTTCATTAATAAGGTCGGGAAGGCTGAGTCCCTGGTTCTGATACTGCTTTGCAACAGACACAACAAAACGCAGGTTTGCTTTAGTCAGTTTTTCAAGGGCTGTTCTGTCTCCTTTTTTAATACGCTGAGCCAGTTCAACTTCTTCTTCAACCGATATCAACTCTTCTTTACCAATCTCCTGCAAATACTTGTCGAGTGAAGCACTCTCCCTGTTTGTTATGGATTTGGTTATCTTTAGTTGTCTCATCTAGCCTTTAAAAAATTGTCGCAAAGATAATGCTTATTAATGTAATAACAAAGAAAAGAAGGTATTGTTATAAACAGGAGGCTTATTTTTATAAACCTCCTGTTCTTCAATAACTTGCAACATATTTCTTGTTATTATTCGAATTCGTAATTGAATATTCTTCCGTCAGAAGATATGCCCTGGATCGATTTCAGGGATTTTTCGTTGTTATTTGTTGCCTGGCGTATATCTTCAGCACTGTTTACCTTTTTATCATTTACCCGGAGGATTATGGTTCCTTTTCTCATGCCAAGATCCCTGAATAATCCTTCGTTTACTTCAACTACTTTCACTCCATTTTCAGTTCTGTACAAATTCCTGTCATTCATGCTGAGAGATTCAATTCTTGCACCGAAAACCATACCTGGTCCCATTCCGACAGGGACCACGTTGGTATTTCCTGCCACATTCTTCAGGGTAACCGGGACTGTGGACTCTTTGCCGTTTCTCACATAGGTTACAGAAACTTTATCACCCGGACGGTGCTTACCAACCTGTTCCTGCAGTTCTGAAACAGAATTAACGTTCACACCGTCAAGCTTTACAATTACATCATTTGCCTTAAGTTTTGCATCAGAAGCTGAGCCGCCATCAACCACATTCGTTATCAGGGCACCCCTTATTTCACTCAGATTATATTTTTCAGCATCCTGCGGAGTAACATCCGTTATATTGACACCTATTATTGCCCTTTGAACCTCACCGAATTCCTTGAGGTCATCGATCACTTTTTTCACAATACTGACCGGTATTGCAAATGAATTACCGGCATAGGCCCCGCTTGGAGAATAAATAGCTGAAGTTATCCCGACCAGCAATCCTTTGGTGTCAACCAGTGCTCCGCCGCTGTTGCCCACATTCAGAGCAGCATCGGTCTGGATAAATGATTCAATCCGGTAATCACTGTTCAGAAGATTCAGGTTCCTGCCTTTTGCACTGACAATTCCTGCTGTCACTGTTGATGTCAGATTGAAGGGATTGCCCACTGCAAGCACCCATTCTCCTATTCTGAGCTTATCAGAATCACCATATTTCAGATAAGCCAGGTTCTGGGTTTTTATCTTCAGTAATGCTATGTCGGTACTGGGATCGCGGCCAATCAGTTCAGCCTTGAATACCCTGTTATCATTGAGTTTTACCTCAATATTTTCAGCATCTTCAATAACATGGTTATTGGTAATAATGTAACCATCTGCTGAAATAATGACACCTGATCCATAACCTGCCACTTCCCTTGGCTTGCTGCCGTATCGTTCACCATAGAAAAACTCAAGTATCGGGTTTACAGGCTGTTCAATCATCGTTTTGGTAGTAACATGAACAACTGCATGTACTGTTTGCTCAGCTGCATAAGTGAAATCCACCTGCCCTTCCTGCATCTGGAATGATGTCAGGACAGCCTGTGCATCAGGCAGTTCTGTCTGTGAACTATCCTTAGCCACAACATGTTCCTGTTTCTTATCGATAGCGTTATAGGCAAACAAGGCTATTGCAGCTCCTATAAGAGCCATGAAAACCGCGCCTGCTAAATATTTACCTTTCATAATTATGTCGTTTTTTAAATTATCCTGATTCTCTCCGTCACCGGTTATCAAATATTATGCCTTATTAAAAGATTCATATCTTTACAACCGTTTTCCGGCATTTTTGTTTTGCAAAGATCATGCATTTTTTCAATGATCTTCAATATATTAGAAAGATTTAACAACACTTTAACACTGATGACATTACAGTTTAACAAATACCAGGGTGCAGGTAATGATTTCATTATCATTGACAATCGCAAAACCATCTTTGATCCTGATGATTCAAAGCTTATTAACAGATTATGTGACCGCAGGTTCGGCATCGGCGCTGACGGGCTGATACTCATTTCCGGATACAGGGACACTGATTTTGAAATGAAATACTTCAATTCTGACGGCAGGATAGGATCAATGTGCGGGAACGGAGGAAGATGCACCGCTCATTTTGCACTTAAACATGGCATTGCAGGCAAAAAACAGAGATTCATGGCTTTCGACGGTATCCATGAAGCTGAAGTATCCGGCGATATTGTCCGGCTTCAGATGGCTGATGTAAATGAATATAAAATCATCGCCGGACATTACTTCATTAATACCGGATCTCCTCATTATATAGTATTTACGAATGATATTGACAAAATGGACGTAAATGCGGAAGGGAAAAAGCTCAGATGGTCGCCTCTGTTTGCTCCCGGCGGAACAAACGTTAATTTTGTTGAACTCAAGGATAAGGGACTTTATATCAGGACATTTGAACGCGGTGTTGAAGAGGAGACTCTTGCATGCGGAACTGGTGTGACGGCATCTGCCATTGCTTCAGTCCTTAATGGACATTTTGACACCGGGGCTGTCAGTGTGAAAGCCAGGGGTGGTGATCTGAAAGTTGAATTTAAGTTTAGTAATGAAAAGATAACAGGTGTATGGCTTACCGGTCCTGCTACTTTCGTATTCGAAGGAATAGTAAGAATTTAACCACGAGAACACGGATCAACACTGAAAAGAAACACAGAACGCAGGACTGCAAATTCAAATTCCGTGTAAATCCGTGTAATCCGTGGTGAAAAAATCTATAGCTATGAAAAAATTAATATCATTGGTAATTTTAACCGTGACTCTCAGTTTTCAGCAGGTTCTTGGTCAGCCTGGAACAATTGAGCTGATGGATGTCTTAAAGAGGTTAAATACCGATGTTGACAACCTCGGTCACCGCTTTGATGTGCTTGAAAAGAAGATCGACGATGTTCAATGGTACAACAAGGTAGGAGATATTGCCTATATAGATAAGGTATACATGACAGGTCCGCCGCTTGCCAAAGAGTCAAATCCGACAGGCCAGGGAGCTGGCAATCCGGTTAAGTTCTGGAGCTACATCTTCATTCCGAAAGATGCCGATCCGGCAAAAAAATATCCTCTCCTGGTGTTTCCCCACGGCGGAGTGCATGCAAACTTTGATACTTATTATACTCATATAGTAAGGGAGATGGTCTCACAGGGCTATATTGTAACAGCTGCTGAATACCGGGGATCAACAGGCTATGGAGCTGCAATGTACAACAGGATAGATTACGGCGGACTCGAAGTCCAGGATGTCGATGCCAGCCGCCAGTACATGATAGACAATTACACGATTGTTGATAAAGACAGGGTAGGGATTATAGGCTGGAGCCACGGCGGGTACATTGCTCTGTTCAACATCTTTGAATACCCCCAGAACTATAAAGTGGCGTTTACCGGAGTCCCGGTAAGTGACCTGATAGCCCGCATGGGCTATAAGGATCAGGAGTATCGCGACCTCTTCTCAGAACAGGCTGCAATAGGCAAACCGGCTGATGAAAATGTCGCCGAATACAGGAAGAGATCTCCTGCATGGCAGGTAAGTAAATACCAGAATACTCCCCTCCTGATACATACCAACACAAATGATGAGGATGTAAATGTCCTGGAAGTAGAGCATCTTATTAAATCGCTTAAAGCTGAAGGAAAACAAAACTTTACCTATGAGATATTCCAGAACATGCCGGGCGGTCATTCATTCGACAGGATGGATTACATGGAAGCAAAGGAAATAAGACTGAAGATCTACAATCACCTTAATAAATATCTTACTCCACCCAAACCTTTCAGGTCTGTGAAGGATCTTCAGAAGGCAGGGTACGGATTTAATTAACGGCTCAAAGGCACAACGGCTCAAAGGCACAACGGCACAAAGGCTGAAACCTTAAAAGTCCCCCTTTGAAGGGGGCAGGGGGATGTAATGCAGAAAGACAGACTATACGGGAAGACTTTAAATGAGCTGATAGATGTGGCGAAGCGGCTCAGGATGCCGGGATTTGCCGCGAAACAGATTGCTGACTGGCTCTACAAAAAAGAGATCCGCTCAATTGATGAGATGACCAACCTTTCGAAAAGGATGAGGGAGGTGCTTTCACCCGATTATGATTTAGGACTTTCTGCACCGGTGAATGTCATGGAAAGCAGGGACGGCACAAAGAAATACCTTTATAAAGTACTGAATGATAAATACATAGAAACAGCCTTTATCCCTGAAGACAACAGGGCGACCATTTGTGTTTCATCGCAGGCAGGGTGCAGGATGGGATGCATTTTCTGCATGACAGGAAGACAGGGATTCCAGGGGAACCTGTCGTCGAATGAAATCCTGAATCAGTTCAGGAGCCTGCCTGAATTCATGAACCTTACAAATATGGTCTATATGGGAATGGGTGAACCCCTTGATAATATTTCTGAAGTTCTTAAAAGCCTGGAGATAATGACCAGCGAATGGGGTTACGCCTGGAGCCCTGCGCGGATTACAGTCAGTACCGTAGGGCTTACCTCCACAATCAGGGAGTTCCTTGAAAAAAGCCGCTGCCATCTCGCTGTAAGCCTGCATTCACCATTTGATGAGGAGAGAAGAAAACTCATGCCCATACAGCGGACCAATACAGTTAAAGAGGTCCTCGACATAATAAGGGAATTTGATTTCAACAGCCAGAGAAGGATTTCATTTGAGTATATCCTCTTTAAGGGGATGAATGACACACCAGCACACGTAAAGGAACTGGCAAGGATACTTAACGGTATAAAATGCCGGATAAACATTATCAGGTTCCATCGCATCCCGGGATCAGAATTTGAAAGTCCGGATAACGAAGCAACAATCAGGTTCAAGGAAACACTGAACACAAAAGGAATACTCACCACGGTCAGGAGCTCAAGGGGAGAGGATATTAATGCTGCATGCGGGCTTTTATCCACCCTTGAACAGAATAAAGTATAAAATCATGAGAATAAGGTTCCTTTTAATATTTTATTTCCTGTCCTCTCATTCAGTATTTACTCAGGAAAAAGCTTTTAAGGCATTTCTTGCCGATTCAGCTATGAAACATGCATCTGTCTCATTTCAGGTAATTAATGCTGACAGCGGCATAAATCTCTTTGAATTCAATCCGGGGAAAAACCTCATTCCGGCATCTGTCATGAAGCTCGTTACGACTGCAGCATCAATTGAATTGCTTGGACCGGATCATACATTCAAAACAACAATCGGATACAACGGGAATCTTAATAATCGTACCGGTCTGCTGAAAGGCAACATAATAATAAAAGGAGGTGGTGATCCGGCACTTGGTTCTGAAGAATTCGGGGACCATTACGCAGATTTCGAGGAAAAATGGGCAGATGAGATCAGGAAGTCCGGCATCAGGAAAATAAAGGGCAAAGTAATAACCGATGATTCATACTTTGATTATCAGCCGGTTCCTGGAAAGTGGCTTTGGGAAGATGCCGGTAATTATTATGGCGCAGGCGCATACGGGCTGAGTGTTTATGACAATACCTATGAAATACATTTTAAAACTTCATCTGACAGCTCAGGTCATCAGATCACAGGTATTATCCCTGAGGAGTGCAGGAGCGATTTAGCGGATTACCTCGTTGTTTCAGGCAATGAAGCTGAGGGATATGTCTTTGCTTCTCCTTACAGTACAGAGGGCTGGCTTACCGGAACCATTCCCTCTGACCAGGATGATTTCGTGCTTAAAGCCTCCATCCCCGACCCTCCCCTCCTGATGGCAAGGATCCTGGATAATAAGTTAAGATCTTCCGGAATAAAAATAACCGGCACTCCTTCAACATCCAGAATTGAAGGTCTTTCAGACAAAGAGTTTGTGATTCTGTCAGAGAAGGACTCTCCTCCGCTGAAAGAGATAATTGAAGTATTGAATCATGAAAGCGTGAACATGTATGCCGAGCATCTTCTTAAAGAGCTGGGGAAAATTTATAAGAACAATGGCTCATCTCAATACGGGATACAGGTCATGAACGAATTCCTTTCAGGATCAGGAATTACCTCAGACAGCTTTTTCATGGAGGATGGAAGCGGGCTTTCTCCCCTTAATGCCATTAATGCCAGAGGAATGGCAAACCTGCTTTTTTATATGAAGAATAAAAGCATAAATCCTGAGGAGTTTCTCATTTCATTGCCTGACGCCGGAATAGAAGGGACCCTGAAAAGCTATTTTAAGGATCCTGCTTTTGAATCAAGGATGTCAGCTAAAAGCGGATCGATGACGAGGGTAAGAAGTTATGCAGGGTATCTGACTGCGTTATCTGGTAAAAAGCTGATTTTCTGCATTATTGTTAATAATTTCACAGGTCCTTCCCGCAACATTGTTGAACATATTGAAGAGATCCTTAAAGAAATAATTTTAAATGAATAATAAGGTAGCGGTAAGGAAATGCAGGGAATATGATCTTCAGGAAGTATACAGGCTGATATCTGATATCTATGAATCATGTGAAGGTCCGGATGTTTCAGGTAAAAAGGTTCTCATCAAGCCAAATATTCTTACAGACAGTGATCCTTCAAGGTGTGTATCTACCCATCCCGTAGTTGTAGAGGCAATGATCAGGTTCCTTCAGGATGGCGGAGCGACTGTATTTGCAGGTGATTCACCATCAATTCACCTCAGGGGAATGAAGCCTGTGAAATCCGGAATATACGAGGTGTGTGAGAAGACGGGAGTTCCATGGATTGATTTCATGAAGAATCCTTCTGAGAGAACACTTTCAAAAGGTAAAATAAGAATTGCATCAATCGTTGATGAAGTCGATCTGATCATATCCCTTCCGAAACTTAAGAATCATGAGCTTGTCTACTTTACGGGTGCAATAAAGAACACGCTTGGTCTTGTTCCCGGTTTCACCAAGGCAAAGCAGCATGCCCTTCACCAGAACAGGAAAAGCTTTGCACATTTCCTGATTGACCTCAGTGAAGCCGTGATGCCGCACTTTTTCCTGATGGACGGAATAATGGGGATGGAAGGACAGGGTCCGGGGCAAGGTACTCCGGTTAATACAGAGGTGCTTATTGGATCCACAAATCCTGTCGCACTCGACATCATCGCAACCACCATTGCTGGTTACGATCCAATGGATATACCAACAACTTCAACTGCTATATTGAGGGGGATCTGGTTAAAGGACAAGGGTGATATCATCTATGACGGACCTGATTTAAAATCAGTTATAAAAGAAGATTTTAAAAGGATCCCTTTAACCAAAGACAGGAATGTATCTTTCAAATTCATATCAAACAGGCTTAAGTTCCTGAGAAAGATTGAGCGCAGGCCTGTTTTCATTCACTCCGATTGTACAGGTTGCAGGGAGTGCATAAAGATATGTCCGGTCAATGCAATAAGCATGCATCCTGAGAAGGAGAATCATGTTGTCTTAACTGACAGTAAGTGTATCAGGTGCTTCTGCTGCAGCGAAGTATGTCAGTATAAGGCTGTTACAATACGAAGGAAATTCTTCGGACCATAGCAGGTCTTAAGCGTCGATTTTAGCGTAGCGGGCATGTGTTTCAATGAATTCCCTTCTTGGAGGTACTTCATCGCCCATAAGCATTGAAAAGATATGGTCTGCTTCTGCAGCGCTTTCAATAGTTACCTGCCTTAAAGTTCTTGTTTCCGGATTCATTGTTGTTGACCACAGCTGCTCGGCATTCATTTCACCAAGCCCCTTGTATCTCTGGATACCTACTGATGAATCTTTTCCCTGTCCCATTTCCTTTACAGCAGTTTCACGCTCCTCTTCAGTCCAGCAGTATCGCTCTGTTTTCCCTTTCCTGACAAGGTAAAGCGGGGGTGTTGCGATAAAGAGGTTCCCTCCTCTTATAAGGTCCTGCATATACCTGAAAAAGAAGGTCATAATGAGAGTGGTGATATGTGAGCCGTCAACATCGGCATCGGTCATGATGATTATTTTGTGATAGCGGAGACCTGAGATATCCAGTGCTTTGCTGTCCTCATCGGTTCCTATGTTGACACCCAGGGCGGTAAAAATGTTTTTAATCTCCTCGCTCTCATATATTTTGTGGTGCATTGCCTTCTCGACGTTCAGGATTTTACCGCGGAGGGGCAATATTGCCTGGAAGCGTCTGTCACGACCCTGTTTTGCTGTGCCTCCTGCAGAATCGCCCTCAACGAGATATATTTCGCAATTAACCGGATCCCTGTCAGCGCAGTCAGCCAGTTTCCCGGGCAGTCCTGAGCCTGAAAACTCATTTTTCCGCTGAACAAGCTCTCTCGCTTTCCGTGCTGCATGGCGGGCAGTTGCTGCAAGAATCACCTTCTGGACAATGATCCTGGCGTCCCGGGGGTTCTCCTCAAGATAATTAGTCAGCATAATGCTGACTGCCTGATCGACAGCTCCTATGACCTCGGAATTACCGAGTTTTGTTTTAGTTTGCCCCTCGAACTGGGGCTCTGCAACCTTCACTGAGATAACAGCTGTCAGTCCCTCACGGAAGTCATCACCGTTTATATCAAACTTGAGCTTGGCTGTTGCACCTGAATCTTCGGCATATTTTTTCAGGGTACGTGTAAGTCCTCTTCTGAAGCCGGCAAGGTGTGTGCCTCCCTCGATTGTATTGATATTATTTACATAAGAATGGACATTCTCTGAGAAGGAGTTATTATACTGAAGTGAGATTTCTACCGGTATATCAGTCTTATCGTGTGAAATATGAATTGTCTTTTCAATTATTCGTTCCCTGTTGGCATCGAGGTATTCAACGAACTCTTTAAGACCAAGCTCAGATCTGAATTCTTCATACCTTGGCATACCGCCGTTACCGTTCTCAACGAGCTCGCGCATATCCTTTATAGTAAGAAGAATGCCTTTATTAAGGAATGCCAGCTCCCTCAAACGGGCTGCCAGTATCTCAAAATTAAATTCAGTTGTCTGGAAAATGGATGAATCGGGTTTAAAGATTATAGTCGTGCCTGACTTATCAGTGTCACCAACAGTTTCTACTCCAGTTACCGGTTTCCCCTTCTCATATTCCTGCCTGAATATTTTTCCTTCTCTCATGACTATCGCTGTCAGATGCGAAGAGAGCGCATTAACACAGGATACACCCACACCGTGGAGTCCTCCTGATACTTTATATGAAGCCTTATCGAATTTTCCGCCTGCATGAAGGACTGTCATCACCACCTCAAGGGCAGACTTCTGTTCCTTTTCCATAATTCCGGTCGGGATTCCCCTCCCGTCATCGATGGTGGTCAGTGTTCCGTCGGTATTGATGATCAATTCGATTTTTGTGCAAAACCCTGCCAGTGCCTCATCAATGGAGTTATCAATAACCTCGTAAACAAGGTGATGCAATCCTTTTGATCCAATGTCTCCAATGTACATTGCAGGTCTTTTCCTGACTGCCTCAAGGCCTTCCAGCACCTGGATGTTCTCTGCAGAGTATCCTTCCTGCAATTTTTTCCTTTTTTCACTCATTTTCTATCTGTTTACATCTTCAATTTAATTATTAACAATCCATGAAGAGAACCTTGTTTTTCTCTCTTTTAACTGACAATAAAAATGATTTTCAGGGGAAATATTTTTAATATACGCCAGCACCCGGGAAAAGCCTCTCTTCACGTATTGTAAATAATTGATTCCATGAATATTAATTAACACAGCAAATATACGGATTTTTACCCGTTTTTATTGTTAAAAAACAATAATAATTATGCACAATTTTATTTAGAAGTTAACAAAAAAAAAGAAGGTTCAATGGCTTAACGGCACAAGGGCTCAAAGGCTATATGTAAATCCCACCAATCCGATAAACCGCTGGGACGGATAGTAAGCCCACTCATAATACCGGTTAAATGCTATATTGTTGAGCTTAATCCAGAATGACAGAATTTTGGTATAGCGGTATTCCGCGCTCAGGTTAAAGTTTACATGGACCGGTTCTTCGACTTGCTCAAGTGTATTGCCAAACAGTGGATTTACCCTTGTAGCAAGCAGATTCCGTTTTCCAAGTGCTGTTATGTCGAGTCCTGCGATTATTTTATCTCTCAGGTTGTATTTTATGCCAATCTTCCCATCCCATCCTGGTTTATTCCAGGCATAATCATAATTTGAAAGAGTATAATTATAGAAGTTGGCAGCACCTTTGTATGTAATTTTATCACTTATCATTCCGGTTATCTCACCATGAATGTTAAGAAGTTCACCATCATCGTACAGAGGGATGAAATGATTTCCCATCTCCGGAGATAATATAAAAGAGGGGAATATATAATTTGAGAAAAACAGCATACTGTCAATCATGGAATAAGACGCTGAAACAAGATAATTGCCTCCGATCCCGGTATTACCATTCAGCCCGGCGGAAACAATGAGGGCATGATCAGTATTCGTAAGAGTGTAAAGTGAACCGTCATTTACAATAAACGGATTATACTCTATTATGCTCAATGGCTCATTTACTTCAAGCTTGCCGTTTAGTCCTGCAAAGAAGCTAACATATTCAGGTACAACACTGAATCCGAACCTGACGTCGGGATACAGATGGAAATCAGGTTTGTCATTCATATTACGGTCAAGAAGCAGCTGAAGACCTGCCTTGAAGTTCCACTGAGAGGTTCTCTTTTTGACGAACGGGCTGACTGACACTATATATTTAATATTGTCATGGATCGTGGCTGACGGAATGAAAAAATCCAGCTCCATGTCAGATCCGGCATAAAATCCCTTGTATAAAGTGGCCATTGTGCCTGCCAGTCCTGCATTATGCTGGTAAAGATCGCCGGTGCTGAAGAAGAAATCATAGTTTGCATCAAAATCATAGGAGAATTTTGCAGAATCGAGTGTCAGTGAAGCAAATGAAATATCAGCTCCGATGTTGTTATAATCCAATTTGATGTCTTTATTTTCAGGCTCGTATCCTGCCACGATGGTATCATAACCATATGCATACCTTGTTTTCTGGTTGTAATCAACTGATCCCTCCAGGAAGTTGTACCTGAAAAATTTTCTCCCGTACAGTGAAGCATCGTTATCCATATATCCTGCAAATGCCTTTGATTCATTCTGAAGCTTCACCTTGCCGTTGGTTGAGAAATGTCTTGCATAGAAACCTAATGCTCCTTTTTTGGAGCGCTCATTGGTTATGCTTATCTCAGCGAGAGGTGTGATATAATTACCTAATCCCAGGCTAATGTAGCTTTTATACAGTTTTGGCAGGGGATCCGGTAGCAGAGATGCAGCTTTTATAGGACTGATATTATATTCCGGTAAAAACGGCTTTATTGCGATATCATATTTGAAATCAGGTCTGATCCTGGTCGTATCATTCATATCGGGAAGGAAACTCCTTTTCTTTGCAGGTGAAAGAGACGGCTTATACGGATTATACAGTGTGACCTCCCTGTTAAGGTCCTGCTGGCCGGTTTGAGCTGAGACAGGAATCAGAAGCAGAATTGCCAGGAAATTTATAATGAGAATTCTTTTCATCATCAGTCAGTTTTTTGTTTTCTCATTGTCAGTTGTTTTGGCCGAGCGCATCAAGTCTGGATTTGACTTCATCAAGTATCCCGTCATTATCAATCGTATAATTGTCTTTTAAGCTTTGCAGGGTAGCTCGTGACTGAAGAGTATCACCCTTTTTCATGCTTATATCTGCCAGGAGGATGAAAATCCTGGCCATCCAGTACTGGTGCGGTGTGTTCTGATCAATGAATTCATTCACAATCCTTTCGGATTCCGCTATCTGGTCTCCCCTGAATAACAGTTCAGCAACCCTGTATTTTGACTCTGCACCTTCAGCGCTGGTGACTTCGGTAGCTACCTTCCTGAAATCAGCCATGGCTGCATCAAAGTTGTTCAGAGAGTAATTGGCTTTCGCCTTCATGAACACCGCCTCTCTCATTAATTCTTCGGAAATATTGACAGCAATGGCTATCTTATCTGCTGCGGCTATTGTTTTCTGGGCATCTCCCAACTGGTAAGCAGACCTGAGTCCTCCCCTGAGTGCAATTACCTTGTTTTCAGAGTTGCTTGCTGCCTGCTCAATCCTTTCATAATACTTTAACGAGGAGCTAAAATCCTCAAAGCCGTAAAATATTCCGGCAGCAGCTATCAATGCCTGCTCTGTAAACTGGTTATTCGGGGCGTCAGAAACAGCTGTATACAGCTTCAGGGCTTCTTCCTTTTTGCCTGTTGAATTCAGGCATTCAGCAAGGTAAAACTGGGCATTCTGAAGGAAACTGCCATTCGGGAATTCTTTCAGATAATTGCTGAACACCTCTGCTGCCCTGTCGTATTTACCTGTTATATACAGATTTTCACCGGAAGTATACAGCAGCGAATCTTTCTCGGCAAGGTTAACATCACCGTATCCCTGGAGCGTCTTCAGATATGCAAAATAGGCATCCACATCGTTTATTTCAACATAGGCGTTCTTAAGTCCGGTCATCGCATAGCGCGCTTCGGGAGTTGACTTGTAGTTTTCAATGACTTTCTTATACTGGGAAATTGCCTTTTCATTTTCCCCCAGGTTATAATAAAGCAGACCGAGCTGTACTATCGCCCGTGGAACGAACGGAGTCGACTGGTATGAGTTAATTATTGTATTGAAGTCTGCTTCACCCTTGCTGTATTCATTCAGGAGAAGGTATGCCCTGCCCCTTTCAAAAATTGCATTCGGGACATAAGCTGATGCAGGGTACCTGGTTGAGAGCAGGGTAAGGACTTCCGCCTTGCCACGTTCATCATTCATGAGCCCGAGAGAAAATCCTTTCTGAAACATGGCATAATCAGCATCGAGCTTGCCGAAATCTATCACTTTGTCGTAATAGCTTATTGCCTCGGGGTAGCTGGTGGTGATATAATAGCAATCGCCTATCCTGTTCCTGGCGTCTGCCATTACCTCTGATCTCACTTTCACAACGTTTGACTCAAATGTTTTCAGGTGGTTTAGTGCATTTGCATAGTCCTGAAGATTATAAAGAGCATAGCCAAGGTTGTATCTTACAAGCTGTGATTCATTCAAAAGCATTGAGCCGGGAATAGCCATAAATTCAGTATAATCGGCTTTTGCATTTTCGAAGCTTCCAAGCCTGTAGTTGGCTTCGCCTCTCCAGTATATCGCTCTGGCTTTCATCTGCCGGTCATATCGCTCATATTTAAGTGACTTGTCGAACATGCTGACAGCAGCTTCAAGCTCCATGTTCCTTAACAACTCAAGCCCCCTGTAAAAAGCCACTCTCTGGTATGCTTCTTCCAGCCTGGCATCCTTGCTTCTTATCCTGTCTAGGGAAGCAAGGGCAGCTTTATAGTTCTTTGCCTGCAAATAAGTAGATACCAGATAATTATAAGCTTCCTCTATCCTTTCGGAACCGGGGTACTGTTCTATATATCTCTGGAAGGATGCTGTTGCTTCGCCGAACGGTGAATATGATGTTTCGTAAGTGATCTTTGCATAATTGAAAAGGGCATCTTCCTTTATCTTTTTGTCAAAATCCATTTTGGAAGCTTCAGAGAATCCAAACTGTGCACGCTTCTTGTCTCCTTTCTGAAGATAGCTGTCACCGAGAATATACCAGATATTCTGGCTTAGCAAGTCGGACCTTGAACCTATGTCACGCAGAAGCTGAATTGCTTTATCGGTTTCGCCAGTCTTGTAGTAGCAGTAAGCCAGCTGATATTTATCTTCCCTGCCGCTTATTTTTGTCCCCGTGGCAAACTTTTCCAGATATGGTAATGCTTCCCTGAAATTGCCCTTATTGTAATAAGCATCGCCAATGAACCGGTAAAGCTCTATCGCCCGGTCCTTTCCAGCTGAATTAATCAGATCAGGAGCTATCTCCAGTATCTGATCGTATTTTTTTTCAAGATAAAGAATCTGTACAATGTAGAACGGAACCACGCTTCCGAATGTCTCATCTCCCTTAAGCCTGGAGAATCCATCCATGGCTGTCTGATACATCTTCTGCTCATAGGCTATATGGGAGAAGTAATAGATCGCAGGAGGTGTATACTCAGTATCAATATCTTTTATCTCGGAGAACATGAGAAGGGCTCTCGGTTTTTCTCCGCGGATGAAATGTGAATAACCGAGCCTGAAGAAATATTCGGGCAGTTTTCCGGCCGGGAGTTCCTGGCGGTTAACCTCTTCATAGAATATCACTGCTTTCCTGTAGTTTTTGTTCTGATAGAAATAATCGCCAAGTGCGAGGTTAGCTTCATTGATCCTTGGACTTTCCGGATGGTTGCGGATGAAGGTTACCATCCTGTATTCTGCATCAGGATTAAAGAGGTTCAGCGCAGCAACTGACCTGTAATACTCTGCCTCAGCCACAGTAAGCTGATCAGTATTGTTATTATTACTGATGAATGAATCAAAAAGCCTTATTGATGCCGGATACTTCTCCTTATTGAACAATTCCATTCCCCTTGTGAAATCAGATGCAAGTTCCTTCCCTGTAAATGCCACCTGGGAGACTGCACTGCTGAAAAAAACAAGGCAGAGGCTGAGAGTAAAAAAGTACCTGCTTTTGTTCATAACTTGTCCCTTTTGGCTTTTCACTTTTTGTTCTGTTATCTTTCCGGAAATTCTGTTTAACGCATAACAGATTAGTAATAAGCCATATATAACATACATCTATCCTGAAAATCAGTTGTAAAATTACAATTATAAAACGCCTGCAGCCGGTCTTTATTATTGATTTTATTAACATCCAAATGTTAGTTATCAATTCTTTCCTTATTTTGCACATTAAATAATCCGGATATGCAGGAAATCCTTCCGCTGGATGTAATTATTGACCTGAAAGAATGCCTTATCTGGCAGCGTGACCACCTGGTCCTGTCAAATGTAAACCTGAGTGTCAGAAAGGGTGAATTCATGTACCTGGTGGGAAGGGTTGGAAGCGGCAAGACAAGCCTTATAAAAACCCTGAACGCTCAGATACCTCTCAGGGAGGGTACCGGAATTGTTGCAGGATTCAACCTTTCGAAGCTGAGAACAAAGGATATTCCGATGCTGCGGCGGAAGCTGGGAATAGTATTTCAGGATTTCCAGCTTCTCATTGACAGGTCGGTTCATGACAACCTTGAGTTTGTGCTGAAGGCAACCGGGTGGAAAAACAGGAATGAGATAAATTCCCGCATAGGCGAAGTTCTTGAGAAAGTCGGACTTGAACGGAAAGGTTATAAAATGCCTCATCAGCTGTCGGGCGGAGAACAGCAGCGTGTTGTTATCGGAAGGGCGCTTCTCAATGATCCGGATATTATCCTGGCCGATGAACCGACCGGCAATCTTGATCCTGAAACTTCAGAGGGTATTATAAGGTTACTCATTGATATCAGCAAGACAGGAAGGGCAGTCATTGTAGCCACTCATAACTACACACTTCTGAAAAAATTCCCTGCCCGTACCGTCAAATGCGAAAATGAAAAGCTCGCGGAAGTCAATCCTGAACAAGAGATTGAACTGGAAAAGCTTTAATGGCACAAAGGGAAAACAGAATCATTTCATCGTGCCTGAGAGGGACGATCATGACTGCTGATCATGTAACATTGATTCAAAAACCTCTCTCCATCCCTGCCACTCAGGGGTTTCAAGCAATGAGGTATTATGCCACAGGCTCACGAACAACCCGCCCACTTTCCTGGTTTCATTTATAAGTTTGTATATCAGCTCTTTAGATGCAACAGGATCCAGTTTCTTATACTCGGAAAGCGTTACATCCATCACCTGGAACGGAACAATCCTGAGGTCAGTCTGCTTATCTTCAACAATATCATAAAACATATAAGGTCTGGCTATTCCTGCCCTGAAACCAGCTTCATCGTGATAACACATTGAATAATCCTCTGTAATTCCTGCGTTTAACAGGCTGCGGTATGAATCAGGCAATATGAGTCTCAAATAATGAAACCTGCCTGAAATGACTTCCCTGTTCACGATACTCTTCAGGTGCGCCAGCTCCGATTCGAGGAGCGCGTATTTCGTGGCTGCAAAATATGAAGGATGCAAGCCTGCAGTAAATCTTTCCGTTATTTTACCAATCAGCGCCCTGTATTCTTCATTTTTCCATGATGGATTCTTATCAAATTTTGAATGTTCACCTACTGAAAAGAAGAATTTTGCCTTGCTCCCTGAAGCAGAGATTTTTTCAACGATATAATCAAAAACCTCGTAAGGATCTTTCTTGTCCTTTGAAACAACATGGTAACGGTCAGCAGCATTCCTTTTCCCGGAAGTAATATCACTGACAAGCCCCCCGATACTTCTGAACAGGTTTCTTCCGAGGTATGCAAAAGGCACGTCAATATCGATCGTAAGAAGCGCCTTGAACTCGTTGCTCCTGAAAGCAAGAGCCGGGAATTTCTTTAACAATGCCCTGGCAAATTCCTTCACCCACAGGTCAACAACCGGGAGCCCGAGGAATCCGTTCCTGTAAGCCAGCGAAGAAGATGCTGTAAAACGTCCATGCTCATCAGGCTGAAATTCCAGGTATTCCTCGTACCTGGTTACCAGCCAGAATGATGCTGCAAAAATATCAAACGGCAGATCTGAAGAAGGTGTTGTCTGAAAAAAGACCGGCAGGCTTTTCCACTCACTGATAATTATCTCCCTTTTATTCACTCCCGTTTCCGATAACAGGGGATCAGGGTCGATCCGGAAAGAGCCGGAGATATTTTCAGCAGAATAATTGATAACAGGATGTTTGCCAAACTTGCGCTTATCGGTCACGATCTCCCAGTTCAGACCAAGAATATCACCAATGATAATCGAGGCAATATAATTCAGCCTGGGAAGACTCGTCCGGGTAAATATTTTAACCTGAAGGGGCTCCATGTAACAAATTTAGTAAAATCTTTCAGACCTGATTCCTATTTGGTTCCCTAACCTTCACTGCCAAAAGGACCATTGAAACAACAGCAAGCGTTCCTCCGAAACCGAAAGCGATTGTCCCTCCGGATCCGGGAATGACTTTATCAAAGAAACTGTATAAGAATCCGAAAATGAGGCTTGCCGGGAGAGCTCCCATTCCTATAGCAAAGTTGTACATCCCGTAAGCCGATCCTCTCTGATCCTCAGATACCAGATCAGCTACAAGAGCTTTTTCAGCTCCCTCGGAAAATGCATAGAAGAGAGCATATACCGCAAACAGGATGAATGTTGCAATTACCTGGATACCGGAAGGCAGGAGCTGGAGTAAAGCGAATGAGAAATAAACAAAAGCATAAATAGCCCATCCGATATTTATGACTTTCTTCCTTCCTATCCTGTCAGACAGAGCTCCGAGCGGTATGGAGAATATGACTTTTATTATATGAAAGAATGCCCATACCAGTGGAAGGAAAAGTATATTGATCACATCAGCCCTTGCTGCTTCATTCCCGAAATGTGATATCATTTCGTTCAGAGGAGCAATACCGTTCACAATATCTATGACTGCTCCGCTCCTGCTGATGGATTCCTCAACCCTGAAAAGAAGAAATGCGTCGGACGAATTGCCAAGGGTAAAGAGGATCATTATCAGCAGATAAGTCTTGAAGTTACTGTCAAAGCTCTTCAGTGAAAACCTGAAAAGCTTCGCATTCCTGTTGACCGGTGCGGATTCCTTTACAAAGAAAATGACTGTCAGCACAGCCAGTATCCCCGGTATTATGGCAAGGATGAAAGTCCAGCGCAGCGCCAGAAGAGAATCAGTAAAACCGAAACCGATAAACAGAACGAGAAGCGTGATTATTGCCAGGACAGGTCCTATCACAGCGCCTGTATGATCCATTGCCCTGTGAAATCCGAACGACTTGCCTCGTATGCTTTCATCCACGGATGAAGCAACAAGGGCATCCCTGGGTGCAGTTCTTATTCCTTTTCCCACCCTGTCGAACATCCTTACGACAACAATCTGCCATGCTGAAGAGACAAGCCCGGTAAGCGGACGGATAAGGGATGATATTATATATCCGGTCAGAACAAACAGTTTTCTCCTGCCGGTCCTGTCGGAAATGATTCCGCTTATCAGCTTCAGTAAAGCTGATGTTGTTTCAGCGACTCCTTCAATTATTCCAAGAACCAGCGCTCCTGAACCAAGAGCTGTTACAAATACCGGTACAAGAGGATAGATCATCTCGGTGGCAGCATCTGTAAAGAGGCTGACCAGACCAAGCATTATGACAACCAACGGGATACGTTTCTTGTTCTTTTGCATTGCCCGCAGCAAAAAGATTGAATATTCTTTACTACCGTTTCAGAAAATCATCATAAAGGACCTGAAGGTACGCCTTCCCTGATTTACCGGCATATTCAGAGCCTTTTCCCTCTTCAACGACCGGTTCACCAAGCTTGTGATCGTATATATATTTTGAACTGTCGTTAATGAAAGCAAAACCCTCATTAAAAGTATAGAATGCAAACGAATTTGATTCATCGGATAAAAGATCTTTTCCGAATGGATAATT
This sequence comes from uncultured Rikenellaceae bacterium, assembly GCA_964525415.1. Taxonomy (GTDB): domain Bacteria; phylum Bacteroidota; class Bacteroidia; order Bacteroidales; family VadinHA17; genus LD21. The sequence continues at coordinate 44,343 of CAZGGZ010000006.1, read as the reverse complement.
GTCATCCATGCCCATCTGATGCAATAATGTGAGCGGCATGTCAACCTGGCTTCCGAATTTGTCAATTCTGATATCCTTTACGGCCAGGGCTCCTCCAAGCCAGAGCATAGGGATCCTGAATATCTCTTCAGAATATGCAAGAACATCAATCGAATTCCTCCTGTAATGGTCCGCGACAAGTATTACCAGCGTGTTCTTCCACCACTCTGTGCCTTTTGCCCAGTCGAGGAAAGAACCAATGACCATGTCAGTGTAATATACTGAATTTCTGAACTTTGTAAGATCATCGCCGCCCCTGAAGACAGGCTCCATCGGTACTTCAAAAGGTTCATGACTTGACAATGTAAGGACTACCTTCAGAAATGGTTCCTTTACATTTTTCATCGAATCGGTAAGTGCTGCAACAAGTATGTCATCATGGACTCCCCATTTTGAATTATAATACCCGGGATTGAAGTTATCCATGGTTATTATACTGCCGAATCCGGAATTGATGACGAATGAATTGAAGTTCGCAAAGTTTATTTCGCCGCCGTACCAGAATTCACTTTCATAGCCAAGTCCGTTCATTGCTTTAACTATGCCCGGAAGAGTCTGTGTCTTTTTCGGCTCCTTCATTATCGATACCGATGGCTGGGCAGGATATCCGTTCAGTATCGCAGGCATTGCTTTATCGGTGCGGTTACCTGAAGCAAAGAAATTCGTGAACAGGATTCCTTCGCTGACGAGCCTGTTAAGACAGGGCGTGGTCAGGGAGTCTCCTCCAAGAGGACCTATAAGAGCGCTTCCAAAACTCTCAAGAACTATGAACAGGATATTTGGTCCTGGATTGTTTAGCACCTTAACAATATTGCCTCTTTTAACTGTCAGGGAATCCACAATTTCCTTTGCAGAATTCAGATCGCCATACGTGTATGGATTTGCCGCGGGCTTTTTGTTGAATACCGAGCTGCCGACATTCCATGTTACGTTTATAGCTGTATGATTGATGAACATATCATCGCTGAAATAGACTGTCCCTGCGTTTATCGGTGCAATACCAATTCCTCCCCTTATCGGGATAATAAGTGATCCGAACAGCAAAAGGAGAAACAACACAGAGGGCAGCCAGAATCTTCGGATTTGTTCAAATCCTTCGAAAAATCTTCTGATGACCTTATTAAATAATAGTATAAAGGCAACTGAGACCAGGACAACTGCGAGAACTACCATGGAAATTTGTATAAATGTGACAGAAGCCACGACCTCCTTTGGTGTATTCAGGTATTGCAGGGCTGTGTAATCCATCCTGAATCCCCAGTATTTATAGAGCAGGGTGTCAGCGACAATGATGCCTGAAGAGATGAGTATTATTAAATAAGTATACCATTTAATGAAACGAGCGAACCATTTCCCGGTAAAAAATATTCCCGGTATCATTAAAAGCATCGGAAGTATAAGGATGTAGCTTGTTGCTGAAATATCCAGTTTAATCCCATGCAGGAATGTTGCTGAAAGAGTTTCCGCGCTGAACTGAAAAGCCTCCCTGAAATGCGTGAAAATAAAGAAGAGCCTGGCAAAAAAGAAAAACACCAGCCAGAAAAATGAATAGACAAGAATTGCAATAAGTCTCTTTTTCATTTTGTTACCTGAGGTTTACTGCCATTTCTGTAAAATCCTATAAGGGATAAAGTTATAATTATCATCCCGGTTATAGTCAGCCACTCAGGCTTTTCACCAGGAACAAGTATCCAGCTGAGGATAGCTCCTGCAACCGGAATAATGAATTTCCAGAGGTTCAGCTCCGAAACTTTTATATAAGGTCTCTGAAGGAGTTTGAACCACAGGGAAAATGCAAATGCACTTACGAAGCTCAGCCAGCCCAGAATCAGCCAGTACCGGGAAGGCATATTATATTCCGGCATCCCTTCAACAGGTATTGAAATCAAATATATCATCACTCCCCCTATAAGGAAGGAAGCTGAACTGAGAACAAGGGGATTCATGCCCCTGCTTTTCAATGAAACCATTACATTGCTCGTGGCAGTTGCAACATTGGCTCCTAGGATCATAAAAACGCCAAGAAGCTCAATGGCTCCGCCCAGTTTAAACGCCTGACGCCCGGCGCTGATAAGGACCACCCCCGTAATTCCCAATATTATTGTGACCATCTTCTTTTTTGTAAGAGGATCATCTTCATGCATTATAGATGCAACCAGAGCAGTAACCAGGGGCTGGGATCCTACGATTACAGCTCCAAGGGCTCCCGGCACAAGGTCCATCCCAAGATAAAAAAGGATATAGTTTACAAGCACCTGCAGGAGAATTACCCAGATAAGGATCTTCCGGTGCTCCATGATCATTCTCAAGTATGCTGCCGGTTTAACGGTGAAAGGAAGAACCATCAGCCCGGATAAGATAAACCTCATCCCCGCAAAATGAAGCGGAGTATCGTACTGCAAACCTATTTTTATACCTGCATAGACAGTGGACCATAAAATACAGGCAACTACTGCCAGAAATATCGTGTTGTCCTTCCTGTTCAACTGATTTTATTTGGCGGCAAATATCAGAAAAAAAATTGTCTTTGCACAACAGGGAGGTATGCAGGTTTGAATATTTTATTTAATAGATTTGTCTATTGAAGCGGAGATCATGAAAATAGCCGATTACATTGCAGATCAACTATTTAAGGAAGGCATACGATTTGTCTTCGGTATTCCGGGCGGTCCATCCATACCATATCTGGAAGCTTTCAGAAAATCCGGCATTGAATTCATCCTTACCGCCAATGAAGCTTCAGCCGGAATAATGGCGGATGTCACAGCCCGTATAACCGGCATCCCTGGAGTATGTCATGCGACTTTTGGTCCCGGAGCCACGAACATATCCACCGGTGTCGGAGGAGCCCTGCTCGACAGGTCTCCAGTCATTGTTCTCACAAGTGAATTGAATGATGCAATGGCAGGAAGAACAACGCAGATGAATATCAATCATCAGAAGCTGTTTGAACCGATCACCAAAGCCACGTTCAGGTTAGATAAAAGCAATGTATCCGATATCCTGGGCAGGTCTCTCAGAATATGCAGGGAGGAATATCCCGGACCGGTTCATATAGGTTTGCCATCCGGTATGGCGGAAACTGAAGCAGAAGATTCTGCTCCGGTTATTCCTGATATCAGCAAAAAAGAATATCATAACGACCTGGATAAGATCACTTCACTCCTTGCTGATTCACAACGACCTCTCCTGGCTCTGGGATTGACTGCAAAACGTCTGGGTATAAGAAATGAGCTTCTTGATTTTCTTGATTCAAATAAGATACCGGTTGTTATCACACCTATGGCCAAAGGGTTGCTGACTGAAGGGCATCCTTCATACACAGGTGTTCTGTTCCATGCTTTAAGCGATTACCTCGAAGATATTTTTGAGAAAACCGATCTTGTTATCGGACTCGGATATGATCCTGTGGAATACAATTACGAATCGTGGATTCCCGATGTTCCTCTCATCCATTTCAATACAATTGAAACTGATCTGCCTGAAAGAGATAATATACTGCAATTTACCGGGACACCTGATGAATGGTTCAGCATGCTGAAAAACCTGAATTCAGGTTCACTTGTTTTTGAGCAGGGTGCAGTAAAGGGAATACGTGACGAAATGTTATCGGTATTCAACGGATTTACAAATCATTTTGGTCCCGTATCAGCCCTGAAGATACTTCAGGAAGAATTGCCTGATGATTCAATAGTTACAGCAGATGTCGGATCGCATCTCCACCTTGCAGGTCAGATGTGGGAGACAGGCAGCAGGGGAACTTTCATAATGACCAACGGCTGGTCAGCGATGGGATTTGGATTGCCTGCTGCCATTGCCGCAAAGATTAACAGGCCATTGTCCACAGTAGTTTGTATCACAGGCGACGGAGGGTTCCTGATGTCGGCAGGAGAAATGGTGACTGCCCGGAGGTACAACCTGCCGGTAATAATCGTTGTGTTTTCCGACGGAGAGATGAACCTGATAAAACTAAAGCAATCATGGAATGACCTCTCAGCATATGGCACTATTTTATACCATGGTGATCTTTTCGGATCAGAAAAGTTTTTCGGATGCAGTGTTCTTCAGGCAGATTCTGATGAAAGCATGAGAAAAGCCGTCAACATTGCCCTGTCCATGAGCGAGCCGGTGATCATTAATGCACAGATAGATCCTGAGGATTATAAGTGGCTGATAGTCCGGCAGCCGGCTTCCGGTTAGCGGCTACCGGTTATATATATTTTGCCGGCAGCCTGTAGCCCGTGGCCGGATTTATTTCTTAGGTTTTGCGGCTTTTTTGGTTGCTGCCGGTTTCTTATCCCTGGCAGGCTTAGCTTTTTTTGTCTCTTTCTTAGGCTTAACTGCTTTTACCGGTTTGGCTTCTTTCTTCACTGCCGGAGCTTTCTTTGCTACAGCTGGTTTCTTTGCCTCTTTGACCGGTTTTTGAGCTTTAGCTTCTTTTGCAGGTTTTGAAGGTTTTGCCGGTTTTGCCTCTTTTACTGGTTTTTCAGGTTTGGCAGCTATTACTTCCTTAACCTCTTTGGCCGGTTTATGTTCCTTTGCCACTTTTGCAGGTTTATGTTCTTTGACTTCCTTTACTTCCCTGACCTTCTGCTGTTCTTCAATAACTGCTGTTTCCTTTATTTCAACTGGTTCAACAACCTCCCTGATCTCCTTAACAGGTTTTGCCTCTTTCTTTTCCTTCAAAAGCTTCTTTCCCTTAAGCTCGGTTTCCCTGACCGGTGACACAAGCTTAACTGCCGGTTTGTTTTTTTTCTTCCTGGGGCGTCTTACACCATAGGTCCCAAGAATTATCTTTCCTCTTCTGGATTTTTTATCACCTTTTCCCATATACTTAAAATATTTATCAGGTTTTAGTAATTCCTTATTCAGCGCCGGCAAAGTTAAAAAAAATCTTTAGTTTTAATTCAATAAGCAAATATGTAGAAAAACAAATTAATAATAATTACTTTGAGTTACCTGGTCCCGGGTGCCCGGTGCCGGGTCGTTTGTGCCTAAAAAACATAGAACCAGGGACCGGGGACCGAGTAACCAGCAACTGAATTAATTATCGTACCTTGCGAAAAAATTCAGATTAATCATGCAGAATTTACAAGACTTGCGGCTGGCAGTTCTTATTGATGCAGACAACATTCCGTTCGGTAATGTTAAAGGGATGCTCGAAGAGATTGCAAAATACGGAATTCCAACATTTAAAAGAATATACGGCGACTGGACAAAACCAACAGTCAGCGGCTGGAAATCAGTTTTACTGGAAAATGCAATAACTCCTGTCCAGCAATACAGTTACACCCAGGGCAAAAATGCAACTGATTCGGCGATGATAATTGATGCCATGGATATACTCTATTCAGGTAAAGTCGATGGTTTTTGCATAGTTTCAAGCGACAGTGATTTTACAAGGCTTGCAACCAGGTTAAGAGAGGCTGGCATGAGAGTTATAGGTATCGGTGAGAGGAAAACACCTTCCCCTTTCATTATTGCATGTGATAAATTCATTTACATTGAAATTCTGACCTCATCAGCGCAGGAACAATACCAGTCAAGAAAGAAAGGCGGTAAACCTGTCAGGAAGGATCATAAAAGCAAGGAGACAGAGCAGCAGGTTCAGACAAGAAAGACCAAGCAGCTCATTGCCTCGTCGATAACCGATCTTGCTGATGAGAACGGGTGGGCATATCTTGGAGATGTTGGTAATCTGATCCTTAAGAAACAACCTGACTTTGATCCGAGAAATTTCGGATTCACCAAACTTACGCCACTGATCAAGTCGTTTGATTTTGAAATTGATGAACGGGACTCAGGGCAAAATAACATTAAACATATCTACATTAGGAACCGTAAACCATAATTTGAACATAAAAACCTGCACAAATCCAATATATTATCCTTTAAAATTTTTTGTTTAGAAAAAAAAACATGACCTTTGCTTTTTATTTTAATAACACATTAATTATTGAATTATGAACATTTACGTTGGAAGTCTTCATTTTAAAATGAATGAAGCAGAATTAAGAGAACTATTTGAAGAGTATGGCGAAGTAGCATCTGCAAAGATCATTTTTGACAAATACTCTGGGAAAAGCAAAGGATTTGGTTTCGTTGAAATGACCAATGAAGCTGAAGCTAAGAAAGCTATTGAAGAACTTAACGGTGCTGACGTTCAGGGCAGAAAAATCATTGTTAACGAATCCATTGAAAGAGCAGACAGAAAAAGAGATTTCAGGGGTGGTAATCCCGACCGCAGAGGTCCAGGCGGAGACAGAAGGGATAACTAAAATCCGTAACAAAAAATTTTGAAACTATGAAAGGCACTGTTAAATGGTATGACAGAGTGAAAGGTTATGGTTTCCTGCAGACAGAAGACGGTAAGGACATCTTTGTTCACCGTTCAGGTCTGGAGCTTCCTCAATCTGAACTTGAAGCAGGCCATGCTGTTGAATTTGAAATTGAACAGAGAGAAAAAGGGCCTGTGGCCATCAAGGTAAAAAAAGCTGAATAATCTTCTTACCTGTAACGATAAGAAAGAGGCTGCAAAAATATTGCAGCCTCTTTTATTACCCCCGTTCCGATCAGCGGAACACCCTCTGAATGGGGTTTAATTAAGTTTAAATACTGTCATATCAGTTTCCAGGGTGCACGATACTCATAATGGAGCAGTTTTGCTGCTGCACCATCTGTGTCATCAACAAATGTCTCGGTTGCCGGATCCCACCTGATCGTTTTCTTAAGTTCACAGGCAATATTGCCGAGTGTGCATACAGTACAACTGCTATGTCCTGTCTCAACCGGTACTACGGGATCCTGACGCGACCTGACAGCCTCGATGAAATTGACCTGATGAGGTATCTTTGTTTCATAGGGCACATTCGGATCTTCTGCAATCGGTTCAGGAGGATTGAATTTCGGATCTGATGCATTGAAGAATCCGCGGGATACTTCTATCCATCCATTTTCCCCGATGAATTTTACTCCTTTTGTCTTCTGCTCATTGAATGGCTCTGATGTCATCACCACACCGTTTGCATATTTCCACATGATGAATTCTGTACCGTCGCCGATAGGTGATATCTCGACAGGTCCGCTCTTGTCCATTCCGAGTCCCCACTGGGCGATATCAAACATATGTGCTCCCCAGTCGGTTGTAAATCCGCCTCCCATTTCTTTGTACCATCTCCAGCCGCCCCAGAATTGCTCGTTCTGCACCGGATCGAGGGAAATGGGCGGATTAAGCTGGCTGTTGTAGTGAATGGTTGCCGGAAGGGGTCCGAGCCACAGATCCCAGTTAAGGTCAGCCGGAAGCGGTTCTTCGGGAAGGTTATATGGTGTTGGCGGCGCTCCCACATAAGCATTTACAAGAGATATCTTTCCAAGTGCTCCCTCCTGTACCAGTTTAACGGCATGCTGGAATTCCTTGCTTGAGCGCTGCTGGCTCCCTAATCCGAATACCCTGCCGGTTTCACGTACTACCTTCTTAAGCTCCTGACCTTCCTTAATGGTGAAGGTCATTGGCTTTTCAAGATATACATCCTTGCCTGCCTTAAGGGCTGAAATTGCTATCATTGCATGTGAATGATCGGGAACAGCTATAACGACAGCATCAATATCAGACATAGCAATAAGATCCTGGTACTTTTCGAATGTTGTCACTTCTGCCTTTGTACCGGCTTTTGCATGGAAATCATTTACCCGTTTTTCAAAACGATTGCGCTTGATGCCGTAAACATCACATCCGGCTAATACCTGGACACCGGGGACCTGCATGAATCCGTTCAGAAGGAACATTGCCTGCTGTCCCAATCCTATGAATCCCAGTCGAATTATGTCGTCTTTTGGTTTTGACTTGCACCCGGTAAGGCTTGGGAGAATTGCGACACCAGCTGCACCTGCAGCTGCGGCGGTCAGGAACTGACGTCTTGACCATAGCTTTTTCTGTTTGTTCATAATCGATTGTTTATTAATTGGTTAGGTAATATCATCATGTTAACCGAAGGAAGTATAAAAATAAGGGTTTTTCATTTAATATGAATAAACAGATAAAGATTGTGAATTATTTTTTCAGAACCTGCCGAAGATTGAGTACTTCTCTGTATTACAGTAGATAGAAGAATAAAGGAAAAGTCCGGTTACGTTTGTTATCATTTTGCGTTCCAGGTGCAGCACGGGCTGTTTTTTGCCCAGATGAAGGAAAGAGCCTATTCTTGATGATGCCGGGATAGCCTTTATCCTCTGCTCCCCTCCTTTTATTTCGATATGATAATGCTCCCTCAGGATCCTGAAAAGCGACCTGTTTTCAAATTGGCGCGATGTAATCCTGGGCAGGTTGATATTGGCAATATAGCTTATGTCGTAGAATATCGGGACTTCATCCAGCAGGCGGAGCCTTTCCATGTAGATGCATCCCGACTCCTTTTCCAGCTGCGTGAGGGGAAACATGAAATCATCGCTCCAGGGAATAAGGACCGGCCTGACAATTATCCGTGTTTTCAGGTTTCTGTCGCCCAGAGCTGATGTGGTTCCTGAAACAGACAGGATGCCTATTTCCCTCGGAAGATGATGAACGATGCTGCCTTTACCCTGATGCTTTGTAATATAACCGTCATTGGCAAGTGTGCTCAGTGATTGACGCACTGTCGGCCTGGTCATCCCGTAAAGCTGGCATAATTCATTCTCCGAGGGAAGCAGATCTCCTTCATTGTAAACCCCTTCCGTGATATGCTTCCTGAGCATTTCATACAGCTTCCGGTGCTGCGGCAGGTTTTTCTGTTGAACCATCCTGAATATTTTTTGTAAATATATTACTTTTCACTTGTAAATACAAGTTAAATAAATTATTTTTGTATCCCTTGATTTATAATGAGATTGCAATTAAAATGATTAACTTTACCTTTACTTATACTAACAAGTTGATAATTAATGATTAAGTATTTCCAATTCCCCCCTGGAGGGGGGATGGGGGGATGTAAGAGCCGTCAAAAACATCCCCCTGCCCCCCTTCAAAGGGGGAAGAAATTAATAACTAATAACCATTAACTAAAATGGCAATTCCCGTAATAATGCCTAAGCAGGGGCAGTCAGTAGAAACCTGCATAATCACAAAGTGGTTTAAATGCAAGGGCGACAGGGTCGCAGCAGGTGACATTCTCTTTTCATATGAAACCGATAAGGCGGCATTTGAAATGGAATCGCCCGGCAACGGCATCCTGCTCGAGACATTCTTTGATGAAGGCGCTGAAGTACCCGTACTGACAAATGTTGCAGTAATAGGGCAGCCTAGCGAGGAAATAAAACCTTTTTATCCGGCAAACGCCCCGGCAGCGGAATCCGCTTCGCCAGCAAAACCTGACAAGGGTATGGGGCATAAAGTAATTGAAATGCCAGCCGCAGGATCATCTTCCGGTTCAAGGATAAGGATATCACCAAGGGCAAAGGCGCTGGCTGCAGAAAAAGGGATAGATTTTAAAACACTGCAGGGATCAGGACCAGGCGGAAGAATCATTATCAGCGATATTGAAAAAGCAGCATCAGGAGAAGCCCGGGCTGTAAAGCAGGAGCTTTCGGATGACAGTGAGTTTACCGACCAGCCTCTGAGCAATGTAAGGAAGCTGGTGGCAAAAGCCATGCACACTTCTCTTCAGAATTCTGCACAGCTGACACACCATATGAGCGCTGACGTCCGAAGGCTGCTCGAAGCAAGACGTAAAATCAAGGAAGGACTTTCAGCCGGCACGGAAAAACAGGATATAACACTGAACGATATGATATGCTGGTGCGTGGTCAAAGCCCTTAAGAAATTTCCTGAAGCCAACAGCCATTTCCTTGGGGAATCGATAAGAACATTCAAAAAAGTTCATCTCGGCATTGCTGTTGATACTTCGCGGGGACTGATGGTGCCTGCAGTCAGAAACGCAGGAGATATGGATCTCGTACAGCTGTCCGGGGAGCTTAAAACTGCTGCAGATTCATGCAGGAAGGGAAACATAAATCCCGGGCTTATTCAGAGTACGGCTGCCTCATTCACAGTGTCAAACCTTGGCAGCTATGGTGTCGAGATGTTCACTCCGGTAATAAATCTGCCGCAGACAGCTATCCTCGGCGTATGCACAATAATCAACAGACCTGCCGATATCGGCAATAACACCTTCGGGTTTGTCCCGTATATAGGTCTGTCGCTTACTTACGACCACAGGGCTATTGACGGAGGACCCGCGACTCTGTTCCTGAAGGAGATAAAGGAGCAGATTGAGAAATTTGAGTATTGATAAAGTGAGGGCGGGAGGGCGAGACTACAAGACTGCAGGACAGCAAGACAATCAGACAATCAGACAATAAGACAATAGGAGATGCCAAAGAACCAAAACATTATTCCACAGGTTGTACGGAAACCACAGTTCATTGAATTCGGGAAAATACCTGTAAACCAGTATAATAAATCAATTGCTGATGAGAAGAAGAACTACAGCAATGAGGATTTCCTGAGGATCTTCCGCGATATGGTGATTATACGCGAATTTGAGACCATGCTCAACCTGATAAAGACCACGAATGAGTACAATGGTGTAAGCTATAATCACCCCGGACCTGCACATCTGTCCATCGGGCAGGAGGCTTCAGCAGTAGGAATGGCATACAATCTGGGTGTGGATGATTTCATTTTTGGTTCGCACCGAAGCCACGGCGAGATCCTGGCAAAGGGATTATCAGCTATCAGCAAGCTTGATGAGGATAATCTCTATTCAGTAATGAGCGGCTATTTCGGAGGAAGGACCCTTAAGGCGGTTGAAAAAGGATTCCAGGGTAATATAAAGGACCTTGCAGTGCATTTCCTGCTTTACGGAGCACTTGCTGAAATATTTGCACGGGAGAATGGTTTCAATAAAGGTCTGGGAGGCTCAATGCATGCTTTCTTCACTCCTTTCGGCATATATCCCAACAATGCGATTGTCGGTGGATCAGGGGACATCTCTGTCGGCGCTGCTCTCTATAAGAAAATAAACAGGAAGCCGGGCATTGTGGTGTGCAATATCGGTGACGCATCAATGGGCTGCGGACCGGTATGGGAGGGGATCTGCTTTGCCACGATGGACCAGTACAAAACCCTCTGGGAAGGTGAATATAAAGGCGGATTGCCGCTGATATTCAACTTCATGAACAACCTTTACGGCATGGGCGGACAAACTATGGGCGAGACAATGGGCTATGGTATTCTTGCTCGCATCGGTGCCGGCGTAAATCCTGAAATGATGCATGCCGAACGTGTTGACGGTTATAATCCTCTTGCGGTTATTGATGCATTCAAACGCAAGAATAAACTTATTGAGGAAAAGAAAGGGCCGGTTCTTCTTGACACTCTTACATACAGGATCAGCGGACATTCTCCCTCCGATGCCTCATCGTACAGATCAAAGGAGGAGATCGAAGCCTGGCAGAAGGAAGATTCAATCATATCATACAGTAACTCTTTGGTGAATGCCGGAATAGCGAAGCAGGATAAGCTGGATGAGATCAGAAGGGAAACTGGCGGGCTGATGACACACATACTCAGGCTGACTGTCGATAATGATGTTTCTCCCTGTCTTGATCTCAAAAGCGATCCTGATGCAATAGGCAAAATGATGTTCTCCAACGGATCTGAAGATAAGATGGGAGACGGCGTGCCTGAAGTCCTGATCCCGCTTGAAGATAATCCCAGGGTAAAATCAATCAGAAACAAGGAAAGATTTTATAAGGATAAAGACGGGAAGCCTGTTTCAAAAGCAAAATTATTCCAGCTCCGCGACGGGATCTTTGAAGCGGTAATTGACCGTTTTTATAAAGATCCCTCTCTTGCTGCATGGGGCGAAGAGAACCGTGACTGGGGCGGGGCATTTGCCGTTTACCGGGGACTTACCGAGGCTCTCCCCTATCACAGGCTTTTCAACTCACCGATCTCTGAAGGTGCTATTGTAGGAACGGCCATCGGATACGGAATGTGCGGCGGAAGAGTGATCGCCGAGATCATGTATTGTGATTTCCTTGGAAGGTCGGGTGACGAGGTGTTCAACCAGCTTCCAAAATGGCAGTCAATGAGCGGCAATATAATAAAGATGCCTGTCGTAATAAGGGTATCTGTAGGTTCAAAATACGGAGCTCAGCATTCACAGGACTGGTCATCACTTACAGCTCATATACCGGGACTTAAAGTTGTATTCCCTGCTACACCTTATGATGCCAAGGGATTGATGAATAGCGCATTACAGGGAACTGATCCTGTTATTTTCTTTGAGAGCCAGAGGATATATGATATCGGCGAAATGTTTCACACTGCCGGAGTTCCTGAAGGTTATTATGAAATACCTTTGGGTGAGCCTGATGTTAAGAGGACCGGCGAGGATATCACGATCCTTACAATCGGTGCTACATTATATCCGGCAATAAAAGCTGCAGATACACTTCATCAGAAATATGGACTGAGTGCAGAGGTTATTGATGCAAGGAGTCTGGTGCCATTCAATTATAACCCTGTTATTGAATCAGTCAGGAAGACCGGAAGAATCATTCTTGCAAGTGATGCCTCATCAAGGGGATCATTTCTCAAGGAGATGGCTCAGACTATTACAGGGCTCGCTTTCGATTACCTGGATGCACCTCCCGTTGTTGTTGGATCACGCAACTGGATAACACCTGCCTACGAGATGGAAGAATATTTCTTCCCTCAGCCTGACTGGATCATCGATGCAATTCACGAAAAGATCATTCCGCTGAAAGGCCATTCACCCAAAAATGATTTTTCTGATGACAAGATGATCAGGCTCAATATGGAAGGAGTATAGTAAATGATAAAGTGGATTTACAAAATATAATACATCTTCCCTTTTAATATATTTACAGATAATTAGGGATCATTATATAGGATAATGTACAAAAAATAAGGAAGTAAATGAAGAAGGATCAGAAATACAAAAAAGAGAGAGAAGAGGTTGCTCGTTTTATGAGGCGTCTTTACCGTCTCGGGCTTACGACGACGTCGGGAGGCAATATCAGCCTCAGAGTTTCTGACGAAATGATCGTAATTACTCCTTCAGCCACTGACAAGGGACGAATGAAATGGAAAGAGATCGGGGTAATGTCGATACTGGGTGAAAACCTTACTCCTCAACTTAAGCCGTCAATTGAGTTTGCGCTTCACCTGAACATTTATAAAAAAAGAAAGGATGTCGGTGCCATTGTTCATGCACATCCGGTTTTTGCTTCTTCATTCACAGCGATGAAATGCGAAATAAACACGAGTCTGACTGCCGAGGCAAGAGCCATCTGCGGAACACCCAGGTTTATTCCTTACGCTCTGATGGGATCTGCAGAACTTGCTGATATTGTCTCTGAAAACTCTGCCGATGCAGATATCCTCCTGCTTGAGAACCATGGAATACTTACAACCGGTCCTGACCTGTTAAAAGCATTTGATAAGCTGGAGGTGCTTGAAAATGCCGCAAAAATGACACTGATCGTGGAAATGAAGGGCAGAAAAAGCATGCTGAGCCCAGCACGGTTGCGCGAAATTGACAGGTTATTCAGGTAAAAAAGTAATTCCCCTTGTTATAAAAGAGCCAATCCTGATCCAATGACAAAAAACCTCCTGTCCGGTTTCCCGTTATACGATGAGCTGATCAAAAGAATGAATGGCGTTGTGGCTCCAGTTTACAGGGAAGCCAACGGACATATTCATACTCCATATTCTTTCAGCGCTTTCAATGACCTCAAGACTATTTTCTCCATGGCAAAAGACGAAGAAATAGCAGTGCTGGGGATCAACGACTTCTTTGTAACGGACGGCTATGATGTATTTTACCTGGAATGCCTTCGCAATAATATATTTCCATTATTCAATATTGAATTCATCGGTTTGCTTAAGAAAGAGCAGAATGAGGGAATCAGGATCAATGACCCGAATAATCCTGGCAGGATATATTTCTGCGGAAAAGGACTTGATTATCCGTTCAGTACCGGATGGATAGGCAGAAGACGTCTGAAGAAAGTGACCAGGGAGAGCCAGAAGCAGGTCAGAATGATGATCAGCAAACTGAACAGCCTGATCGAAAAGATAAATCCCTCGCTCACACTCACATATGAAGACATTAAAAAGAAATATGCCCGTGAGCTTGTGCGTGAGCGTCACCTGGCAAGAGCTGTGAGAATGCTGGTTGCAGAGAATTTCGATACGACCGGGAAACAACTTGGCTTCATCGAAGCTCTTTACGGAGGGAAGAACACAAAAGCAGGTCTCGACAATCCTGCTGCTCTTGAAAATGAGATCCGGTCGAACCTTCTGAAGGCGGGAGGTCAGGCATTCGTGCAGGAAAACGAGAGCTCCTTCCTGCAGCTGAAAAGAATCATGAAAATAATTGTAAAGGCTGGTGGCATACCCTGTTATCCCGTGCTTCTTGACGATGCATCAGGTAAATTCACTGAATTTGAAAGTGATTATGAAAAGCTCTATAAATCTCTCACTTCGCTGGGAATCGGCTGTATCGAGCTGATCCCCGGAAGAAATGACCAGAATATCCTGCGGGATTTTGCAGAGTTCTTTCATAAAAAAGGTTTTGTGATAACATTCGGGACAGAACATAACACTCCGGAGCTTATTCCTCTGACTGTCACATCAAGAGGCTCTGTCCCGCTTGATGATTCACTGAAGAAAATAGCATGGGAAGGAGCTTGTGTCATTGCCGCCCACCAGTATCTGAGGGCACAGCGCCGGCAGGGCTACATCCTGGACGACGGAACAGTGAGTGTTAAACAGAAAGAAGGGCTGGCAATGCTGGGAAGAGTTGTAATTGAGTATTTTTTAAACAGAAGCCAATATGAATCAGGAGATTAAAGATCTGATTGAGATATCGAGGTTCTATGGAAGTGACAAAAACTTCGTTATAGCCGGAGGGGGGAACACTTCATTGAAGAATGATAATACTATCTGGGTGAAGGCAAGCGGTTATCCTCTTGCCGGGCTCACCGAAGACGGGCTGGTTGCTCTCAGCAGGGAAAAGCTGCGTGAGATCGCTTCAAAAAACTATTCCGATGATCCTTTAACCAGGGAAGAACAGGTTAAGACAGACCTGTTCAAAAGCATAATAGATCCATCACTGAACAGGCGTCCGTCAGTCGAAACTTCTCTCCATGAGATGATAAGGTATAAATATGTTGTTCATCTTCATCCATCGCTTGTAAACGGGGTTCTTTGCAGCAGGAATGCAAAGAGCTTCATAAACAAGAATTTCGGGGAAGAAGTGCTTTTCGTGCAATATACCGACCCGGGTTATACTCTTTTCAAAAAGCTGGAAAAAGAAATAATGGATTACCGCAGCAGGTTCGGGAATGATCCACAGGTTATTCTTCTTGAGAACCATGGTGTCTTTGCCGGTGCCGATTCAATAGCCGGAATCAAACAAATCTACAATAACCTGACATCAACCATTGAAAAGAATATTCATAATCTGACAGAGACCGAACATATCCCTTACAATCCCTTGCTTCATAAAGTCCTTCCGGCAATACGCATGCTGCTTTCAGATACGAAGCCGAAAGTCATCAGGTACAGGCATAACACATTGATAGCCAAGTACTATACCAGTCAGCAGGAATTCCATAAGATCTCTCTTCCACTTATTCCCGATATCATTGTTTACTGCAAGTCAAGGTATCTTTACATTGATCAATCTTCAACAGCGGAAAAGATCCTTGATTCCTTCAGGAGCCAGCTTCCCAGGTTCCGGACTGAGTACGGGTATCTCCCTAAGGTTATCATAATTAAGGATATGGGTGTTTTAGCCATCGATGATACAAGCTCAGCTGCTGATACGGTGCTCGATGTTTTTGAAGACAATATCAGGATATGTCACTATGCACTGCAAAACGGAGGAATAAAATTCCTTACCCCGGAACAGGTATCTTTTATTGATCACTGGGAAGTGGAAAATTACAGGAGGAAGATTGCCAAACAGGATGATCCGGACAACAGGCTGGCAGATAAAGTTGCTGTTGTTACCGGCGGGGCGCAGGGATTCGGCGCAGGTATAGCTGAATCACTTTTCAGGCTCAATATGAATGTCGTGATTGCTGATCTGAATGAGGAAGCAGGAATAAACCTCGTTTCCAGGCTGAATGAAGGGAAACCTTCAGGAAAAGCTATCTTCGTCAGGACTGACGTTGCCGATCCGGAATCTGTCAGGGGGCTTATAGTGAGGGCTGTAAGCGAGTTCGGAGGACTTGATATAATGGTAAGCAATGCCGGAATACTCAGGGCAGGCGGTCTTGATGAAATGGAACCAGAAATGTTTTCAAAGGTTACTAATATTAATTATAATGGCTTCTATTACTGTGCAAAATATGCCGCCGAAGTCATGAAGCTGCAGAACCTTGAGAAGCCTGATTATTTCACCGACATAATACAGGTCAACTCGAAATCAGGACTTCGCGGCAGTAACCGGAATTTTGCATATGCAGGAGCCAAATTCGGAGGAATAGGTCTCACGCAATCCTTTGCTATGGAGCTGGCTCCGTTCAGGATCAAGGTAAATGCCATTTGCCCTGGCAACTTCTATGAAGGTCCTCTCTGGTCTGATCCGCAGAACGGGCTTTTTATGCAGTATCTCAAAGCAGGGAAGGTTCCGGGTGCCAGAACAATTGACGATGTGAGAAAATATTACGAAGAACAGGTCCCAATGAAACGCGGCTGCCGGCTCGATGATGTAGTGAAGGCTTTGCTTTATATCATAGACCAGGAGTACGAAACGGGGCAGGCTGTACCGGTTACAGGAGGACAGGTAATGTTAGGCTAACGGCTACCGGCTACAGGCGACCGGTGAGTATTTTTAAGGTCCCCTCCCTGGAGGGGGCGGGGGTGGGTAAGAAAAAGAAGAAAATAATAATCATGAAAACCAAAGCAATAAGGATTTACGGGAAAAAGGATCTTCGATTAGAGGAATTTGAGCTTCCGGAGATGAAGGATGACGAGATACTGGCACAGGTTATCTCCGACAGCATCTGCATGTCGTCGCACAAGGCTGCCCTTCAGGGCGCTGACCATAAGAGGATTCCGGATGATATACATATCAATCCGACTATACTGGGGCATGAATTTGCGGGAGTGATACTGAAAGTCGGCAGCAAATGGAAACATAAGTTCAGTGAAGGACAGAAGTTTTCCATACAGCCGGCGATGGCACACACCGGGACACTTGATGCACCCGGTTATTCCTTTCGTTATATAGGAGGAGATGCAACACACATAATTATCCCCGGCATAGTAATGGAAGCCGATTGCCTTCTTCCATATGACGGTGAAGGTTTTTTCCCGGCTTCGCTTTCTGAACCTATGTCGTGTATCGTTGGTGCATTTCATGCCAGCTATCATGTTCCGCCCGGAACATATAAGCATGAAATGGGCATCAGAGAAAGCGGCAGGATGGCAATACTTGCAGGTGTCGGGCCAATGGGGCTTGGCGCAATAGATTATGCCCTCCACCAGGTCCGCAAGCCTTCAATGATAGTGGTTACGGATATTGATGATAAAAGGTTGTCAAGGGCAGCCTGTCTGTTCCCTCCGGAGCACGCTGAAAAAGAGGGTATCAGGCTGATTTATGTAAACACTTCAAAAGCAGAGGATCCGGTGAGGCATCTGCGTGATCTTACCGGCGGAAGTGGTTACGATGATGTATTCATCTTTGCCCCGGTAAAACAGGTTATTGAACAGGGTGATGCCATACTGGGCTTTGACGGCTGCCTCAATTTCTTTGCCGGTCCTACAAATCCCGGTTTCAGGGCTGAGTTCAATTTCTATAATGTCCATTATGCTTTTACGCATATTGTGGGCACTTCGGGCGGAAATACCGATGACATGCGTGAATCACTCAAACTTATAGGTGAAGGAAGGATCAATCCGGCTGTAATGATTACCCACATCGGAGGACTTGATGCAGTAGTCGATACAACTCTTAACCTGCCAGGCATACCAGGGGGTAAAAAGCTTATTTATACAAATATTTCAATGCCGCTGGTATCCATTTACAAACTAAGGGAAATGGGGGTCGATAATAGATTATACGCAGAATTGCACGAAATTGTTTCAAAAAACGACTATATATGGTCAGTTGAAGCAGAAAAGTACCTGCTGGCAAATGCAATACCAATATAAATTTATGGAACCGCTCCGCGGTTCTAAATTGTTTATAGGGATTTGTTTACAAGCATTGATGAAACAGCTCCGCTGTTGAAATCTTTATTTTAAGTATATAAGGAACCGAAGATCGGTTACATGAATACTAATATAAAGTAGAATCAAATAAAGTAAAACCCCGGAGGGGTTTCATAAATGACAGAAACCATGCGACTATTTATAATTCCCTGCAAATTCTTTAGATATATAGTTCTCATAACTCAGGCAGACATCGGATGCGAAATCGATACCGGTGGAAACGACCTTTGACCACATCTCCTCTCCCATCAAGGCAATATCCTGTTCTGTAATTTTGTACTTATAGATCGCTGCTATCATTCCTGCATTGAAGTTATCTCCTGCACCTATTGTACTGACCGGCTTTATCTTCCTGACCGGGAATTTTCCGGAATAGCCTGATGTTCTCACATAAACAGCCTCTGCACTTGCAGTATATACCAGGCTGTTGCAGTAGTTGCTGACTGTTTCCCATGCTTCGTCAGGAGTGCCGGCTCCGAAAATATTCCTGAAATCCTCATCGGAGCCCCTTATCAGCCTTGCCATTTTCATGTTCTCCACGATCAGCGGTCTGAGCTCTTCGAGTTCCGAAGAATGGGCTGTCCTGAAATTGGGATCATAGATCACTATTGCTCCTTTTTCTTTCGATCCACTTATAAATTCCGTGAACTTCCTTCTTATTTCTGAAGTGATTGCATATATGGAGCCGCACAGAATTATATCATCTTTCCGGATAACAGGAAATTCCATCTCCAGCCTGCTTTCCGGATAGTTTTTATAGAATGTATAGCTGGCATCATTATTCTCATTCAGAACGGCTATGGCAAGTGCTGTTTTACCATCCTTATAATGGTCGACGAAAGCTGTTCCCACTCCGTTCTCATGGAGAAACCTATTTATTATGCTTCCTACATCATCATCGGCATATTCGCTGATCAGGTTCACAGGCAATCCTATCCGTCCGAGAGAGACAGCGCTGTTGAGCATTGCTCCTCCGGGCTTGGCTGCCTGGGGCTGTCCGCTCTTGAAGATGATGTCAAGAAGGGTTTCACCGATGGCATAGATATTTCTCATTATCTGAACACTTAAAAGATGTGAATTTACGGTTTTTTACAAAACGGCACAACGGTGCAGCGGTACAACGGTGTAAGGGATTTTATTCAGATTCAGGTGATTTAGTTACTTTTGTAAAAACAGATGAGGTAAAATGAAAGCAATGATGCTGACAGGGATCAGGCAGATGAAAATGAGGGAAGTCCCGGATCCTGTCATTAAAAGCCCAAAGGATGTAAAGATAAAATTGTCGGTTGTTGGCGTCTGCGGATCGGATATTCACTATTATACAAGAGGAAATATCGGCTCCCAGATTGTAAAGTACCCCTTCACTGTGGGGCACGAAGGTGCCGGAGTTGTTGTTGAGACAGGAACAGAGGTAAGCAGGGTTAAGCCAGGAGATAATATTGCCATTGAACCGGCGATTTCATGCCATGAGTGTGATCAGTGTCTTTCAGGAAGACCTCATACCTGCAGGAAGCTGCGGTTCCTGGGTTGTCCCGGGCAGGCAGAAGGATGCCTGTCGGAGTACATTGTCATGCCTGAGGAAAGCTGCTTTCCTCTTAAAGGAGGACTTAACGCTGATCAAGGTTCACTTTCCGAACCGCTTTCAATAGGGATCTATTCACTGAAAAATACAGGCGATTTAAAAAACAAAAGAATTGCTATCCTCGGATTTGGTCCGATTGGCATGAGTGTTCTTCTTGCAGGAAGAGCGCACGGTGCAGAAATTTTTTATGTTACGGATAAGATCAATGCCCGCCTGGAGATCGCACGAAAGGAGGGTGCATCATTTACCGCTAATCCACTCAGTGAGAATATCACGGAAATTATAAAACGCAAAGAGCCCCTGGGGCTTGATATCGTTTTTGAATGCTGCGGTCAGCAGGAGGCTCTCGACCAGGCTGTTGAAATGCTCAAACCGGGAGGCAGGCTGATAATCGTTGGGATCCCCGAAACAGACAGGTGGTCAATGAGCGTTGATGACACCCGCCGCAAGGAGATGTCTGTATATTTCGTAAGGCGTGAGGTTGATTGCGTTATTCCGGCACTTGAGATGATGAAGGAGGGAAGGATCAAAACCGGTAACATGATCACCCACCGTTTCCCTTTTGCTAATGCTAAAGAGGCTTTCGACCTGGTTGCCGGTTACAAAGATGGTGTAATGAAAGCTATGATAGATTTCTAATCACGAAGATTCCTGTATCTCATCAGAGCCTCAATAAAATAGTAATCAGCATATGTCAGCGGAACATCAACCTCACTTTTTGCAGGAAGGGAACCTACACTGTGTTTAAGTATAAAATTGCCGTTTTGTCCCGGTTCAGCTCTGTAAGCCGGTGATGCAAGGCTACGGATCTGTTTTTCAGCTATGCCCAGGTATTTTACAGCCAGTGTTGAATCCACCAGCCTGCTCAGGTCAATAAGGGCAGAAGCCATTATAGCACCGGCAGAGGCATCTCTTTTTGTACCGGGTATCCCGGGGGCATTAAAATCCCAGTATGGTATTGCATCATCGGGCATATTCGGGTGATCTATCAGAAAATCAGCTATATGGACTGCCTGGTCAAGATACCTCGTCAATCCGGTTTCCCTGTACATGACCACATACCCGTAAAGACCCCAGACCTGACCGCGTGACCAGGCTGATCCGTCTGATGCTCCCTGGGCTGTCTGTTTAACCTGCACTTTACCTGTGATTGTATCGTATGAGACCACATGATATGAACTGTAATCAGGCCGGAAATGATTTTTCAAAGTAGTATCGGAGTGGCTTACGCAAATTTTATAAAATGCTGAATCTCCGGATATGTCGAATGCCCACATCAGGAATTCGAGGTTCATCATGTTGTCAATTATCACGGGGCATTGCCATTTACTGCTGCTGCCCCATGACTGGATACATCCAATAACTGGACGGAATCGTGTTGTCAGTGATTTTGCTCCTGTCAGAAGAACTTCCTTATAGTTTTCATCACCGGTCAGTCTGAATCCGTTTCCAAAACTGTTATTAAGCATGAATCCAAGGTCATGGGTTCCTGTGTTGTCTTTCTCTTTTTCTATTCTCGAAGTCATTATCATTGCTACATCCCTGATCTTACTGTCTCCTGAGTACTCATAAAGATACCAAAGGCTGCCGGGGAAGAATCCGGCGGTCCACCAGCCTGAGCCTGCCGTGACCAGTGCACCGGTCGTATCAATTGTTCTCGGCAGGAGATCAGGTTTCTCTTTCATTACTTCAGCCATAAGGCCATACTGTTCCACTGCAAAGGAGAGCGATTCATCAATTATATCTTCCATTGATCTCTGCTTTGAGCATGAAGAAAAAGCAAGCAGAAATGAAAGCATTGTTATTGCCAGTGATTTGTTCATACCATATATTTCGTGTCTATTTAAAAAATCCATTCAGCGCATGACCCTTCCTGATTTGTCGCCTTTCATCAGCTGCTCGACCTCTTCCACTGTGACAAGGTTAAAATCACCATGTATAGTATGCTTGAGGCATGAAGCGGCAACTGCAAAATCGAGTGTTTTCTGATCGTTATCGGGGTATGCAAGCATTCCGTAAATGATCCCGGCCATGAAAGAATCGCCACCTCCCACCCTGTCAACAATATGAGTTATCTGGTAGATGGGCGCCTCAAATAATTGCCTTCCGTCATAAAGGACACCTGACCATGTATTATGATCGGCGCTGACAGAGCCGCGAAGCGTGATGATTATTTTCTTTGCCTGCGGAAACTGTTTTTTCAGCTTTTTACATACCGATTCATAGCTGGCTCCCTTTACTTCTCCGCGGAAAACATCAGCTCCTTCAGGCTTTATGCCAAACACTTTATCAGCATCTTCCTCGTTGCCAAGTATGATATCGCATTCCTGAACAAGGGCGGGCATAACTTCAGATGAGCTTTTACCCCATTTCCAGAGGTTTTTTCTGAAGTTAAGGTCGCATGAAACGATTATTCCTTTCCTCTTTGCAGCTACTAAAGCTTCATGGCAGACAGCTGCTGCTCCTTCTGAAATTGCAGGAGTGATCCCTGTCCAGTGGAACCACTGGGATTCCTTAAAGACATTATCCCAATCAATCATTCCCGGCTGAATTTCTGCGATGGCTGAATGAGCCCTGTCGTAAATGACTTTACTTGGCCTTGATACTGAACCTGTTTCAAGGAAATATATCCCAAGCCTTTCACCACCGCGAATGATATGATCTGTGCCGACGTTATGCTTTCTGAGTTCCATGATGACTGAATTGCCAAGGTCATTTTTTGGCAGACATGTAACAAATTCAGTAAGCAGTCCAAAGTTCGCCAGGGAGACTGCAACATTGGCTTCGCCGCCTCCGAATGAGGCGCAGAAAGAGCTCACCTGAGAAATCCGCTGATGCTCCGGTGTTGCAAGACGCAGCATTATTTCGCCGAAAGTAACTATTTTCATTTCTGTATTATGTTTGATCTGTATACGTCTGTTTTATTTCCTCATCCTTTGCCGCTCTGCCCCGCCACCAGTTTGCCAGTACGGATCCTGTGATATTCATCAGCGGACCGAATATTGCAGGTGCAAGGCCTACTGTTGCTATTTTCCCCATCTGCAAAGCAAGTCCCGAAGCCAATCCTCCGTTCTGCATGCCTACTTCAAAAGCGATTGTACGGCGGTCTCTTTCAGGCATCCTTAGAAGCCATGATATAGTATAGCCGAGGCTATAACCGGTAAGGTTATGCAGAAGGCTTGTCACCACAAGCAAAGCCCCAACCTGAAGCAGACTGTCTCTGCCTGAAGCAGTTATAACCGTGACTATCACAGCAATACCTGCCATCGAAATAAGTGACAGCCCTTTCTCCATAACCTTGTCATCAGGTTTCAGAAACCTGGAGATCACAATCGCCCCTGCCATCGGCAGGAGAAAGAACCACCCCAGTGACTTAAAAAACTGAATGAAGAACTGTCCAATATCTGCATTTCTGGACCTGGCAAATACAAGTGTCGTCAGCAGGATTATTAACGGGTAGACAATCATCTGGATTTTAAACGATCTGCTTCCGGCATTTCTCCTGGCGAAAAGGTTGAATGTAAATCCTGCAATTATCGGCAGGATAATCATATTAAGGATATCGAGCATCATGCTCCAGAAATCGACCTCAATAAATTGCCCGCCAAGCCATTTCATGAGCACAGGGGTAATAAAGGGGGAAAGAAGGGTAGTGACTGCGCTTATTGTAACAGCCAGAGCAAGGTTGGCGCGTGCCAGAAAAGACATTACATTGGAAGCAAGTCCGCTCGGGACGCATCCGATAAGTATGATGCCTGCCGCAATCTCCGGAGGGAAATTGAATATACGGGCAATTGTAAAACCAACCAAAGGCATAATGGTGAATTGTGAGAAGATCCCTATAAGTACTCCTTTGGGCATTTTTATCACTCCTTTAAAATCTTCAAAGCTCATCTGTGAACCCATTCCGAACATTATTACCTGAAGGAGGGGTACAATAAGCTTCTTCAGCTGGAAGCTGCCTATCGATGTGAAATACTGGGGATAAAACATTGAAGCGGCGACTGCAGTGAAAATCCACAGTGTATATGAAAATCCCTTAAGGGAGTTGAATCCTCTTACGCCCCATGCAAGTGCAATGAATCCTGAGATCATCAGGATTCCGGTTAATACAATATTACTGAAAATGAAAGCGGTGAGCGCTCCTGCAAAAAGGATTAGAGACAAGAACAATAAATACTTGTAAAACCTTTGATTCATCTTTGTCTTACAAAATTCCATTACTTCACATTTTAAAGATAAACAATTGGTTGATATTGCCCATAAACCATCAGAATTTTAACCGTTTGCTTTTTTCAGGATTATTGTCTTTTAAAATGAATAAAAATTATATTACTTTAGAAACAAAGGAAAATACCCATAAAGATTTAATTATCTGACATATGAAAAAGATACTTGTCGTAGGCAGTTCCAATACCGATATGGTCATTAAAACTGACAAGCTTCCAGGACCCGGTGAGACTGTTCTGGGGGGAACATTCTTCATGAATCCCGGAGGCAAAGGAGCAAACCAGGCGGTAGCAGCTGCGAGGCTTGGAGGGAAAGTAACATTTGTTACAAAAATCGGAAACGATCTGTTCGGGAGTCAGACCATCACGGTTCTGAAAAAAGAAGGCATCGACACTAAAAACATCGTCAGGGATGAAGAATCCCCCTCCGGCGTAGCCCTGATCACTGTCAATTCCCTGGGGGAAAATATTATTGTGGTTGCACCAGGATCGAACGGCAAGCTTTTACCTGAGGATATTCCGGGAACCCACTTTTCTCCCGGGAAATATGAGATCATGCTGCTTCAGCTTGAAATACCTATCATGACAGTGGAATATGCTGCTCTTACTGCTGCAGAAAACGGAATAAAAGTCATCCTAAATCCTGCTCCTGCCCAAAAATTGCATGATTATCTCCTGAAACATATCTGGCTGATAACACCAGACGAAACTGAAACAGAAATTATTACAGGTATTAAAGTCACCAATGAATTCTCTGCCGAAAACGCTTCAAATTATTTCAGGAAGAAAGGTGTTAAAAATGTGATTATCACACTTGGCGGCAAAGGAGCTTATCTGAAAACCGATGAGTTCAGCGGTATTGTACCGGGGATAACCGTGGAGGCAGTCGATACAACAGCTGCAGGTGATGTATTCAACGGTGCTCTGGCAGTTGCTCTTTCAGAGGGGAAAAAGCTTGAAGAGGCTGTATTATTTGCTAACAGGGCTGCAGCGCTTTCCGTTACACGCCTGGGGGCACAAGCTTCAGCTCCATACAGGGAAGAGGTTAAAGTTTAACTGTTTTTTACTTGTTGCAATGAGACATGTCATTATTGCCTGTGCAATAGTATCTGCAATATTTGCAGGATGTTCGGTTAATGAGGAGGACAAGGTTAAAATAATATTCGATACCGACCTGGGACCTGATTATGATGATGTTGGTGCTCTTGCATTCCTTCATGCAATGGCAGACAGCGGGAGGGCAGAGATACTGGCGACTCTCTCATCCAATAAACATGAGCTTGTTGCACCATCCATAAATGTCATCAATACTTATTTCGGAAGAGAGAACCTTTTTATAGGGGCACCAAAAACCGATGGAGCTGTTATGGGTGCATTCCAGAATTGGCCTGATTCAATTGTCACAAAATATCCTCATAAAATAAAATCTACCTCAGAAGTCCCGGATGCAGTATCAGTGTACCGGAAAATCCTGAGCGCTCTGCCCGATAAAAGTGTAACAATTGTTACAGTCGGATTCCTGACTAACCTGGGCAATCTCCTGAAATCAGGACCGGATGATCATAGCCCCCTTAACGGAAGAGATCTCGTTTCAATAAAGGTGAAGAGGCTTGTTTCGATGGCCGGAAAATTTCCTGAAGGAAAAGAATTCAATATTTATATCGACTCAGCTTCATCAAAATTTGTTTATGAGAACTGGCCGGGAGAGGTGATTTTCACGGGATTTGAAATAGGATGGGAAATAAGAACCGGGCTACGGCTTATCCAGTCCCCGGTCGTAAACAGTCCTGTAAAAGATGTGTTCAGGATAAGCATCCCGTTATCAGAAGAGGATAAATACGGCCGAATGAGCTGGGACGAAACTGCAGTTCTTATCGGAGTTTACGGGACAAATGGCTTCTTTGATACAAAACAGGGAAAGATCATTGTCAACTCTGACGGGAGCAACTCATGGCAGGATGATCCTGAAGGGTTGCATTATTATGTGATTCAGAAGATGCCGGTACCGGTGATGACAAGATTCATTGAAGACAGAATGATGCATATACCGGTATTTAAAAACCCCAAAACCCCCTGAAGGGGGCTTAAAATTCATACATACTATGAAAAATAGTTTTTCTCATTTATTTGTGTTGTCCTCATTCATATTTCTTTTTTCATGCAATGGACATGAAAAAGAATTCAGAGTGATCAAGCCAGAAGTTCTGAAAGACAAGATTGCCGGAGGCTGGGCAGGACAAACTATCGGCTGTACATACGGAGGACCAACCGAGTTTGATTTTGAGGGTACAATAATACAGGATTACTATCATATTCCTTGGAACGATCACTATATTAAATGGTATTTTGATAATAGTCCCGGTTTGTATGATGACGTTTATATGGATCTTAGCTTTGTCAGCATTTTTGATAAATACGGTATTGATGCTCCGGTTGATTCGTTTGCATATGCTTTTGCCAATGCAAAATTCGAATTGTGGCATGCAAACCAGGTGGCTCGGTATAATATTTTAAACGGTATAAAACCACCCGTATCGGGTCACTGGCTCAACAATCCGCATGCTGATTGTATTGATTTTCAGATTGAAGCTGATTTTGCCGGATTAATGTGTCCGGGAATGCCCAATTCAGCTTCTGAAGTATGTGATAAAATAGGCCACATAATGAATTCAGGCGATGGCTGGTATGGTGGAGTATATGTAGCAGCAATGTATTCATTAAGTTTTATTTCCAATGATATAGAATATATCGTCACCGAAGCTTTAAAAAGCATTCCCGACAGCAGCAGTCTTCATCAATGCCTTTCAGATGTCATCTGTTGGTACAAGAAATATCCGGATGACTGGAAGCAAACATGGTTTGAAGTTGAAAAGAATTGGTCGGAAGATGTCGGATGCCCGGAAGGGGTCTTTTCCTCTTACAATATTGATGCAAAGATAAACTGTGCCTATGTTGTCATCGGGCTGCTTTATGGCAGAGGTGATTTCAATAAGACAATTGATATTGCTACCCGCTGCGGACAGGATTCCGATTGTAATCCTGCAACCGCAGGAGGAATACTGGGGACAATACTGGGTTATGAAAAAATCCCGGTTTTCTGGAAAACAAGTCTTGAGGAAGTCAGGAATATGAATTTTGCATACACCGAAATATCAATTAATGAGGCCGATCTGATGAGTTATCAACAGGCGTTACAGATGATTGAAAGAAACGGAGGTAAAATAACTGAAACAGAAATAACAATCAAGACACAGAAAATATCGCCCGTGGGATTTGAAAAGAATTTTGCCGGGCATTATCCAGCTGAGAAGAGGCGTGTCAATGCAAATTTCTCAGATACTGTGAATATCACATTTAATGGTAATGGTATTGTCCTTGAAGGCTATTTATTCTTCAGGAATAATATCAATGCAGACCGAAATTATGTGGCAAAGGCTGAAGTATATATTGATGACGAGCTTGTTGAAACAATATCTTTGCCGGCAAACTACAGGATCAGAAAAAATGATGTTTTCTGGAAATACCAGATGCCATCAAAAGATCACATGCTAAAACTGATCTGGCTCAATCCGGATAAAAATGTAGACGTTCATGTAAATGAAGCAATTATCTATTCTTATGAACCTTCAAAATTTGTAAAGGGACTGGCCGGCACTTCCTTATAAAAATTTAACTTTGAATTATCAGACTGGAGTTTTGACTCACACATAATTTAATTATATGTTCATCCCGCAATCCTATTCACTGGCAGTAGTTCTCTGCATCATTACCATGCTCTGCTGGGGCTCATGGGGCAACACCCAGAAGCTTGCAGGCAAATCATGGAGATTTGAACTCTTCTACTGGGATTATGTGACCGGCATCCTTCTCTTCTCGCTGATCCTGGGTTTTACACTGGGAAGCTTCGGAGAAAACGGACGGAGCTTTATTGCCGATATGGCGCAGGCTGATTCAAAAAACATCCTGAGCTCCATGCTGGGAGGTGTAATATTCAACGCATCAAATATTTTGCTAGTTGCTGCAATGGCTATAGCCGGAATGGCTGTTGCCTTCCCTGTAGGTGTCGGGATTGCCCTTGCACTGGGGGTAATAATCAACTATGCTTTCACACCCAGAGGCAATCCCGCGATACTCTTCGCAGGACTTGCACTTATCGTGGCTGCTATAATCATTGATGCGCTGGCTTATAAGAAACACAGCTCATCGCTTCAGAAAGTGTCAAAGAAAGGGATCCTCCTGTCGGTGGCTGCAGGAGTTTTAATGGCACTGTTCTATCGTTTTGTTGCCAGCTCCATGGCTACTGATTTTGTATCGCCTGAACCGGGCAAGCTCACTCCTTATTCTGCTGTTTTCTTCTTTGCCATTGGCGTCATGTTGAGCAACTTCCTGTTCAACTTTATCATAATGAAGAAGCCTGTTGAAGGAGCTCCTCTCTCCTTAAGTGATTATACCAAAGGAAGCGCCGCGACACATCTTACCGGGATACTGGGCGGTATTATATGGAGCATTGGCATGTCGATGAGCATACTTGCATCAGGCGAAGCCGGTTTTGCAATTTCCTATGGACTGGGGCAGGGAGCCACACTCATCGCAGCGCTGTGGGGTGTTTTTATCTGGAAAGAGTTCAGGGGAGCATCAAAGCAGGTTAACTTGCTGATATTATTAATGTTCCTGGCATATTTAGCAGGACT
>CAZGGZ010000006.1:0-15473 GCA_964525415.1 uncultured Rikenellaceae bacterium | reverse complement strand
ATTCCGGATTTCGGATTTCGGATTTTAGATTTAAAACCATTCCTATGATTAAAAGATCAATTTTATTGCCGGTATTTTTCCTGATAGTTAATGTAGCCGGAGCCCAGAATGTGGGATCTTCTGCTGAATATGTAAAAGAGCTTACTCCGGAATGGAAGGGCGAAAGATTCGCCGATGGAAGGCCTAAAGTACCTGACGCCATCCTTGAAAGACTGAAAAACATCTCGATAGAAGAGGCATGGGGAGTGCTCCGCAATAAAGGCTACATGAACCAGTTCGAAGGCGACTGGACAATCATCCATCCTGATGAGGTTATGACAGGAAGGGTGGTGACCGCACAGTATATGCCAATGAGACCTGACTATGAAAAGTACATTAAAGCCCAGGGGAAAGCTGAGAACCGCGCTCAGCAGGGAGGAACCAATTCATGGCCGATCGACGTCCTTGTTGAGGGTGATGTCTATGTGGCTGACAGTTACGGCAAGATAATTGACGGAACACTGATCGGGGATAACCTTGGCAACTCAATCTATGCAAAATCAAAGCGCGGAGTCATATTCAACGGCTCGGTAAGGGATGTTGAAGGACTAAGCGAGATCAAAGGTTTTAACGGGTGGATAAAAGGATCTGATCCTTCGTACATTATGCAGATGTCGCTTACTTCAATCAATGCACCCATCCGTATCGGCCGGGCTGTTGTGCTGCCGGGTGATGTTGTGCTGGCAAAGAAGTACGGAGTGATATTCATCCCCGCTCATCTTGTTGAAGATCTGGTACTGACTTCTGAAGTTACGGCATTGCGCGACCAGTTCGGTCATCAGAGGCTTCGAGAAGGCAGGTATAAACCAGGGCAGATAGACAGCCAGTGGAGCGAGGAGATCAAAAAGGATTTCACGGACTGGCTGAATAATTATCCGGGAAAACTGCCAATGACAAAGCAGGAACTCGAAAATTATTTCAAGGACAGGAATTGGTAAAATTGGCGACCGGCGGCAGGCGACCGGCAACCGGTTTTTCATAATATATAATTCAACACATCTGTAAATTTTTTTCCAATGAAAACTATTATTGAAAAGATCAGGGAGCAGAACAGGCATCTGGAGGAACAGAAGGATAGCAGCAGGCGAAGCTTTCTTAAGAAGACTGCTATGGGTGGGATAGCGCTCGGAGGGCTTTTGTCGCTTTCCTTCGAAGATACAATTGCTCAGACAACATCAAAGGTCAGCAGGGCTTCCAGTCCGTCGGATCTGAAGATAACCGACATGCGCGTTGCGGTAATCGGGAATGTTGGGAGAACCGCAATAATAAGAATAGATACAAACCAGGGAATTTATGGACTTGGCGAGGTAAGGGATGGTGCTGATGAACGTTATGCGCTTATGCTCAAGAGCAGGATACTCGGGCTCAATCCCTGCAATGTTGAAATGATCTTCAAGATAATAAGGCAATATGGTTATCATGGAAGGCAGGGAGGTGGAGTCTGTGCAGTGGAGATGGCATTATGGGACATCTGCGGAAAAGCATACGGTGTACCGGCATGGCAGCTGCTCGGAGGAAGATACAGGGACAAGATCCGCCTCTACGCAGATACACCGGGAGCCAGGGATCCTGCAGCTTTTGCCCAGACCATGAAAAGACGTGTTGAAGAACAGGGATTCACATGGCTGAAAATGGATCTCGGAATACATGTTGTTGCAAACCAGCCGGATACAATTGTCAATTCAAAATTCTGGGATGGCGCGGCCGGGCAGTACGACCTCAGAACTTATATGGGTTATGGTAACACACTTCATCCTTTCACCCAGGTTCAGATCACCGATAAAGGATTGTCCGGTCTTGCAGAATATGTCGAACAGGTAAGAAATGCTGTAGGTTATGAGATACCTTTGTGCGCTGATCATTTCGGACATTTTGATATAAACAATTCAATCCGCTTCGGCAAGGCTATGGAAAAATACCGGTTAGCGTGGCTTGAAGATATGGTCCCGTGGTTTTATACAGATCAGTGGAAAACAGTTTCGGATGCTCTTGAAACTCCGACCTGCACTGGTGAGGATATTTATATGCTCAAGGGAGGATTCAAGCCTCTGCTGGATGCCCGTGCGGTTGATATCATTCAGCCCGATCTGGCAACTTCAGGAGGGCTGCTGGAGACAAAGCGGATAGGTGATTATGCCGAGGAGTGCGGAGTTGCCATGGCCATGCATATGGCAGGGACGCCTGTATGCTTTATGGCTAATGTTCACTGCGCAGCGGCTACGCAGAATTTTCTGGCTCTTGAGCACCATAGTGTTGATTCTCCCTGGTGGGAAAACCTTGTGAGGATGACAGGCAGTCAGCCAATGGTTACAAAAGGATTTGCGATTGTTCCGCTGGATTCTCCAGGTCTTGGAATAGAGCTGAATGATGAAGAGGTGAAAAAGCATCTCCATCCCAAAGCCAAGGGTTATTTTGATCCGACACCTGAGTGGGATGAAAAACGATCCCACGACAGGTTATGGAGCTGACATAATTGAAAAACTACCGGTACAATTTCAGAGATATCCACCAGGTTAACATATATCCGATATAATGGGAGAAAATAATTTGCTCCAGCTCATTTTTTTTGAGCTCATTGTTTATTTTTCTGTAAGCTCATGTACATCTTCATCACAGACTGAGATAAGCGGCGAAATGAAAGCCTGGCATACGGTTACCTTAACATTCAGGGGACCAAATGCTGCTGAGTACGATACAATAAATCCCTTTACCGATTATCGCCTGGATGTTGAATTTTCTGACGGCAGCCAGAAAATATTTATACCCGGCTATTTTGCTGCGGATGGGAATTCTTCACAGACTTCGGCGAAATCAGGCAACAAATGGCGCGTACATTTCTGCCCTGCGTCTGAAGGGCCCTGGAATTATAAAGTAATCTTTCTGAAGGGTAAAAATATTGCAATCGCAGATGATTTAACCGAGGGACAAAAGTGTTTCATGGATGGTGAGACCGGTTCATTTACAATAGGTAAAACTGATAAGACATCTCCTGATTTCCGTTCAAAAGGGAGGCTGCAATATAACGGGACTCATTATCTTAAACTGGCAGGCAGCGGTGAAGTATTTCTGAAAGGAGGAGCCGACAGCCCAGAGAATTTCCTGGGATACCGGGAATTTGACGGCACTTATTACGGAGGCAATAATAAAACCAGGGGCGGTGAAGCTGCTCCAAATAACGGACTTCACCTTTATGAACCTCACATCCGCGACTGGAATGAGGGTGATCCGCAGTGGAAAATCGGCAGGGGAAAAGGGATTATCGGAGCCCTCAATTATCTGTCATCTAAAGGTATGAATAGTGTGTATATGCTTACACTGAATATCCTTGGTGATGGAGAGGATGTCTGGCCTTATACAGATCGCAATGAACGTTACCGGTTCGACTGCAGTAAGCTTGACCAGTGGGATATTGTCTTCTCACACGCTGATAAACTGGGTATCATGCTGCATTTTGTATTGCAGGAAACAGAGAATGAATGTCTTCTCGATTGCGGTTACCTCGATGTACAGCGTAAATTATATCTCAGGGAGCTAATCGCACGTTTTTCACACCATCTGGCAATAACGTGGAACCTTGGGGAAGAGCATAATCCAGTTGAGTGGTCGCCTTACGGACAAACATACAATGATACAAAACTGATGGCAGACTATATCCGGGCAACTGATCCCTACGATAACTTCATTGTGGTTCATACACATTCTGATCCGGCACAACGGAGAAAGGATATGACTGCTTACCTTGGATTCAGTAACATTGAAGGTCCTTCGATACAATGCGGTAATGTTAACGACGTTCATGATGATGCCATTTACTGGTTGGAAAAGTCGCAGGATTCCGGTCATCCATGGGTAGTGTGCACCGATGAGATCGGTCAGCACTGGAAGGGAGCCTTGCCTGATGCTGTTGATCCTGCACATGATACAATAAGATATAAAGTGTTATGGGGAAACCTGATGGCCGGGGGAGGCGGTGTGGAATGGTATTTCGGATACAACTATCCTCACTCCGACCTGGGCTGTGAAGACTGGCGGAGCCGAGATCTGCTCTGGGATCAGACAAAGATCGCCCTAGATTTCTTTCATAAATACCTTCCTTTCACTAAAATGTCAAACGCCGATGAGATTACAAAAGACAAGAACGATTACTGCCTGGCAAAGGAAGGTGAAATATATGCAATCTATTTTCCGGAGGGTAAGGCAACTGACATAAACCTGCCGGGAGGACAATATTCAGTACAATGGTTTAATCCGCGTGAAGGAGGCGATCTGGTACCGGGTAGTGTTAATAAAATAACAGGAACAGGTTACGCTTCAACCGGCAATCCTCCGGTTCCGAACGGCAAAGACTGGGTGTGTCTGATCAGACGCTTCTGAGCACTTCTCCTGCCCTTCTGAACCCTGTCTCACCGCTGTTTAGCACGGGTATCCCGAATGTTTTTACCGGATCCGGGTATGAGAAGCTGAATACACTCATTGAAAGCTGTGCAAGAACCACAATATCAATGTTGATCTGGGGAGGGCAGGGCAATCCCTGACTGTTTTACCCAGGTTCTCCCGGATATAGACTTTCTCATTTAAACTTATATTTTTATATCAAGGGCTTTATCAATGAGAAATTGTCTGATCTCATCCTCTGAAGGTACAGGAACCAAATATTCGACAGGCTCTATGTAATTGATATCCTGGAAATAACTTAATTGAGCTCTGAATAATTTAGGTGAGAACAACTGGTCATAGATTTCAACGGCCCGTTCTGATATCTCATCAAGCGTAAAGTGATCTCTTAAAAGAAAATAGAAATCTACATAATCTTTCCATTTTGACCTGCGACCAAGAGCATAGGCTTTCATTGCTGCAAGGTCAACTAATTCTGGCATTCTTAAAAAATCCTCAAAATCGTTTTTTGCATCGAGATTAAACGGATACTCAAAGAATGTAAATTTTACCTCATTTATTGTTATATTCAGCTGCTCAGAAACCCTCCTTGTTACCGAATAGGGGAGTCCGAAGGAAGTAACCTTGGAGATAATACTCTTGGGATGCAATGATGAAAATTTAAACAAGTCGAAATCAATTGATCTCCGGTGCCCTATATAAAGAGCAATCGAGGTCCCTCCAACAAGATAGAATTCCTGTTTGAATTGTCTTACAAGTGGCAAAAGTTCCACCTGGGTTCCTGATAAAATCTCTTTATGCATATTTTTTAAAGTATAGCGAGAAGTAGTTATAAATTTCAGGATAGTAATTGAGTTTTTTCCTGCCTTCAGCACTAAAAAATACCTTCGCTGCTTCTCTTATGCCCCATAATTTAAAAAGATCTCCTACATCATCCAGGGTTCCGTAATTAAGTATTGTTTCCAGCAATAAATCAGGACCTATGTCTTCCTTCTTAGCTTCAGGAGTGTACCAGAAAAGATCACTATGCTGACGTATAAATGCTTTAACCTCAGGGCTGTTCATTATTAACCTAATATCTTATTAAAGATAGTGAATTTTGCGATGAAATGCAAAAAATCCGGATTTCGGATTACTTCGAAATTGAAAGTACCCCATCAAGTTTTTTGTCAGATGAAGAGGCCCCGATAAAAAATTTGACTTTCCCGGGTTCGATCAGCCATTTCTGTTGTTCTGAATCCCAGTATTTCAGATCATCAGCTTTCAAAGGTATCGTGACAGAAACAGTGCCCCCCGTTGGCACATAAACCCTCTTGAATCCCTTTAACGCTACTGATGGTTGCTCCACCCTGGACTCAGGGAAACTGACATAAAGCTGTACAACCTCTTCGCTGTCGTGATTGCCGGTGTTTTTAAGGGTGAAGCTGATATCAACCGTTTCACCGTCGCGGAGGGTATTCTTCGACAGTTTATAGCCGGAATAGCTGAAACTTGTGTAGGTAAGTCCGTGTCCGAACGGAAAGAGCGGCGGATTTTTGTTATACATATATGTCCTTCCGTTGCGTATGTTGTAATCGAGAATGGGAGGAAGCTGATCGATTGAGGTTATCCATGTCTGAACAAGACGTCCTGAAGGGCTTACTTTTCCGAATATAACATCAGCAACGGCATTACCTGTCTCCTGGCTTGACTGACTTACATGAAGTATTGCCGGAACATGTTCCTTTGACCAGTTTATAGCATACGGAAAGCTGGAAACCAGTACCAGTATAGTATTTGGATTAGCAGCCAGAACCAGCTTGACCAGATCTTCCTGCTCAAGTGAGATAGCCTGCCGATCAACGTCCTCACGGCCATCACTGGATACCTGGTTTTGCCCCCAGCCGAGACCGTAACTTAACGGATGATTACCGATGCAAACTATTGCCACATCGCTTTCCTTCGCTGCAATTACTGCAGAATCGGCCTTGTTGGTCATGGCAAATCTGAAAATAATATCTTCACCAAGAGCATTTTTAATTCCATCACGTACATTCACATTGTATGGGGGCGTTCCCGAATACCAGTCAGAGATCACTTTATTAGCCGATGGACCGATAACAGCAATTGATTTAATTTTCTCTTTCTGAAGAGGAAGTGTGTTTTTATCATTCTTAAGCAGTACGATCGATTTAACCGTAGCCTCTCTTGCCAGGTCGCGTGCTTCCTGTCTTGTCCATGGCGCTATTGTGTCTGAGATCCCAATGTTTGAATAAGGATTCTGAGATGAATTATCGAGCAATCCAAGCTTTAAAAGAATCCTGAAATTTCCATACAGGGCTTCATCGATCTCTTTTTCTGTAATAAGTTCCTTTTGCAGGGCTTCCTGAAGAGGAGCCCGGTAATTATCAAGGAAAACTGTTATTCCTGCTTTAATACACTCGGCTGCTGCAATATCCAGCGATGGATAGTAAGCATGAGTTGTCAGCAGCTGGCGGAAAGCGCCGCCATCAGTGCAGATAACTCCCCTCAGACCCCAGTCATTTATTGTGACATTCCGCAGCACGGGATGAACAGTGCATGGTATTCCATTGTATTTGTTATAAGCTGCCATGAAGCATTGGGAACCTCCATCAGTGACCCCTTTGTAAAAAGGATAGGAATAATATTCCCGGAATAGTCTTTCATCAAAATCAGAGCTGTTATAGGTCCTGTTATTTTCGTTGCTGTTTGCCAGGAAGTGTTTCATCAGTGAAGCTGTCTTCCAGTAGACCGGATGATCTCCCTGTAGCCCTTTAACGTAAGCCGTAACCATTACAGCGTTAAGGAAGGCATCCTCTCCGAAACACTCTTCAGTCCTGCCCCATCTTATATCTCTGCCAAGGTCGGCATTGGGTGCAAATACTATTAATCCTGCAGTCCCAAATCTCCTGTTCTGCGCCAGGAAACGGGCTTCAGTAGCCTGCCAGTCGGCTATCTTTCTCAGGAAATCGGGATCCCACATCTGTGCCAGTCCGATAGCCTGGGGGAATGTGGTTGTAGGAGAAGCTTTTAGACCTTTTACAGCCCAGTTGGCCGGACCGCTGTATGCAAGGCCATGCAAACCCTCAATTGTCCTGGTACCCTTTACTCCAAGTCTTGGAATTGAAATCCTTGTTGAAAGGCAGATGATCTTCTCATCAAGGATCATGAGAGAAATGAGGTTATTAATGCGTTCCTCTTCCGGGATGTTCGGATCCTGAAAAGGGTAATTCTGAGCATCCAGAATCTGAAATGCAAATGAAATAATCAGTATAAATATTATCCTTTTCATGTCTTCTAAGCCATCCACGGTCTTGTTCTTTCTTTAGCCCCGGCAATTGCATCAAGAGCTATATTGACATCCTCAACGATCTGGAAGTCGTACATCCCCAGGCAAACAAAGTCGGCTCCGTTGATGAAGGCATATTTCAGTCCTTCTTCAGGTGCAATCGCTCCTGCTGCAAGGACTTTAAATGCAATCCACGGTTCTTTAAGAGTACCCATGAATTTAATTGTCTCTTCAGGATCATAGTCAAACATGTTATCCTTCCAGGGGGAATCGGGTTGGGCTGACCAATAATCATGACTGTGGCAGGTCTTTACCCAGAAATCAGGCTTCAGACCATATTCGACGCATTTCTTAACAGCCTGTATCCTATGAGCTCCGATACCTGCAGGTTTGCCATGGCGGCGGATCTCTTCAAGTCCTTTGCGTATCAGCTCCATCCGTTGTTCAATGGTCCTGCCCTGCGTGTCTTCCCAGTTCTCATCTGTCCATCTGTCGGTTATCTCTCCCTGGCAGTAGAGTGCATCGGCATCCACAGCGAGTGACATAGCTATGCCTTTCTGAAAATCGAGAGCTATACCGCAATCGGAAATGAATTTCATCTTGCCTTTAAACTCGTGCCTGTATTTCTGCCATATCCTTCCGAGCTGTGGATTGGTAATGATGGCATTTATTCCGCATTTCTCAGCCAGTCCCATAGTTTGCATGACCTTCTCATCGTTATGATATGTCTTCACCAGCTTTGACACATAAATAAGGTCGCGTGCATGCGCCCATCCGCCGATGAGGTTACCTCCCATAATGAGCCTGCTGAGTTCAAATTGAGCCTGATTACCTTTTATATCCGTATAACTGATAACGGTTTTTGGCACTTCTCCCTTAAGTTCCTTCAGTGAGGTATAATTGAATTTCAGAAGTGTTGCGCCGGAATTTGCATCTATTCCCTCTACCTTCAGGAATTTTTCCTCAAAACTATCCCATTTGCCTTTCCTGTAAAGCGCATAGGCAAAAGCTCCCAATGCAGGCACTGAGATAAGGTCTTTAATTATTTCCCGTCTCCCATTTGATTCTCCCTTTTCCCGGGGGCTTTCAGGAACAGGCTTGCGTGCCTTCTCATCTTTCCATCTTCGGATAAGCCTATCAATACCGAAGTGTGACACGGAAGCAATAAAAATAAAAGCAACAAGAACAAAAAACTCTATCAATGTTTTATTTATCCATAGGTAACTCCCTTCCACCGGAACGCTTATAGTATACCCGGGGACTGGAGGATATGCAACAAAATAAAACAGAAGCATCAATGCTCCGGCACCGCTTGCCACACGGGTAAAGGCACCCAGTATCAGTGCCAGCCCAATCAGAACAAGTCCCCAGATATTCAGGAAATCAACGACAGACGTGATGGCTGATGATTCAGACATCCACTGAAAGACCGGCGCAAAGATCCAGCGTGAACCGGCAAGGAAAGGTGCCGAGCTCCAGCCGGGGGAGAAAATTTTTGAAATACCCTCATATAGAAAATGCCATCCAACTGCTATCCTGATAATTGTAACTGACCATGGGTATATCCGTTTCATATACTCTTTAGATTTATTGCTCATCTGAAGTATTTATAAGGAAAATATGATTTCAAAACTAGATATTTTTCTTCTTCCCGGTATAACGGGAGATGATTTTATGTAGTTGATTGCTATTCAAGGGTTTGGATATGTAATCATTACAACCTGCCTGAAGCGCTGTCTCCCTGTCTCCCATAAGGGCATATGCTGTCTGGGCGATGATCGGAATTGTTTTATTGAATTCCCTTATCTGCCTGGTGGCATCAATCCCTGTCATTCCCGGCATTCTCAAATCCATCAGTATCAGCGACAAACCCGGATTGTCCCTCACAGCCCTGACCGTGTCATTTCCGTTGGTTGTACGAATAAAAGTAATTCCCGGTCCTGCCAGCAAGCTCTCCAGGTAAAGGTAACTTGCATAATCATCCTCAGCTATCAGGAAAGTGAGGTTTTGTCCTGATATCTGAGGAATAGTATCATGTGGTCCACTTTCCGTTTTTTCGTCTTCTGCCGGGATATGAGGTATTGAAAACCTGAAGGTGCTTCCTATTCCTGGCTCAGATTGCAGCCAGATCTTTCCCTGAAGCAATCCCACATAGGCTTTAACGATCGATAAACCAAGTCCTGAACCTTCCTGCGGACGAGAGAGTGACATATCTCCCTGTACAAATCTTTCAAAAACCTGTTTCTGTCTTTCGGAAGAGATCCCTACACCGGTATCTTTGACGAAGAAAACTATATTATCGGATTCACAAAGACATCCGAATTCTATAGAGCCTTCATGAGTGAATTTTATTGCAT
Organism: uncultured Rikenellaceae bacterium; assembly: GCA_964525415.1. Lineage (GTDB taxonomy): Bacteria > Bacteroidota > Bacteroidia > Bacteroidales > VadinHA17 > LD21. The sequence continues at coordinate 5,393 of CAZGGZ010000006.1, read as the reverse complement.
TTTTTATGAGGTTCGAAATAATGCTTTCAAGCTTGTTTCTGTCGGTCTTGAAAATTTTTATCTCTTCGGGCAGTCTGTTTGTGACAACATATTTCAATCCTTTCTGGTCGGTCTCCTGCCTGAAAAATCCATGATAGTATGCCATGAGCTCTGAAATATTCACCGGGGACATATAAACCCTGAGCTCACCAGTTTCGATCCTTGAAATTTCGATAATATCGTTGATAGTATCAAGAAGCCGGTGACTGCTCTGGGTTACAATGTCAATGTAAGCGTTCTTGTTTTCCTCAGTGAGGTCAGGTTCTTTAAGAAGATCAAGGAAGCCAATAATTCCGTTCATAGGTGTGCGTATCTCATGGCTCATATTTGCCAGGAATGCAGATTTCAGAAGGTCACTCTCTTCAGCTTTCTCTTTAGCGCTGATAAGCCGCTGCTCTTTTTTCAGCCTTTCCTTCACGTTTACGAGGGTCTGGGCATATACTTTAAGAAGCTGCTCTTCATATTCACTATAACTGTGTTTCCTGTTTACAGAATCAAATCCTACAAATCCGATACATTCACTTTCCTGTATAAGGGGGATAGTAAGTACGCTCAGAACATCCTGATCTTCGAGGAATTTTCGAAGAATGTTGTGAGGTAATTCAGCAGCATCATCCACTTTGACAACCTCTCCCTTCCTGTGCTTAGTTGTCCATTCAATGAATCCATCAAGCGGTATCGCCTGTAATTTCTCAATTTGAGGTTCAGTTCCCTGTCTGCACCACTCAAAAGTATTTGTTCCTGTATTTTTTATAAAGTCATATTCAAATACATATGCCCTGTCAGCACCTACAAAATTCCCTATTCTGATAAGCGACTGGTTGACAGCAGGTTCTATTTCTTTTGTGGGAAGATTGATAAAACCTATTGAAAGGTCAATAAGCAGCTTACGCATATCAGACAGATATTGCAGTTGTATCTCTGAAACCCTTTTCTCAGTGATATCTTCGAGGATTCCGTCGAAATACAACGGATTGCCTTTTTTATCAAACAAAAGGCGGCTGTTATCCTTTACCCATATAAGCTCTCCTGTTTTTTTCATAAGCTGGAATTCGCTTTGTATGACTGCGGAGGTCTTCCGGGATTTCTTTAACTGCATTTCGCGGTCGGTCGGATTTGCATATAACTGGCTGACGTTCAGCTTCAGAAGCTCTTCACCAGAGTTATAATTCAACATTTTTACCAGTGCAGGATTCGAATAAATCAGTTGTCCGTCGGTACTGGTCCTGTATACTCCGACAGGTATCTGGTCGGTAAGTGACCTGTATTTATCCTCGCTTTCCTTTAATGCTTCCAGAACCCTGTATCTTTCGGTAAAATCCCTCGCCATGGCAAAAACCACCTCCCTGCCGAAGTACATCCCCTTATTCAGAACTATCTCTTTGGGGAATTCTTCGCCATTCTTGCGCCTGCCCCACCATTCAAATCTCTGAGGCTCCCCCATGAATGCTTTCCTGATATATTTCTGCGTTTCCTTCAGATCATTCCGATCCGGAGCTCCAAGCTTTTCAGGTGTAAATCCAACTATCTCCTCCTTTGAATAACCATACATCCTCAAGGCTGCAGGATTTACATCAAGAAAAACACCGTTAGCATCCTGGATATAAATAGCATCTGTAGCATGCTCGAATATGCTCCTGTAGCTTAACTCGCTTTCGGCCGGGGACTTATTCATCTGGATAAGCTTCTGGCTTTCTGACAGATCATCCGTGTTATTCTTCGGTTTTTTAGCCTTTTTATTCATCTCCAGGATCCATGAATTAGACGGTGATAAGCTAATGAATTTATTGCAGAAATGCAATTCCTGCCCGGTATTGTCAGCATCCTATTCTGATTAAAACCAACAATACAAACAGGAAGAACAAGGATCAATAGATCTGAATGATTTTCCGTAATGAAACAGGTTCCCCGTATGAGTTGATTCCCTGGATATCAATAACATAATCCCCGGCCAGATCAGATGCATCGAACTCAACTGATATTTTCCCATCCTTTTCAGGTTTCAGTGCGGGATTCCAGTAAAGAGTATTCCTGAAGTCCGGTATTCTGCTCTGCTTTTTTACAGGATCTGAATAATCGGGCGATAAGAAAAGCTGAACAGGCTCAGTAATCCTGTATGGAAGCTTAACAGCATAATCAGGCAGCGAAAGATTACTGAACTTACCCGGCTGCGTTATTACGTGCACAATTCCGTAATGCATGAAATCACCTGTAAAATAAGGTGTTTTGACAATGTCTATTCTTTCAACAACCTCAGGATCAAGGCCGGCAAGTGTTGCCATGTCATTTATTACTACACCATCAATGAGGGCTGTTGCCGGTTCCTCAAAATAAGTCCCTGTATAAGGATTTAATATCCTCATCTCATAGCCCGCCTTCCTTTCCCTTAGTCTTACACCCGGAGTCAGTTCAAAAAAGACCTCCTGCATCACCGGGAGTTTGATATAATCGTTCATGATCAATTCTATTTCAGGCTTGCCATAAAACCGTTTTGAAGGTTCAGATTTCAGCTGCACGGGCTGTGCTTCCTTTTTAACACTGGTTCCAAAAATCATATTTACCTGGTAACGGGCGCTTATATCGGACAGGATTCCCGACATACCCGAAGTGACAGAATCCTTATAACTGACTGACAGAGGCAGATTCCGGGAATACGGCGATTGGATTTCCACAGAAATATTTTCTTCACCTGATTCTGGCTGTATAATGAGATTTCTCTGTATCTGGTCAACAGGCAGCAGAAAACTGAAATAACCCTCACTGTCTGTATGAGTATGGTAAAAGGATGCAACTTTCCCGGGGATTGACAAAGTAAGTGTCTTTTCCCTGCTTGAGACCGGTGTATCTCTTTTGTTGATCACTCCTGACAGAAAGTGGACGTCCTCTTCCATCCTGAAGTTCTTTGGTGCTCTGTTTTCGTTAAAGACCTCGTTCCATAAAATCCAGCGGCTTTTTGCACCAATCAGGAAATTATCAAAATCCTTCTCATCAGGACTGCCTCCCTGATTGCCATTCTCGACCCATGGAAGATAGCCGAATTCCGTTCCGAAAACCAGATAATCTTTCAGCGCACCGGAGGCGGCTCCATATGACTGAGGTACAACCGAAATGCTCAGCCTGGGTTCTGATAAAGCCGCACCGGCATCATTAGTAATTCCTATTTCCGCTGTCACCTTTTCCCTTCTCTGAATACTGTCGGATATTTTCAGATCAATAGCCTCAGATATATCCTTCTGCCGGATACAGATCAATCTCTCGCATACCGGCTTCAGGCTCTGGTTGAATAATGTTATATGATTTATTCCCTTTGAGAGTCCTTGTCCGGAGATTATTATTGTTTTGCTGAAGCCGGGGATCCTGAAACTCTCAAAATAGCTGGTATTCCCATGTGACTGGATTAAAAGATAATATTGCTGACTGTCAGATGAGTATAAACTGCCTCTTTCAGATAAAGTAATGGTAATCAGATCTTTATCCAGGTAATCCGCTCTCAGGGCACAACCTTCATCCTGAGCCAGCGGAAGATAAGTAACTGTACCTCCATGCAGAACATAATAGCTGTTCGCACCTGACGGATTGATTTCAAATGATGCCAGGCCGTACCGGTTAGTAATAAAGGAGGTAACAGAATCTCCCCTGCTGTTCCTTACAACACCCTGGAATGCCACTCCCCTCTGGAATTCATCTGATACCCTCACGGCAATTTTCCCCGGCACGTCACCAAGCAGGGTGCCTCCCTCAGGGAAAAATTCAATATTAATTTTTAAAGGAAGGTGTTTTTCATACATTATTTTTTTCCTGAAACCATTGCTTCTGAATGGATTGACAATGGTTATGCTTTTCATGAATGCATTTTCGGGCAGGAAATTCTTCATCCAGTTGGTATAGATCCTGTATGTATAAATACCTGATGTAAGAGTATCAGGAAGGTGGGCATTGCCCGGGCAGATCCCTTCCTTTATCAGAAGCCGTTTCTGGATGACAGGAATATCGTCAGGATTTAAAAGCTCAAAGTATGCAATATTACTCCCTGAGGATAGCTTCCCGGCGTGCCTGTCAAACAGATATGAGCTGAACCACATTTCTTCTCCGGCAACATAAATATCCCGGTCAGTATGGACATATATTTCTTCCCAGGGAACATCCCTGCAGAATTTATCAAGCATCGTACTGACATCCCCGGAAGGTCCGGATTGCGCAATGATCTTGTAATCTGCCGGCAATGACAGCAGGACAATGGAACAAACGAACAGTTTAAAAAGATTTGTCATCAATAATTTCTAAAATAAGGTTTCTTTATCCCAATATGGTGGTTTGACAAGAGTCCCCCTTGTTGTACAATCCGCACACTCCCGGTAAATAGTAAGCACCCTCCAGCGAATAAATTCAGTCCCGGTATAAAGATCCGGAAGAGGATAATCCTCAAGAACCCATACTTCTTTATTAAGACCAGCGATTTCACCCTCTCCCCAGATAGTATCTGTCGGGCAATACCAATAGATATTCTGAAATCCTTCAAAACTATCCTCAATGAATATTCTTTTCTGTGTTACAGCTGATACACTGAAAAATCCAAGAATGGTTTCTTCGGGATCATCGATATTATGAATATTGCCAGGAATATATGCGGGCGTTGCATCATATAGTCCTCCGGTATTTCCGGAAACTGACTGAAGATCTTCCCAGAAGCTGAATTCATCCTCATTCAGGGAATACTGGTTAACAAGGAAGCTGTACCTGACAGATAACCTGTCGGTATAGTTTGAAATATAATGTATCGGATATCTTGTAACTTTCGGCTGACCATATTCTTTTGTGCTTTTGATCAGTATCTCATCTGATTCCCGGGTAATCCAGCAAATCGGATTTAATCCCTGAAAATGAAGATTGATTTCCCATGTTTCTGTAAAATCCCATCTGTAAAAGAAACACTTACCGGAGGGATCCCGGGTATTAAGATAGATCTGACATCCCTCTTCCGGTTTACCCCATTTATTTGATTCAACCAGCAGCTTCTTTTCATAAAAGACAGAATCAATCGGGGGAACAGGCATCATTTCCATCGGGATTGAAACATATGTAAGACTGCCAGTATTGATGGTTAAAGTATATATCCCGCCGGCATGTCCCCGGAATTTTGTGGAATCGGTAACGTAAATTCCGGCAGATATTTCTTTCAGGTTATATATGATATCGCATTCATCTGTTATCGTAATATCGCATCCCTTTAATGGTTTGGCAACAATTGCCTGTCCGACCGGAATTGATCTTGATACCTTTATCCTGTTTGCCATGTTCTGATCGGTTATCATTCCTTCGACTACGAGCATGTTTGTCTTTTCATCAATCTCAGG
>CAZGGZ010000005.1:9609-67235 GCA_964525415.1 uncultured Rikenellaceae bacterium | reverse complement strand
TAATTATTGATATTCAGTCATTTAACGAATTCACTCCCCCTTCTTTGCTTCAGCAGAGAAGGGGGCTGGGGGATGAGTACATGATACATAACAGCAGAAATTCTGTATCTTTATCTCATGAGCCAGGGCACCCTTACCATATACAGCGCATCAGCAGGATCGGGCAAGACATTCAGCCTTGCACTGGCTTACCTGACCCATCTTTTCGAATCAAGGTATAATTACCGGAGGATACTGGCTGTGACATTTACCAACAAGGCTACTGCAGAGATGAAAAACCGTATCCTCGACCACCTGCATTTACTTTCAAACGGAGGAAGTTCGGAATACCTCGCCGAACTGATCACTGAAACAGGAAGGAGCGAGGAATATATCCGTAAAGAAGCCGGGGAAATTCTCTTTTCCATATTGCATGATTTCTCGCGATTTTATGTAAGTACAATTGATGCCTTTTTCCAGAAAATCCTGAGAGCCTTCACAAGGGAGGCAGGACTGCACTCAGGATTCAACATAGAACTGGATCACAGCCTGATCCTTTCAACTGCCGTTGATGAGATGATTGCCTCATCATCATCTGATCCCCGGATCAGGAACTGGCTGACAAGATATGTTATGGCAAATATTGAGGAGGAGAAAACATGGAACCTGAAGGGGGATATCATGAAGCTGGCAGAGGAACTCTTCAGGGAAAAATTCAGGATACTTTCAGATGCTGAACGGACCAGGCTTGAGGATAAGGATTTCCTCCTTGATTATATAAAAAAGATCAGCGCATTACGGGCATCAACAGAAAAGGAGACCATACGGCTGGGCAGGAAATGTGAAAAGATATTCAATGATCACGGACTTACTGATGATATGTTCTTTCAGAAAGGCAAAGGTGTCCCTGGTTTCATCAGATCACTTACTGAAGGATCAGTCATTAAGCCGGGTTCACATGTTTTAAAGATACTTGAAGATCCTCCCCGATGGTCAACAGGCAAGCCTTCGCAGCAGCTTCTTGATGCAATATCGTCAGGACTGGATGATGCTTTAAAAGAAGCGATTAGCAGCTGCGACCGCAATTACATACCATATAAGAGTGCTGAAGCAGTGCTTTCAAATATATATGCCCTGGGGATCCTTTCCGATGTACTTAAAAGGGTTCATGAGGTTGCATCATCAGAGAACAGCTTCCTGCTCTCTGAGGCTGGCGAGGTGCTCAGCCTGATCACAAGGGGCGACCAGACGCCGTTCATTTATGAGAAAATAGGGAATATCTTCGCTAACTACATGATCGATGAATTCCAGGATACCTCATGGCGCCAGTGGAATAACTTTGATCCTCTCATTAATGAAAGTATGGGAAGGGGATTTGATAACCTCGTTGTGGGAGATATCAAGCAATCGATCTACAGGTGGCGCAACAGCGACTGGCAGATACTTGCCGGAATGAAAGACAACCTCGTTGACGGGGAAAGATTCCTCAGCAAGCCCCTTCTGACAAATTACAGAAGCCGGTCAAACATCATCAGGTTTAATAATTCGCTTTTTTCGGTCATCCCGGTACAGACAGACGAATCATTTTCAGAAGACAGCTCCTCATCCGGTTTCAGAAAACTCTATTCCGAGGCAGTTCAGGATGATCCGGGCAGAAGAAGCGGCGGATATGTTAGGCTTGAATTCATTGATGATGAGCGGGAGGACAAAAATGACAGGAAGAGTGCTGTTATCCGCCGCTGGGAAGATATTGCCCTTGAAAAGCTTCCGGAGCTGCTTGAATCAGTGCAGGACAAAGGATATAAAGCTTCAGATATCGGGATAATCGTAAGGGAAGGAAAAGACGGAGAAGCTGTTGTGAGGAGAATGATCGAATATGCCGGCACATGCGTACAAGAGAAGAAAAGCAGGTATAATTACAATACAGTATCAAACGACTCCCTTTCACTATCCTCATCTCATGCCCTCAGTTTCATTGTTTCAGCCTTAAAGACGCTTGATGATCCTGTTGACATGATCAGCAGGGCGGAGATGGTAAGATTTTACCTGCTGGCAACAGGAAATGAAAATCCGGAACAAGCCCCCCTCTTTCATGATCTGCTGAAAGATGGGTCTGACAGCTGTTTCCCTGATGGATTAAATGAGTTTATGGAGAGGACCAGGCGGCTGACGCTTTTCGAAGCAACAGAAAACATTATCGGCTTTTTCAACCTGGGGCATTGTTCATGGAATGTTGCATACCTCGATACTTTCCAGGACCTGGTCCTTGGTTTTTCAGGAAGCAAAGGCACTGATTTCAAATCATTCCTGGAGTGGTGGGAAACAACGGGACAATCAAAATCGGTTGTCCTCCCTGCCGGTCAGGATGCCGTGAGGGTATTCACTATACATAAGTCGAAAGGACTGGAATTCAGGATAGTGATACTGCCATTCATATCATGGAACCTTGATCATAAGCCTTCACACTACCCTGTTCTCTGGATTAAACCGGATACCGCGCCCTTCAATGAGCTTGGCATTGTTCCGGTAAAGTACGGCAAGCAATTGCTGGAGACTGTATTTTCAGATGACTACAACAGTGAAAGGTACTCTGTATTTATCGACAACATCAACCTTCTATATGTTGCGATGACCAGGGCAATGGATGCAATATGGGGATTTGCACCGGCGGCACCTTCAGGATCAGAGGCTATTGCCGCTGCTCTCAGAAATGCTCTGTCATCCGGCGAAAATCCTGCAGGTGAATCGGGTATAGTCCTGAACAGTTATTTTAACAATGATGAAAATGTGTTTGAACTCGGAGAGATACCCGGGAACAGGGAGGAATATAATGACGTGAAAGAGATAATCTCCGGAAGCTATGCAGTAAACAAGAAACCGGATTCTCTCAGGCTTAAGCTCCATGCAGAAAATTATTTTTCAGCCGGAAAGAAAGAAAAGATAAGTTATGGAAAGCTCATGCACTCGGTTTTTGAGAGTATTGATACTTCAGAAGACATCTCTTCAGCAGTCAGAAGCCTTGTGCTTGAAGGCGCTGTCAGCAGTTCTGAAGCAGTTTTACTCGAAGACAAACTTAAGATACTGATTTCGGAACTGCCTGCGTCTGACTGGTTCAGCCCGGGTATAAGGGTATTGAAGGAAGCAGAGATACTTACACCATCAGGCCATGCAAGGCGTCCCGACAGGATAATAATAAAAGACGGTAAAGCTATAATCATTGATTTCAAATTCGGTGAGGAGAACAACCACTATGCTCACCAGATGAAACAGTACCGTAAGTTACTGGAGGATATGGGATACCGGGATATTGAAGCGTACCTGTGGTATGTTGATAAGAACAGGATTGTTACTGTATGATGGCTGAGAAGGTAAAAAATACTGAATTTCCCTGGGGGCATAAACGAAGGTTCAATGCATACCCTGAACATTTCCGGAAGCTCTTCGGTGCAAGGGTTCAGAAGGTCTCAATTGATGCCGGCTTCACATGTCCGAACCGCGACGGAACAAAAGGCAGGGGGGGGTGCACCTATTGCAATAATGATGCTTTCAATCCTTCATATTGTATTCCTGAGAAATCTGTAACCCTGCAGATAGATGAGGGAATAACTTTCCACAGGAACAGGTACCGGAAGGCAGACTCATTTCTGGCTTATTTCCAGGCTTACTCAAATACCTATGCACCAATTGATAAGCTGAGAAAGCTGTACGAAGAGGCTCTGCACCACCCGGGAATCATTGGCCTTATTATAGGTACCAGACCTGATTGCATTGATTATGAGAAGCTTGCATATTTGAAGAGGCTTTCTGAGAAGTATTACGTAGCTGTTGAATTCGGAATTGAATCATGCTATGACAGGACACTGAAAAGGATCAACAGGGGACATTCATTCAGGGAAGCAGCTGATGCTTTAAAATTGACTTCCGGGCTGGGTATAAGCACCGGAGCTCATTTTATTTTCGGGTTGCCGGGTGAGTCACGTGAAGAGATGCTTGCAGAGGCTGATATCATTTCGCAGTTGCCGCTGAAAACTGTCAAATTCCATCAGCTCCAGATAATCAGGGGAACTGCCATGGAGGAGGAGTACAGGAGAAATCCCGATGATTTTCACTTGTTTACATGGGATGAATACCTGGATTTCTTCATTAAGTTCCTTGAGAGGTTTAATCCTTCAATAGTGGTTGAACGTTTTACCGGCGAGTCTCCTCCAAGGTTCCTTTCAGAACAAAGGTGGGGTAAAAAAAGAACAGATCAAATCGTTGGCCTCATCGAAGAACGCCTCGAACAACTCAATACCTGGCAAGGTAGGCTTTATAAGAACAAACAGACAATTAGACAATCAGACAGTTAGACAATCAGACAACCTTTGGAATACTTTCTTCAACATATCGCCAGATCACTTTATTCGGAGTTCGGTAACACACTGAACAGGCACTGCCTTGTATTCCCGAACCGCAGGGCCGGACTCTTCTTCCTTAAATATCTGGCAGCAGAGATAAAACAACCGGTATGGACACCTTCAACAATTACGATAAACGACCTGTTCAGATCGATGTCGGCATTGAAACTGGCTGAAAATGAAATTCTGTTGTTTGAGCTTTATAAAGTCTATCGTGCAGTCAGGAAAAGCAGCGAGGGCTTTGATGAATTCTATTTCTGGGGCGATATGCTGCTTGATGATTTTGATGATGTCGATAAATATCTTGTTGATGCTTCAAAGTTGTTTCGTAATGTGCAGGATATTAAAGAGATAGATCAACAGTTCGGAGGGCTGACAGATGAGCAGGCAGAGATAATAAAAAGGTTCTGGGTTAACTTCAATCCGGAAAAGATTACGGACGAGAAGGAAAAGTTCAGGAGCATCTGGTCGTGCCTGAACGATCTCTATTCAGGATTCAGGAAATCGCTGAAAGCGAAAGGAATTGCCTATGAAGGAATGATATTCAGGGATGTTATTGAGGACAAGGAAAGACAGGATGGAGCGGGAGTGAGGTGGGATATGTTCCATTTTATAGGATTCAATGCACTTAACGAATGTGAAAAATCACTCATGATAAGGATTAATAAAGAGGGCAGGGCAAGGTTTTACTGGGATTATGACAATTCATACATGGCCGGCAGCAAGCTGAATTCTGCAGGTTTTTTTATGCGTGAGAACCTGAAGTTCTTTGGGAATGACATGCCCGGCGAATGGAGCTGCGATACATTGATCCAGGGATCTCAGTCAAAAGTCAGCCGGAGGATCATTGACACATCATCCGATCTCGCACAGGTAAAGCTCATTCCGCAGCTTATAAGCGAAATAAGAGGACTTTCTCCGGATAATGCCCATGAAACAGCAGTTATCCTGGCAGATGAAAATCTCCTGATGCCGGTGCTTACGAGTCTTCCTGAAAATATCCCCGACATCAATATAACGATGGGCTTTCCGCTGAAGCAAACATCTGTCTATACTCTGGTCAAATATCTTCTCGACCTTCAGCGTACGGCAATTGTTCAGAACGGTGTGATTTATTTCAATCACCGCGAAGTGACCGGTATCCTGAAGCACAGCCTGGTGGCTGAGCTGATTGATGAAAAGGAAAAAAATATAACAGGGGAGATAACTGAAAAGAATCTGATCAGGATCCCGTCAGAGCGTTTTAAAAAATCGGAAGTATTATCCGCTATATTCTGCAAACCGTCATCGCCGGCACAGGTATCTGAATACCTGAAGGACATTTTACTTCTCATTGCTTCCCGTCAGTCTTCCGGAACGGAGGATCCTTTTAATACGAAGATGAGAAATGAATTTATTTACAAGGTAATACTTGCTGTCAACAGGCTGGAAGGTCTGGCCGAAGATCAGGAAGTAAGCCTTACTCTCATTACATGGATAAACTTGCTCGACAGACTCCTTAAAAGCCAGTCGGTGCCATTTTCCGGAGAACCCCTGTCAGGTATACAGATCATGGGTATTCTTGAGACCAGGATTCTTGATTTCCGGAACCTTATTATATTGTCTGTTAATGACGGTATACTTCCTGCCATCACCTCCGGATCATCATTCATTCCGTTCGGCCTGCGTGAGGCTTTTGGTTTGCCTTCAATAAATCACCGGGAATCGGTTTATGCATATCATTTCTACAGGCTTCTGCAAAGAGCTGAAAATGTGACATTTGTCTATAATTCAAATCCTGAGGGGCTCAGGAGCGGTGAAATGAGCAGGTTTCTCCAGCAGATGAAATATGATCCGAATCTGAAACCGGATCATCTCAACCTGGGCTTTAATATCAGGAACCATGCTTCAATTAACAGCGTAATTGAACGTACTGAAGACCATCAGGTAAAGCTTTTATCAAGGTTCATTCCAGAAGAAACAGGCAGATATCTCTCTCCTTCAGCTGTGAATATGTGGCTGAACTGCAGGATGAAATTCTATTACAGGTATGTATGCGGACTTAAGGAGCCGGAAACTATAACTGAAGAGATTGATCCTGCATTGCTCGGCACTCTGCTGCATGATACTATGAAAAGCCTTTATGTCAGGTTTACAGGAAAAAGGATCACTGCTGCTGAGATCCATTCAATCCATTCAGACAGGCAGGCAATCCGGAAACAGATAAACAGCACCATAAGAGAGTTGTTCAGCAGGGATAGTGATGCCGTCGTTGCCGGCAATGAACTGATAGTTAATGAAGTACTGCTTGCTTATATCAGCCGGATCCTTGAGGCTGATAAAGCGTATGCGCCATTTTTGATACTTGGTCTTGAGACTCCTGTCAGGTTCAGGCTGACGGCTGGAGAGGGAAAAGACAGGATCGTGCTTATAGCTGGAGGAAACGCTGACAGAATTGATGAAAAGGATGGATTGGTGAGGATAGTGGATTACAAAACAGGTACGATAGCCGATTCAATAAGTTCAGTAACCGACCTTTTTAACGACGACAGAAAGAAAGATCCTGATGGATGGCTTCAAACCCTTCTGTATTGCGAAGGCTATATCACTGAAAAGCCTGGCAGCATAGTTCGTCCTTCAGTTTACAAGGTAAAAAAGGTGCCAGGTGACGGTACTTCAGACATTCTGATAATAAGGCCAGGAAAGAATGAAGGATCTGAACTTAACGATTATTCAATTATACGGGAAGAATTTATTGCCGGGCTGAAGGAAACAATAAATAAGATGTTCAGCATTGATGAGCCTTTTATTATGACGGGAGATCCGTGGAATAAATGCAGTTACTGTCCGTATCGTCAGTTGTGTTTAAGGTAGCAATGACAATAAATAGTTTTTTTTTATAATTTGGTGCTTATTTTAGATCAGCCTTATGAAAGCCGGATACAAAGATTATCATGTTGATATTAAAAATGTCAAGTTCATTGCTGATGACGGGAGGACCTGTCCGCGCACCGCGATAGTAACTTTTTTTGATTCAAAAGGTAAAGTCACAGATACTGAGTTATATGGGGCAATTGAGACAAGTGCTGTCTATGATATGATTAAGGAAGGGAAGGATATAATACTTGATAATTTCCTGATTTCCGATTTTTCATTGTCAGATTTCAGAAGGCATAACAATATTGAGAAAAAAGCTATTGTTCCGATAAAAGGTTTTTCAGCTAAGAATTCCTTCTTTGAATCAAAGATATGTAACGATTTTTCACATGCCTCATTTGCGGATGGCGAGGTCAGCTTTGAAGGAGCGCACTTTGGAAAAGGGAAAGTATGTTTTGCCGGCTGTGTATTCGGGAAAGGCGATGTGATTTTTTCAAATACTTTTTACAAGAATGGGAGTATTGAATTTGCCGGTTCATCATTTGGTGAGGGTAATTTCCTGTTCAAAAACGCTGTTGTAAACGATGGAACCAAGGATTTTCAGGATATCCAGTTCGGGAACGGAGAGGTCAGCTTTGCAAATACCGAATTCAACGGTGGCGAGCTTCTCTTTATAAATACACGGTTCAACAGCGGACGGTTCAATTTCAAGGTGACCAGGATCACCGGTGGTAAAGTTGATTTTCATTATTCTGTTTTCGGTGATTGCGAAATAATGTTTGAAAGAACGGAATTCGGCAACAGCAGGGTCGATTTCAGGACTGTAGATTTCGGCTCGGGAAGGATAAACTTCAACAGGTCTGTTTTCGGGAACGGGGAGGTTGATTTTGAAGGGGCTTCATCCAGGGCAGGAAAAATCCAGTTCAAGAAAGCTGAGATGGGAACCGGTCCGAAGAATTTCAATCTCATCGAGATGGATAACACTGAAATAAGCTTTGAAAGGACCAACTTCGGCGATGGTGATGTTTCATTCTATGAATCCAGGTTCCAGACTCTTTCACTTAAATCCTGTCACCTTAACAGCTATTTTGATCTCAGGCTGGCAAAAGCAGAGCTGCTGGATATATCCGATACAATTGTCCGTGATATTGTTGACCTTGAGCCCTATGATTTTCAGGTAGAAATAAATATCATTGATATGTCAGGCATGCGCCTTGTTGGAAAACTATACATCGACTGGGAACAGAACATGTGTAAAGAGATAATAACCAGGCAGAAGGGAACAACCCTGCAGCAGAAGGCTGAGCAATTCAGAATTCTGAAGGAAAACTTCAACAGCACAGGAAAATATTCCGATGAGGATGATGCTTATGTGATGTTCAAGCGGTACGAAGCCAAATCATGGCTGACAAAACAGAAGGAAAAAGGCGGCATGCAGAAGATACTGGCTTATATTCCTCACAGCTTTAAATGGCTGGTATTTGATGCCATGGGCTTGTATGCCACAAATCCTGCCAGGGTGCTTATCTCCATGGCTGCAGGATATCTGCTTTTCAGTGTTATTTATGTACTGATGATCGTTTTTACAAATGCTGATGTCATTTCATCAACATCTGACCAGCTGGGAGTTGTGGCCAGGTCATTCTATCACAGCGCAATAACGTTCTTTACTATAGGTTATGGCGACCATTATCCTTTTGGAGCTGCAAGGGTTGTTTCAGCCATTGAAGGATTTATGGGGGTGTTCCTGATGTCTTATTTTACTGTTGCTTTTGTAAGAAAAGTGCTCAGATAGTTCTATTTCTTTAGTGCCTTCTTTAGCGCAGCCATCCTGATTGCCGCAACGGCTGTCTCATCACCCTTGTTACCAAGCTTCCCTCCGGCCCTGTCAAGAGCCTGCTGATGATTTTCGGTCGTAAGAACACCAAAGATAAAAGGTATGTTGTAGTTGAGATTTAGCTGGGTTATTCCCTGTGTTACTCCCTGGCATATATATGTAAAATGAGGCGTTTCGCCTCTTATAACACATCCCAGGCAGATGATGGCATCAGGTTCCATGTATTCTGCCATAAGCCTGGCCCCGGCAGTAAGCTCAAAGCTTCCGGGAACGTGCTTTATAATAATTTTCTTTGATCTGGCTCCGTGCTTTTTCAGAGTTTTTTCGACGCCTTCCAGCAAAGCCCATGTGATATCCTTGTTCCAGTCTGAAACAACAATGCCGAACTTCATTTTTCCGGCATCCGGAACACTCCGGGCATCATAATCGGATAAATTGGCTGTGCCCATTCTTTTACAGCAGAAGCTTAATGCGGGATATATATTTTTCAATGGATGATCCCTCGCTGCTCTCAGGATATTCATCACGGATTCTTTCGTACAATTGAAGGGCTTCACTGTATTTCCCTTCCAGTTCATAAAGCTCGGCAGCTTTCATCAGGAAGAGAGGAGTATTGAATCCATTGCCGGCATAATCAGCAGCTTCAAGGTACTTTGCAATCCCTTTTTCTGTATCGCCAAGCTCTACAAATGCATCACCCGTTGCACCTATTGCCAGTGATCCAACCACTTTATCCTTTTTTGAATATTTCCCAAGCATATCTATCGCATCCTGATACTGACCAAGGTGGAGATAGCAGATGCCTGCGCCGTAAATGGCAAGATTGCCCGACTTTGTGAATTTATAATCGTCAGCAATATCTAGGAATCCAAGGTAGTTGCCATCGCCATAGAGAGCCAGGTTAAGCGAATCCATCTCAAGATATTTCTCTGCCTGGTACATCTGCGATTGCGCCTCATTATTCCTTCCGTTCAGGTATATCTTTGCAAGCCAGAACAATCCGACAAGCACAACCACTCCGCCAAGTACATAAAGCAATAGTTTGTAATTCTGTTCAAGAAACTGCTCGGTCTTTGTCAGCGTCTCCTCAACATTCTTAAGCCCCTGGGAATTATCTCCTTTATTCTTTGCCATATCAGTTAAAAAAAATTGACTTTGATTTTTTCCACCGCAAAAGTAATTTTTTTCGGTTTATTAAAAAACAAATCACACAACTAACTGAAAAATATTTTATTCCGTCAGATCCTGTGCCTGAGCGAAACAATTCAAAATCCCGTATCTTTTATTAATTTTGCAACTATGAAAAGGAAACCCACCCCCGGCCCCTCCGGGGAGGGGAGCAGGTTGTTTTTCAACCTTTGAGCCCTTACGCCTTTATGCCTATATGCCAATTATTATGTACCTCAAGAAACTTTCCCTTACCAACTTCAAGAATTACGATCAGGCTGAACTTGAATTCTCCCCAAAAATAAACTGTATTGTAGGCAATAATGGCGTGGGGAAGACGAATATACTTGATGCCATCCATTACCTTTCGCTTACCAAGAGCTTTTTCAATAATATCGACAGCATAAGCATCAGGCATGGGGAAGATTACTTTATCATAAATGGCACGTTTGTCAGGGAAGGAGAGGAGGACCAGATATACTGCGCTTTTCAGAAACAGAAGCCAAAAGTGCTGAAAAAGAATGGCAAAGAATACCAGAAGCTCTCTGATCATGTCGGCAAATTCCCGGTAGTAATGATCTCTCCTGCCGACAGTGCATTAATATCTGAAGGCAGTGAGGAAAGGCGAAGGTTCCTGAACAAGATAATCAGCCAGTATAATCCCGAATATCTCGATTCGGCGCTTAAGTACGGCAAGGCTCTCCAGCAGAGAAACAGGCTGCTGAAGGATTTTAAAACGACAGGCAAATTTGAAAGCGAAGACCTGTCAATCTGGGATTCACAGCTGGTGAGATACGGAACATATGTTTACGGTGAAAGAGAAATCCTGGTTAAAGAGCTGATCCCTGTTTTCCAGGAACGCTATTCAATGATCTCATCGGAAAAGGAGAGAGTAAAACTCTCTTATCAGTCTCATCTTTCAGAAGGTGATTTCGGCGAAGCCCTGGCAAATTCAGTTGAGAAGGACCGTTTTCTTGAATACACCACAATCGGCATACATAAGGATGACCTGCTTTTTAACATGAACGATCATTCGGTAAAATCACTTGGTTCCCAGGGGCAGCAGAAGTCGTTCCTTGTTGCCCTGAAGCTGGCAAAATTTGATTATATAAAACGCAAATCAGGCTATTCGCCCATACTGCTGCTCGATGATATCTTCGATAAGTTTGATGCCGAGCGTGTTGAGCAGATAATAAGGCTGGTAGGCAATCAGAGGTTCGGACAGATTTTCATAACTGACACGCACCAGAGCAGGCTTCATGAAATTCTGTCATCACATAAGACCGACTACAGGCTTTTCAGGATAAACAATAACGCTGTTGAAGAAATAATTGAAAACGGCAAATCCGGAAAATGAGACGCAGCAAGACCATATCGCTGGCTGAAGCCATGAAGGACTATATTAAGGAAATGAACCTGGAGGGAAAGCTTAATGAGATAGGATTAATCAATTCATGGGAAGAAACTGTAGGCAAGGCGATTGCATCGCGAACTTCAAAAGTCTACATTAAGGACCAGGTTCTTTATGTTCATCTCACGTCCTCTGTGGTCAGGAACGAGCTGCTCATGCTCAGGCAGGCGCTGAAGGAGAAGCTGAACGAAAAAGCAGGATGTGAGGTGATCAGGGATATAGTGTTGAAATAACACTTATCCAGTTTCAACGAGATTTCCGGAAATCTTAATTGTTTTTACAAAAGATTTGGAAGAGATAAAACCAAAGTTTTGATTATTATTTTTAAGCACAACTTCATTATTATTGATATCAACACTAACTTCAGCATTTTCATCCCTGTTAATTATCAGATCCGCCAGCAGCAGCGCTTTTTCAATCCCGTCGCCGCACCTGAAATTCCATACTTCATCAGGGAGAGCAAGCCTCTGACCGTCATAAATTGACTGGTCCGGCATCCCATTAAGTATATCACAGGCCTCTCTGATGCTTTTCCCCTTCAGATCGTTGAAACAGACAGGATTGCGCTCAATGGCTGCTTTAACGAATGGCAACCAGTCAATCATATCCATCTGCCGGCTGACATACAGAGTCAGTCGTGACAGTTCAGCTCTGTCAATGCTCGAAAATATTGATTCGGTTATTTTTCCCCTGCTGTCATGTAATGATATTTCAGGAATGAAAGTCTTTATGTAGTTCTTATGCTCATCCGGCAGCTTTGGATCAGTATAAATGAAACCTTCAAGATCGCTGAACATTTCATGAATGGTCTCATGAGAAATAAGACTGTCGAACCTGTCGAACTGATCCTCAGTAACCTTCAGGCTTTTGCCTCTGTTTTCGTCAATGATCTTTTCAACTTCATTAAGCATGATCTTACTTGGCAAAGGACTCAGATGGAATTCATCTCCCTCGATCTCCTTAATCAGTTCTGCGCGGGTTTCAGCCGAAACATTGAATTTACTTGTATGCTCATATTCAAACATTTTCTCAAGGGATATATATCTCTTTTTCCCCGAGCATTCGCACTCAAACTGGAACAGTGTTTTGTACTTTGATTTGAACCTCAGGAAGTTTATAAAGATCAGGTTCGAAAGATCGGTGACAAGAAATTCCCTGAGCCGTGCTGAAAAGTGGCTGTAAGCTTTCCTGTCAATTGTTGCATCCCTGTTTATGATATGGATATAACCGGAAATATGAGCAACTATTGTTACTTTTTCATTCTCAAGGGCTCTTCTTGCTTTTTCTGACAGGGAAGTGCCGTTAAACCACATGTTCTTTGTTACAATCCTCCGGTTATTTGTTATGAGGCCTTCTTTTTCCGTAATGAAGTTCTGTGAATGGAGCGGAGTTGCAATCAGGAATATCTTCTCGAGAGGGATCCTTCCGATAACAAACATGGCTGCTGCATAGAGAGCTGACAGTGAGACACATTCTCCGGCTCCTGTGGTGAAATTATCCTTGTTCCTGAAAGCGGTCATCGCCTCAACAGTCTCTGTTTTCCAGTATGGGATAACATCGGAATTGAATTTATCAAGACCGAAATGCTTCCTGATATCTATGTCAAAATAATATTTGTCACCCTCATATCCGAATAGCGCATTTGACTGCCTCAGGTGATCCATGTCAAAGAAATCCCTGAATCGTTCAATCTCCCTGGTCTTTGTTGTAAGCCCCCATGTAGCCAGGTCAAGGTTGAAGACATAGTTCTGGATTATAAACTGTTTTATCCTGTTTACCCTGTATGTGAAACCTCTCTTTTCGATATCCCTGAACCATGGATCATTTCTCCATTCCCATATTACCGGCGACATAATATTGGCAAGCACCAGGGGATAGAAAAGCTCCGGGAAAATGAAGATCTCCATATCTGACAGGGTGAACGCAGAGGAATATTTCTCCAGGGTCTTCCTGTCAGAAAAGTCTGTAAACATAGTTGTGTGCATAGGGATTACACGAACCTTTCAGAAGTTGAAAAGAAGAAATCAGATTCTCTCTGAGCGTTTTCGTCGCTGTCGGAACCATGCACGGCATTCATCTGCACCGAAACAGCATATAGTTTCCTTATCGTACCCGGCTCTGCCTTTGCAGGATCGGTAGCCCCGATAAGCTTTCTGAACTCTTCAACCGCATTATCGTGCCTGAGGATCATTACAAACACCGGCCCCGAAGTCATGAACTCTACAAGACTTTCGAAAAACGGTTTGCCCCTGTGAACCTCATAAAATGATTCAGCCTGCTGAAGGGTCATCCGCAGCATTTTCATTGCAACTATTTCAAATCCTGCCTCATTTATCATTGCAAGTATAGGACCGGTTTTTCCTGTTCTCACTGCATTCGGCTTTATTATTGAAAAGGTAATGGTACCGTTCATATGTCTTTGTTTTGTTATTATATATCCTGGTTTTCCCTTCAGGAATAATGATTATCTTTACCAACCTGAAAAACAGCAGCAAAAGTGGCAGAATTATCCAAATTATCAAAAGAATTATCAAAACTTTTTTCCACCCGGGAAAATATATTGCTGATCTGTCATATCAACCCCGATGGTGATGCTGTTGGAGCACAGCTGGCTCTTTATCACTATCTTATGTCAAAAGGGAAGCAGGCGGGAATGATAGCACCGAACAACCTGCAGGAGTTTCTCAAATGGATGGACGGGGCAGACAGGATAAACGTGTTCATAAAACAGCGCGAAAAATGCAAGAAGCTTATTGAAGAGGCAGGATTGATCATCATGCTTGACTTCAATCAATCCGACAGGCTGGGAGAAGCTGAAAACCTGGTGGCTGCCTCCGGGGCTGCAAAAGTTGTGATAGACCACCATCTTGACCCTCATAATTTCGCTGACCTGATGATCTCAGATCCTTCAAAATGCTCAACATCGGAACTGGTTCATGAACTGGTAACGGAAATGAATGGCGGCTGGTTCAGGAATAAACCTTATGCCGAAGCGCTTTATGTAGGGATAATAACCGATACAGGCAACTTTGAGCATGGTTCATATTCAGGATCAACCTTCAGAATCGTTGCTGACCTTCTTGACAGCGGATTAGAAAAGGAAAAGATACATAGCCTTGTCTATAATAATTTCTCTTCCAACAGGATGAGGCTGCAGGGATTTGCTCTGAACCAGAGAATGATTATTATTCCTGAATACCAGACAGCGTATATCTATCTTACAAAAAAGGATCTTGCCGATTATAACTATTTAAAAGGCGACTCTGAGGGTTTTGTCAATATGCCTCTGTCAATCAGGGATATAGTCTTTACTGCACTCTTCATTGAAAAGGATGGATTCGTTAAGCTCTCTTTCCGTTCAAAGGGCGACTTTCCGTCAAATAAGTTCGCCTCAAAATATTTTTCCGGAGGAGGCCACATGAATGCCTCCGGAGGAGATTACTTTGATACGCTTGACAATACGATAGCATATTTCCTGAAAGCTCTGAAAGAATTCTTTGATGAATACAATCATAAAGCCTGATAATGGCAAGAGATCTTCTTATACTTATTCTGTTGTCAGGTTTGATTTCCTGCAATCCTGGTCAGGAAAAGTCAGACAGTACGCCACGGCCCGGCAAGAAAGAGATGGCTGAACTAAACAAATACCTGGTTCAGAAAGACAGGGAAAGGATCCTTAACTATATTGAGAGAAAAGGACTGGAAATGAATGAATCGCCGGCCGGACTCTGGTACAGCATAAAATCGGAGGGAAGCGGAAGTTATTTTAAGGACAATGACCGTATTGTGATGGAATACAAATGTCACCTGCTTGACGGTACTGCATGCTATTCGTCTGCAGAATCGGGCCCGAAGGAGATGATACTGGGAAGAAGCGAAATGGAAGCAGGCCTGAACCAGGGACTGAGGATGCTGAAGCCGGGAGGAGAGGCGGTATTTATACTTCCGCCATTTCTGGCTTACGGACTGGCAGGGGATGGGAGAAGAATACCATCAAGAGCGGTAATAGTATATAATATTAAGGTACTGATGACCGTTGATTAATAATAATTCTGAGCTGATAAAATAAAGATCTATGAATATGATACAGATTACCAGGAAGATTATGATGCCTGTTCTGGCAGGTTTGATCATAATCCTTATCACTTCATGCCTCGGTACGGAAAAATATGAGAAGGAGGAGAAGGAAGAAATCCAGAAATTTTTGATGAGAAATCCTGATCTGGATTTTGATCTTAAAGAGAGCGGACTATATTACCTTGATGTAAAAGTTGGTACGGGTGTTCAACCCGTGACTAATGATACTGCCTATATCTTCTATACAGGCAGGTACCTTGACGAATCGAAATTCGGTACAAATGTTGGTACTACTGATACACTTATTGCCCCTGTAAATGTAGGATATCTGATACCGGGATTTGATGAAGCAATAACATATATGAAGGTAGGAGGAAACTCAAAATTCATAGTTCCTTCTTACCTGGGGTACGGGCAGTCAGGCTATTACTTCCCGGCATATACGCCAATATTGTTTGAAGTTGATCTGGTGAGGGTGAAAGCAGGTCCCGGAGCAAAATAATCCTACTGCAGTACAAATATCACCGGTTTGTTCTTAAGGTCAGGAATATCCGACTTCCATTCCGATATTTTCTTTGTTCTTATTGATTCGCCTGGCAGGGATATCTCCGCAGCAATGCACAGCAGTGTATCTTTACTGCATACGGCTAGTATTGAATCCAGCATGGACTGGTTTCTGTAAGGCGTTTCCATGAATATCTGTGAATATCCCAGCTGAGCTTTCTTTTCAAGTTCCTTTAAACTTGCTGACCTTTCTGCAGGCTTAACAGGAAGATAACCGTTGAATGAAAAATTCTGTCCGTTCATCCCTGAGGCAATAAGCGCCATAATTATTGAGGAGGGTCCCGACAGAGGTGTGACAATTATTTTTTCCCGGTGGGCAGCAGCAATCACCTTAGTTCCGGGATCTGCTATACCAGGCATCCCCGCTTCGCTCATCAGTCCTGTATCGTTACCATTGAGCAGAGGTTCGAGAAAATGAGCTGTCTCCGTTTCGGATGTATGTTCATTAAGCTCAAGAAATACAGAATCGTTTATAGGGAACTGGTTGTCGATCAGCCTCAGGTACCTCCTGGCACTGCGCAGGTCTTCAACAATAAAATACCTGAGACGCCGGGTTATCTCAAGCGCCTTTGCAGGAATGACATCTTTAAAATTGTCGCCTCCCAGGGTAACCGGTATGAGCCACAGTCTGCCCTTCACGTCTGTTTTTTATCAAATATAGCAAATTAACAGGATCATTGAATGGAATAAAAAGCGCTTCCTGTTGCCTGTCTTGGATTTTTAATATAGGTTTGTCATGAAATTTCTTTAATGTGAAAATAACTTTCCTTGGCACCGGTACATCTCAGGGCGTTCCTGTTATTGCCTGCGAATGTCCGGTATGCCTTTCAGATGATCCCCGGGACAACAGGTTGAGAACATCACTTCTGATTGAATCAGGTAAGACAGTCCTTCTGTTTGATGCAGGTCCTGATTTCCGCCAGCAGATGCTGAGGGAACATATTAAGAAACTCGACGCGATCATCCTTACCCATGAGCATAAGGATCATATAGCCGGAATGGATGATGTAAGAGCATTCAACTATAAAAGCCAGGATGCAATTGATATTTATGCGGAAGAAAGAGTTCAGAATGCCGTAAAAATTGAATATGCATACGTATTTTCAGAGAAGAAATACCCTGGAATACCCCAAATGAGACTCAATCCTGTTCCGGAATACAGTTTTAAGATCAGGGGGATTGAGATTATCCCAATAAGGGTGCGCCACATGGACCTTGAAATTTACGGATTCAGGATCGGCAACTTTGCGTATATCACCGATGCCAGCTATATACCCGAGGAAAGCAAGGGAAAGCTGATAGGTGTAAAATATCTTGTCATCAATGCTTTAAGAAAGCAAAAACATATATCCCATTTCAGCCTTAAGGAAGCAATTGATTTCATCAGGGAAATTTCACCAAAGAAAGCATTCATTACTCATGTAAGTCACCAGATGGGTTTGTACGAACATGTTGAGAAGGAGCTTCCTCCGGGGATCATGCTGGCCTATGATGGCCTGGGTGTTAAATGTGATGACTAAGACAGGTCTATTTCTTTTTGTAATTTCTGATCAGCTTCTTCTGATAACTGGTGGAGAAATAATACCTGTTCCTGCCAAGCTGTAATGTATTCACCTTCGATGCCTTAGCCCTCTTCTTCTGAAACGGATTCTGCCTTGCAGGAGCACAGCCTGTTATTGCAGCAATAAGAACAAGAAGGAACAAATACTTCAATATATGTATTGCTCTAGACATTGGCGCTGAAGGTTTTTATATAAACTATAAAAGTATAAATATATTGCTTATTAAAAAATGACAGGCATCATAGAGCAGGCCAGCCTTTAGTTTTAAATTACGGCAAAGTTTTTGTACTTTTCTTTCCTGTTTTCTGGTTTTGCAGAGTTTAGGTCTTCAAAATTGTAGTATTATGTTGCAACATATCTGGTCAGCCGGAATTACTTCATTGACAAAAATCCGGAACTGCTTAATAATCTTACTTTTACTCCCGGCAACTGCATTCTCCCAGGAGATAACCGGAATCACCGTTGCAGATGCACCCGGACTTCAGGTATCAGGGATCCATGCTCCGGACAGTATTATGCTTAACATAAACGGGAACAAGCCTTTATTTAGTTTCCTTGCTGACAGGAATTACTTTAAATCTTCAGATGTCGGGGAAACAAGACAGAAAGATTCCCATATTCAGTATTTCAGCGGGGGACTTAAGGTAACCACTATAACGGGGGACCGGGCATCAGAAGAGTGGACAGCTGAGATTACTTTTGAAAACACCGGACAGGATACTGTCACCGTGAGCAATGTAGTGCCGTTCGGGCAGGATTCATCTTCAGTGTACATAACAGGATATGGACCTTCAGATCTTGCCAGGGCAAGGCTCTTTCGTCCCGGTTACAGACCTTTAAGAGTTATACTCCCTGATAACGCGTGGGAAATGGGTTATTCATCATTCCCGCTGAGCGATGGTTACTCGGTGTGTTCGATAGCAAGACGCCAGAAAACAGATGGAGGACAGAGGAGAAGATATGAAACAATTCTGCCCCCCGGCTCAAAAGTAACCTATCATATGCACGCTGCAATTTTCAGCGGCGGTTGGCAGGAGGGACTTCGGCTGATGTTCCGCGACAGGTACCTTTATGATCTTGATAAATTTGATAATTCACTATATGAGCGTAAAGATCTTGTCTGGATAAAGGAGAGCTACCTGATGATCCTGCAGATGGCCTGGGACAGGGAATTCTACGACAGGATGACCGGGAAGTACTCATTCCCGGAAGTAATAAGAAAAGGCATAGAGCTGTTCGGATTCTATGATGTCTTCTGTATATGGCCAACATGGCCGCGGCTGGGCCTCGACCAGAGAAACCAGTGGGACCTGTACCGCGATCTCCCGGGAGGCACTGCCCAGCTTCGCAGTTTCGCCAACATGTCGCGTCTTTCAGGAACAAAATTCTTCATCTCCTATAATCCGTGGGATAACAGCACAAAAAACGAAGATCATTACAGGGGAATGGCCAGGATAATTGCTGAAACAGAGGCAGACGGTGTTGTGCTTGACACAAGGGGAAGCTCAAGTTATGAGCTGCAGGCGGCTGCCGACAGTGTGAGAAAAGGAGTTATAATGTATTCAGAAGGAATGGCCATCACAAAAGATATGCCGGGGATAATTTCAGGACGTGTCCACAATGCCATCTACCTGAGTCCTGAGCTTAATCTCAATAAGCTGATAAAGCCCGATTTCTCGATTTTCAGGGTGTGTGATGTGGGAGAGGATGTTATTCGCCGTGAAGTGGCAATTGCATTTTTTAACGGTTACGGAACCGAACTGAATATGTACAGACCCGGAGGAAGGGACGAAAACTTTGATGCGGATCTTGAGTTTCTGTCGAATACAACATTTATTCTGAGGCAGAATAATGATGCATTTCTCGATTTCAACTGGACTCCTCTCATTGAAACAACTTTGGACGATGTCTTTGTAAATAAATGGAATTCGGGAGACAAAACGATCTATACAATATTGAATATGAAGTCGGGCGGGATTGCCGGAAATCTGTTCGAAGTGAGTAACAAGCCGGGTAAGCATTATGTTTCACTTTGGAATCATGAAAACCTGAATCCGGAGACTGAAAACGGAAAGGCAATGATATCGGCAATGGCGGACGGCTGGCAGACGATCTGGTCAGGCACAAGGAGGGAAGGATCTGTGGATTGCATCGCCGGACTGCCTGATATACTGAGATCAGAACTTCATGGTGATTCCGTCAGGATACACCATCCTGGTAATGGCAGGGTTCTTATATGGAAAGGGAATCCATCCTATAAAGCAACATATAAGGAATTCAATATACAGCACGATACTGTCATAAGAATCAAAGACCTGTTCGGTTATTACGAAGGGAAAATCGTTATTCAGCTTGTTGAGAACAAAAGACTGAAGGATGAGAATGTCATTAAGCTGAAAGGAGGCAAACCATGGCTTATCAGCAAAGTCATTCCCACAACGCGCGCTTCGAATATCCCTTCAGATATGGTGCTTGTGCCAGGCACAGCGTTTTCATTCAAAGTCACTACCGGGGAAGATTTCATGCCTTATCCTGATGTGAACGGAAAAACTGTGATTGTTGACACTTTCCTGATAGACAAATATCCTGTGACAAATGCCCGGTATTATGAGTTCCTCATCAGTTCCGGTTATTATCCCAGGGATACAACGAATTATTTAAAGCACTGGGAGTCAGGTGTATATAAACAGGGACAGGATAACTACCCTGTTGTTTATGTAAGCCATGAAGATGTGATGGCTTATGCGAAATGGGCTGATAAAAGGTTACCCACCGAAGCTGAGTGGCAGCTTGCAGCGCAGGGAACGGATAAGCGTCTGTGGCCATGGGGAAGTGAATTCCATGGGACCTACTGTAATAACGCGTTTGACAGACCGACACCGGTTGATGCCTTCTCAAAAGGAAAGAGTCCTTATGGGGCTATGGACCTTGTGGGGAACGTATGGCAGATGACCAATGATCTTTATTTCAACGGGGCTTATTACTTCATTGTCATACGCGGAGGAAGTTATTACCGTCCTGATTCAAGCTGGTGGTATATCCAGGGCGGGCCCCAGCAGCTGGATAAGACGCAGATCATGCTTATGGTGTCTCCCGGATTTGACAGGAACGCTACAGTAGGATTCAGATGTGTGAAAGATATAGATAAGAGCCATTTCAAGTTTAAAAAATAAAAGCCCCCTCATTGCGAAGCAGGGAGGGGGTTGGGGGTGGGTACATGTCCCCCTTCAGACCTTCAGCTTCTTTTCGATCTCGTTGATCTGGTTTCTGAAATGCTTGTCGGTATCGATCAGGTTATTGACTGTTTTGCATGCATGGAGGACAGTAGCATGATCCTTGCCTCCGATGTGCGATCCAATACTTGCGAGTGAAGCTTTTGTAAGGCTTTTAGAAAAGTACATTGAAACCTGCCGTGCCTGTACTATCTCGCGTTTTCTTGTTTTACCCTGTATAAGATCTACAGGGATCTTGTAATAGTCGCAGACAATCTTCTGGATAAATTCTATTGTGATCTCTCTCCTGGCAGTGCTGATTAGCTTCTCGACCATCATCCTGGCAAGCTCAAGAGTGATCTCTTTTCTGTTAAGTGTTGACTGCGCGTAAAGTGATATCAGGACTGCTTCAAGCTCCCTTATATTATTCGAGATGTTGACCGCCAGAAACTCAAAGATCTCATCAGGAAGTTCAATGCCGTCATTATAGGCTTTCATCTTGAGTATTGCAAGCCGGGTTTCATAATCAGGGCGCTGGAGATCAGCCTGCAGTCCCCATTTAAACCTTGAGAGCAGTCTCTGCTCCATTCCCTGAAGATCAACGGGAGGCTTGTCACATGTCAGAATGAGCTGTTTACCCGACTGGTGAAGGTGGTTGAATATGTGAAAGAAGGTATCCTGTGTCTTTTCCTTTCCGGCAAATTCATGAACATCGTCAAGGATAAGAACATCAATCATCTGGTAGAAATGAAGGAAATCGTTTTTGTTGTTGTTCCTTACCGACTCAACGAACTGTGTCTGGAATTTGTTTGCATTCACATACAGGACAGTCTTGTCGGGATGCTTTTCCTTGACAAGTATTCCTATTGCCTGAGCAAGATGTGTTTTGCCCAGACCTGAATCACCGTATATCATCAGGGGATTAAAAGCTGTTCCTCCCGGATTGTTACCGACAGCTATACCGGCAGATCTTGCCAGCCTGTTGCATTCACCCTCAATGAAATTACTGAAATTATAGTCAGGATTAAGTTTAGGATCGAAGTGAACCTTCTTGATCCCGGGTATCACAAAAGGATTCTTTATTGAAGGCTGTGTAACATCAAAGGGAACCTGGACAGGCCTGTTGTGAAGGTCAGTCTTGTTCCTTGAAGGATACCTGACTGTATAAGGCTTGCCATCAGAATATATGGCGTTTTCCATCACGACGTTGTATTCGAGCTTTGCATCTGATCCGATCTCCCTCCGGAGCGTTTTCCTGAGAATATCAATATACTGCTCTTCAAGGTACTCGTAGAAAAACGGGCTTGGCACCTGAATGGTCAGAACATTGTTTTCCAGTTTCAACGGGATGATTGGTTCAAACCAGGTTTTAAAGCTGACAGACGGAATAATATCTCTGATAATTTGCAGACAGTTATTCCATACGTCATGATGTGTTTTGTTCATTTAAAGAGGGTCGTTACAAATTCAGGGTCGATACAAGCAATTTCAGATAGCAATATTTGTAAAAAAAAATCTTATAAAAAAAAATTTTTCACTTGATTATTTCAAAATATATATATGTTTTTAAACATCAGCAACTTATGAGGAAAAAAATTTATTGATTATATAAAACATTGATTATCAGTAAGTTATAAAGATTAAATTCAGTTTATCAGTGTATTACAATTCGTTATGGATGTTACTCAAAATTAAACAGAGAGGATTTAATAGTGGGACAATTTTGACGTCAGTTTTCTTCTTCTATTTCAAGATCAAGATACACTGAATTTTATAAATAAAGAATTAAATCAGGAAAATTATTTTTTCCCGAAGACAGAAAAGTGAACATACCGTTTAGGATTCTCTTTAAGATCCTTTAAAAGTATGTTCAGGCTCTCGAGACTCGAAGAAAGATTAGTATAAAGGGAATCATCCGTCAATAACTGACCGGCGCTTCCTTTTCCCTGGTTCAGGTTTTCAAGAAGGAGAGAGGTTTCCTCCAGGCTTACTCTCAGATTCTTTACAGAAGCGTAAAGATCTGCAGATGCAAGAGTATCGGTAACTGACTCAAGGTTGCTGATAGTGCTGCTTAACTTTGGTGAATTGTCTGATAGCATCTGAGAGAATCTTGTTATGTTGTCAAGAGCGGTCTTAAGCTCTGTTTCTTTTTCGCCAAGGATGTTGCTCATGCTCCCGGTTGCACTGTTAAGGTTGGCAACAGTTCCGTCAAGGTTGTCTCTGAACTCAGGATTCATTATTTCATCAACGGAGGCAATAACAGAATCAATGACATCAAGCAGATTAGTTATTCTTTGTTTTATTGGTCCAAATTCGCTTTCAATTGTAGTCAGCAGGGATGCGGTCAGTTTTCCGGGAATGGTGTCTTCATATTCATAGAAACCCGGTCCATCACCAAAAAGAAACTGAACCTTCATACCTGCAATTATTGAAACAGGGACAATTTCCGCAACAGTGTTGACAGGAAGTTTGAAGTCTTTGCTTACTGAAAATGTCACCAGAAGCTTCCCGCTGGTCTCGTCAACAAAGTCAATGGATTGTACAACACCAACCTTGTAACCGTTGATTTCAACAGGACTTGATTCTGCAAGCCCTCCGATTTCATTATAAATACAATAATAATATGCTGTACTCTTGAAGAAATCCTTACCCTTCAGAAAATTATAAAGCCAGATAAATACTATTATAGTTATCAATGCCACGGCACCAACCTTAACTTCATGCGAGATCTTCATTATTTATATCAGTTTTATTTTTTTCTCTTTTGATCCAATGCCTGCTGTAAAGGTAGTATTTTGTTGTCTTTTACAGCAATTACAAAAGCATCGGGATAAATAGTTTCAATTTCCTTCCTGTATTTCACAGCTTCAGGATATTCTGAAAAAACACCTGTTGCATACTTGAACCTTTCCTGTGCTTTTATTTCAACGATATCTTTCAGTCCCTTGAAATTCTGGGAACTTGTTTCCCTTTTGGTTGAGGAAGTTGCAACCTGCACCATGAATACCAGCTGACCACCTGAAGGCATAACTCCTGACTCACTTCCTGTCGCAGGCACTGTATTCTTAATTGCAGATATCTCGCTTTTAGAGTCAATTTCATTCATATAATCCCTGCATGCCCTGAATATGGCAGAAGCAAGATAATCCTGTCCAAGCTCCGAATTAAGATATTTCTCTTCAGAAAGGTTGGTAATGAACCCGGTCTCAATAAGAACGCTTGGCATTGTTGTGTTATATAACACCCAGAATCCGGCTTGCTTTACACCGCGGTCTTTGCGGTCTACCCTGGTGTTGAACTGATGCTGTATCTTTGCGGCAAGATCAGTGCTCTGTTCCAGGAAGACATTCTGCATCAGCGTGAACATTATGTATGATTCAGGAGATTTCGGATCAAAGCCTGCATACTTTGTTGAGTAATCTTCCTCCAGCAGGATCACCTCGTTCTCCTTCATTGCTACCTCAAGATTCTCCTGGTCCCTGGTATGTCCCATGACAAACGTCTCGGCTCCCGCTACACTTTTTGATTTTGCCCAGTTGGAATGTATCGAAATGAACAGGTCAGCATTGATTTTATTTGCTATTCTCGGCCGCTCGATAAGATCAACTGTAGAATCATCATTCCTTGTAAATATAACAGTTGCGTTTTTCAGGTTCTCTTTTAAATAATTTCCTGTCTTCTGGGCTATTGCAAGGTTGATATTCTTTTCCTTGCTGAAGGATCCCAATGC
Source organism: uncultured Rikenellaceae bacterium (assembly GCA_964525415.1). Classification (GTDB taxonomy): domain Bacteria; phylum Bacteroidota; class Bacteroidia; order Bacteroidales; family VadinHA17; genus LD21. The sequence goes on along the minus strand of CAZGGZ010000005.1, from coordinate 42,443 downwards.
TCCGGGATCTCTTCCGCCATGACCCGGATCAATAACAATAATCCATTTCCCGTCGGTTTTTGGACCGGAATTTGCTGCCTGGACATTGCAGGGAATAAAAGGAAAGAATAAAAGCACCACTGCAGCATATACTTTAAGGTGGATGTGGTTTCCGATTTTAATTTCAGCACTCATGTTTAGTTCGCGTTTTTTTAATAGTTTTGCCGCTAACATCCCGAAATCACACAAAAACTATGCAAAAATAGTATTTAAGTTGTATTTCTTTAACGAAAAACGGTTGCTTGTAGTGTTCCTCGTGATGGTCAGATCTCTCTTTTTGTTCTCACAGGAAGAAAGATTCATTCCTGACACAGTAATAACTGACACGATCAGTCTCCTTAAGATCTCTCCTGATGCAATAGACAAGCAGGTAACCTATAAAGCAGCCGGTTATAAGAAAAATGATCTTGTTAATGGAAAAGTCACGCTTGTCAGAAGTGCCGAGGTTAATTATGGTGATATCCTGATCCAGGCTGATTCAGTCATTTTCAACATGGTAAATAACCAGATCTTTGCTGTGGGAGTGAAAGACACTACCGGCAAGGTTATAGGAAAACCGCATTTCAAATCAGGATCGGAAGAGTTTGATGCAGACACATTGAGATATAATTTCAAATCGGGTAAGGCTTTAGTCAAGAATATAATTACCCAGCAGCAGGAAGGCTTGTTGCATAGCGAGATAACAAAACTCCTTGAAGACGGGACTTCAAATATCTTCAACAGCACTTATTCAACCTGCAATGCCGACACTCCTCATTTCTATATAGCACTAAAGAAGGCAAAGGTTTATCCCGGTGAGAAAATAATTTCAGGTCCTGGCAACCTTGTTCTGGAAGGTATCCCTTTACCAATTTACCTGCCCTTTGGATATTTCCCTATTCAAACAAAGCCGGCAGCATCGGGAATACTGATTCCAAAGCCGCATTACGAAGCAGGAAGGGGATATGCTCTCACCGAGGGAGGGTACTACTTTGCAGTAAACGATTACTTTGATCTCACCCTGAGAGGAAATCTCTTTACTAACGGATCATGGCTTCTCAATGCACAGTCAAGTTATAACAAGCTTTATAAATACAGCGGGAATTTCTCTTTCAGCTATGCCAGGAATGTATCCGGTCATAAAGGCCTGGCAGATTTCAATGAAGCTAAAAACTACAGCGTAGGATGGACATACAGCCAGAGTCCAAAAGCAAGGCCAGGTTCAAGGTTTTCTGCAAGTGTAAATATGAGCTCAAGCGGATTTGACAGGAACAACAGTTATAATCTTAATGACCATGTAACCACCCAGAGACAATCGAGTATAAGCTATTCAAAGACGTGGGAAGGAACGCCTTTCAACCTTTCAACCAGTATGAACCACAGCCAGAACGTCAAGAACAATACGATAGGGCTTAATCTGCCAAAAGTCAACTTTAATGCCTCAAGGATTTATCCGCTGAAAGGTAAAAGTGCGGGGACAACCAAATGGTGGCAGGAACTCCAGTTCCAGTACTCTGCATCGATTGATAATCAGATAAATACAACCGACAGCCTGTTGTTTACGAACGAGGTATGGGATGATATGAAGAACGGATTCACTCACGAAGCTCCCTTAAGCCTGTCTATCCGTCCCTTCAAGAACTTTACCATATCACCGCAGGTATCGTACAAAGGTGTCATGTATACCCGCAAATATGTTCAGAGATGGGATTCTGATAATCAGGTTGTTGTCAATGACACACTGAAAGGAATGTTCTACGGACACGCAATAAATCCGTCAATAAGCGCCGGATACAGCCCTCAGATCTTCGGAACATTTGATTTTGTCAATCCTGAATCCAGGATTGATGCCATCCGTCATGTTATGAAACCTTCGGTGAGCTTCAGCTTCGTACCTGCATTTGACGGGCTCAGCTCAAAAATGTACCAGGAAGTACAGACCAGTGCAGCAGGTGCTAAAAAGAAATATTCAGTTTTTGAAGGGAATATATACGGAACACCTTCATTGTCAAGTAGAAGCGGAAGTGTATCCTTTAACCTGACTAACATACTTGAGGCCAAGGTTTTTGAGCGCGGAGATACTACTGGAAAGGCCAGGAATGTAAAGCTGATTGATAACTTTAATATCTCCACGGCTTACAATATTTTTAAGGATTCTTTAAATTGGTCTCCTGTCGCAATGGTTATGCGGACAACTCTATTTGAAAAAATTGGCATCTCACTGAACAGCACTTTTTCAATGTATGGGATGAACAGCAAAGGATACGAAATAAATACATTTTATTTTACACAGTCTCATAAGCTGCTTCGGCTCAATAATTTCTCGGCAAGTATTGATTTCAGCCTGAGTGACCTTCTTAAACGAAAAGATAACAAAAAGGATACCCCTGCTGCATCAACCGCTGCCGCCAAGGTGATGCCAGGGCCAGGACCAGGGCGTCTTCCTGCGGGATCAATGGACCAGCCGGCAGCCGGCTTTGATGCCTGGGGATACCCTGAATTCGATGTACCCTGGACGATGAATGTACGGTATAATATGAGTTACAATAAGACAGCAATGAACCCAACTATTTCCCAGACTCTTACTATTAACGGGACTATCAAACTGACAAAGAAAACGGGTATCACCTATAGCACAGGATACGATTTCACAGGTAAAGAGATCACCGTTTCACAGCTTCAGGTAAGCAGGGATCTTCATTGCTGGGATATGGGATTCAGCTGGTTACCGAACGGCTATATGAAAATGTGGACATTCTCAATCAGGGTCAAAGCATCAGTACTCGCAGATCTAAAATACGAAAGACGACACGATTATCATGATAATTATTAACCAGGAAGAAAATGAAAAGAATAATTAAAACCCCGAATGCTCCGGCAGCAGGCGGACCTTACAGTCAGGCTGTAGAGATAAACGGAACGCTCTACATCTCAGGGCAGGTAGCAATTGATCCGGCAACCGGCAAAATGATCGAAGGTGATATCACAGCCCAGGCGCACCGTGTTCTGAAAAACATTGAAGCTATACTTCAGGCTGCTGGCTACAGCTTTGTGGAAGTAGTCAAATCGACTGTCTTCCTGAACAATATAGCTGACTTTAAAGCAATGAATGAAGTATACTCAAAGTATTATTTTGAGAATCAGCCTGCAAGATCGGCTTTTGCTGTCAAAGATCTGCCGATGGGTGCCCTGATAGAGATTGAGACAATTGCTGTCAAATAAAAAAAAGACATGCATCTGCATGTCCTTTTTATTCATAATAGTCTGATTATTCAGGCTTTATTTCAAATTCGATATCCACTTTAACCTCCCTGTGGAGTCTGATAGTTGCTTTATAATTTCCAACCTCCTTGATCTGATCCTCGGGAAGAGAAATGCTTTTGCGGTCAATTTCAAATCCTTTTTCTTTGAGGGCTTCAGAGATCTGGATTGTATTCACTGAACCAAATATCTTGCCTGAAGAGCTTGTTTTAGCTCCTACAACTATTTTCAGTCCTTCTATTCTTGATGCGAGCTCCTGTGCTTCAGCCTTGATCTTCTCTTCCTTATGAGCCCTCTGCTTAAGGTTTTCAGCATGCATCTTCTTTGCTGAAGGGGTGGCTGCAATTGCATAACCTCTGGGAATCAGGTAATTTCTGCCATAGCCGGCTTTTACCCTGACCAGGTCATCCTTCAATCCGAGCTTATTAACATCCTGTAATAAAATGATTTCCATTGTCTCTCCTCCTTATTTTAAAAGGTCAGTAACATAGGGAAGAAGGGCAATATGACGTGCTCTCTTGACAGCCTTTGCCACTTTTCTCTGATATTTCAGAGATGTGCCGGTTATCCTGCGGGGCAGGATTTTCCCCTGGTCATTCAGGAACTTCTTGAGAAACTCCGGATCCTTGTAATCGATATAGCGGATCCTGTTCTTCTTGAAGCGGCAGTATTTCTTTTTCTTGACTTCAACAGTCGGCGGAGTCAAATATCTGATCTCAGTTTCATTCTGTGCCATATCTTATTCCTCCTTGCTTTTTTCTGATTCTTTTTGTTTTCTCTTCTTCTCTGCATATTCTACAGCGAATTTCTCCATCCTGAATGTCAGGAACCTTATTATCCTTTCGTCACGGCGATACTGGACTTCAAGTTTCTCAACGAGGCTTCCAGGACCTTTGAATTCAATAAGATAATAAAAGCCTGTCGACTTTTTCTGAATAGGATAGGCCAGCTTCTTCAGGCCCCAGTTCTCTTCATGAACGATCTCACCCTTGTGATCAGTGATGACCTTCTTGAACTTTTGTACCGCTTCCTTCATCTGGTGCTCAGATAAAACGGGAGTTGCAATGAAAACGGTTTCGTACTGATTAGACATAATGATTATTTGTTATTAGTTTTAATGATTTTGGCTCGCAAAAGTACAATTATTTTCATTTAAACAAAAATTAATAAACAGAAAATTATTCATTTCCAATGCTGATGCCGGTCATTCACATAGTTTTCAACACCCATCTCCTTAATTGGCTTTTTAACTATATTTGCATTACAAATATTCAGGAATCCCGAAGTCATCTTTCTATGGAAAACTTCATCGTTTCAGCCAGGAAATACCGTCCTGCAACCTTTGATATGGTTGTCGGGCAGGACAGCATCACAAATACACTGAAAAATGCAATAAAGAACAAACACCTCACACAGGCTTATCTTTTCTGCGGACCTCGTGGTGTAGGCAAGACAACATGTGCAAGGATATTTGCAAAAACTATAAACTGTATTAATCTCAGGGATAATGCTGAAGCCTGTGATAAATGCGAATCATGCATCTCCTTCAATACGCTCAGGTCGTTTAATATCCATGAACTGGATGCTGCCTCGAATAATAAGGTCGAGGATATCCGCAGCCTGAATGACCAGGTAAGAATTCCACCGCAGATAGGGAAATACAGTATATATATAATCGATGAGGTTCACATGCTGTCATCATCAGCTTTCAATGCATTCCTGAAAACACTTGAGGAACCTCCCTCACATGCTATTTTCATACTTGCCACGACAGAAAAGCATAAGATCATTCCCACAATTCTTTCCCGCTGTCAGATCTTTGACTTTAACAGGATAAGGATTGAGGATATTGTCGGAAGACTCCAGTATGTAGCAAAGAATGAATCAGTTACTGCAGAAGAAGAAGCGCTCCATATCATAGCCCAGAAAGCTGACGGAGCAATGAGGGATGCCCTGTCAATATTTGACCAGGTAGTGAGCCTTTGCGGCAAGAAGGTTACCTACAGGGATGTGATTGAGAACCTTAATGTTCTCGACTATGAATATTACTTCAAAAGCATTGAGGCTGCCCTGAAGGGTGATGTCTCAACCATTCTGATGACTTTCAATGAGATCCTGGAAAAAGGATTTGACGGACATAATTTTGCCTCAGGACTCAACAGCCACCTTCGCGACCTTCTGGTCAGCAAGGATGAGTCTACCATTCGTCTGCTTGAAGCAACTCCTTCCATAAAACAGAGATACCTGCAGCAGACAGGCAGATGCCCGGTTGATTTCCTGTACCAGGCACTGGAAATCGGCAGCTCATGCGATATCTCCTATAAAACCAGCAAGAACCAGCGGCTTCATGTTGAGCTTGCACTTATCCGCTTATGCCGTCTTGCCGGGGAAGCTGGCGACACAGTTGAAAAAAAAAAGCCTGACGAAAAACAACTGAACGAAACAGCCCCTCTTCCGTCAAAATCTGAAATCATATGGAAGGCAGAAGAACCATCACCAGGGAAACATGTACCTGTGATTGAAAAATCTCCCAGATCATTTTCAATAAAGGAAGTCATCCATGAAAAGGAGAAGCCTGACAGAAGTGCTGCTGAGAAAATCAGCCCTCCTGAAAATAAGGATCCGCATCGTCATAAAGCAGAATTCACCGGGAGCGCTTTTATGACAGCATGGCATGAATTTGTTGAAAATCTGAAGGGTGAAGGAACAAGAATAGTAAGCATGTTCAAATCAATTCAGCCTGAAGTTGAGGACGAGCATACAATCAGGATCCATTTAAGCAACGCAGCCCAGAAAGATATTTTCATTCAGAATTATAAGTCAAAACTAATCGGATTCCTTGAAAATAAATTTCTGATTCAGGAGATGGATATTGAAACATCAGTTGATCTTTCCGAAACCAACGATCTTCTGTATACCGATGAACAGAAATATAATTACCTTCAGGCAAAATATCCTGTGCTGAAGGACTTCAGGAAAGCCTTTAACCTTGATATGAGCTGAACTCGTAAAATGTTATTTTTATCCTATTATCAATTAACTGAAAAAAGTGGAGGGTATGTCCGGTAATGATGATTACACAAGGTACCTTGCAAGGGAAAAATACTTTTCAGATCAGATCGTAAACAATTCAAGATCAATGATAAGTATTATAAACAGGAATTATGTTTATGAGAAAGTCAATACAGCATTCTGCGATGCACAAAAGGGAATGGAGGGATCCATCATAGGAAAATCCCTTGGTGATGTATGGGGTCATGAAACTTTCAATGCCAGGATTAAACCTAATATTGACAGGTGCTTTGAAGGGGCAACTGTACGATATGAAGCTTCTTTTACGATACCGCAGGCAGGTAAAAGGTTCTTTGAGGTTATATTTCGTCCGTTCCCTGCTGAGTCAGGTGAAATAACCCATCTTCTGGCAGAGACATTCGATATAACTGATCTGAAGCTGACTGAAAAGTTCGCCTCCGACAAGGAAGAGGAATTCAGGAGGTTTGAAACAAACCTGCCCATTGGTTTCCTGCGCTGTAAGCCGGATGGAATGATCATCCATGCCAATAGGGCATTCCTGATGATTATGGATTGTATTGAAGAAAGCTCCATTCAAAACGCTGATCTAAGAGATTACTATTCGGAAAAGGGACTTCTTGACTTTCATCTTGAACAGCTGAAGGACCATAAACCCAAAACATTTGGCCGGGTTCCGCTGAAAACGTGCAAGAACAATGATATCGTGTGCAGGATCAGTGCATTCATGACTGCAGATGAAGCCGGGAATCCTTCCTATATTGATTTCTCATTTGAGGATTCATCGCGTGAGCTGATGCTTGAAAACCGGCTTCTCCAGGCCCAGAAGCTTGAGACAATCGGTGCACTCGCCGGCGGTATTGCACATGACTTCAATAATATCCTGGCAACGATATCGGGTTATTCTGAGCTCTTGCAGAACGATCTGCCCAGGACTTCACCTTCCGCTGATAATGTGGCTAAGATCATGGCAGCCGTCTCAAAGGCAAGGTCACTGACAAACCAGATGCTTACATTCAGCAGGCAGGTGGAACAGGAAAAAGTCTCTGTAAATGTGTATGATGTTCTAAAGGAGACGATAGGCTTCGTCAGATCAGCTGTGCCTTCATATATAAAGATAAAAAGCAGTTTTCGCGTCAGGAATGTTCCCGTATTTGCTGATCCCACCCAGTTATTCAGGGTGTTCCTTAACCTCATGACTAATGCCATTCAATCGATGGAGGAACGGCCGGGAACAATCTCTGCATCACTTGCCCTGGTTAAGGGCAAGAATGTTCAGAAAGAACTGAATAAGGACATCGTTGCCGATGAATACGTATTGGTAACAGTAAAGGATATGGGGAAAGGTATGGATCCCTCACTGCTTAGAAGAATATTTGAACCTTTCTTTACGACACGAGAGGTTGGAAAAGGTTCAGGATTGGGTTTGTCAGTAGTACATGGCATTGTTACTGAAATGGGAGGAGAGATAATGGTATCAAGCAAGATAAATGAAGGATCTGTCTTTTATATATATCTTCCGGTTTCCAGGGAGTATGAACCACTCTCAGTAATTACAGGAAAGAACAAACGGATACTGTTCATTACCGGCAATAAGCACGAGTCCAGGATTCTTTCGCTTGCACTTGAGAGCGCAGGCTATGAAATAACCCTTTCATCTGATATGGACCATCTTAACAAGATTGTTACTGATACAAAAAAAAGGCCTGACCTTATTATCTATATGATTGAAGCCGAACAAATAAGAACTGACGATCTTATTGGCATCCTTTCAAAGCAGGATATCAGAATCCCATGTATTATTATTGCTGATTCAAATCAGACTGCAGAGGAAGAAAAATTAGTAAATTCGGGAATTGTAAACCAGCACCTGATCAAGCCGGTTTCTTTAAGGGAAATAATTAATGCAATTCAGGTGTCAATGAGTTAAAGGTGAAAAATTGATTCCCAAGAATAAAACTCCATAACCAGATAGATATGCCGGGTATATTGATAGTTGAAGATGAAAACGACCTCAGGGAAATGCTGAAGGTCTCTCTGACGAGGAGGAAATTTACAGTTCTCGAGGCCGAAAACGGAAAGGATGCTATAATTCATTTCAAGCCTGCGGTTACAGATCTCGTAATAACAGATCTTATAATGCCTGAAGAAGACGGATTGAAAGTAATAATGAGACTTCGGGAATTGAAGCCTTCAATAAAAATTATTGCCATCTCCGGAGGAGGGAAAGCTGGTCCTGCCAGCTACCTCAACCTGGCTAAAGCGCTTGGCGCCGATGCGGTATATTCAAAACCTTTCTCAGTGAATGAAATGATAATGAAGATTGAGGAATTGCTGGTAATTGAACAAGATATGTAGATCAGATGTTTTTTGATTAACCAAATAAACTAAAGAATATGTTGAAAAAGAAAGTAGAAGATATCTGTAACAGGCAGGTTGAAAGAGAAGGGTACTCATCAAACCTGTATCTCGCTATGGCAACGTGGGCTGAGAATTCAGGATACTCAGGAGTTGCTGATTGGTTGTATGCACAGGCAGAGGAGGAGAGGCTCCACATGCTTAAATTCATAAAATATATCAATGAAAGAGGAGGCAAGGTTGTGGTCCCCGCCTTCAAAAAACCGCCGGCAGATTTCAAAGGTGTTGAAGAGATGTTCAGGGAGGTTCTGAAGCATGAGGAATTTGTTACTGCCAGCATTAACGAGATAGTTGCACTTACTTTGGCTGAGAAGGATTTTAACACTCATAATTTTGTTCAGTGGTTTGTAAATGAACAGGTTGAAGAAGAAGCGAATGTGATGGCAATTCTTGATAAGCTTAAGTTGCTGGGAAAGAACAACATGTACCAGTTCGACAGGGATATCATGTCGATGAGAGCAACAGGAGGATCTGCTGCAGCTGAATGAAACGATTTATCTTGTTTGCCGGTCTGATTCTGTTCTTTTCAGTTCCCTGCGTGAATTCCCAGGAACTGATAAGGAATTCGATGATCACAGGTGTGTGTTATGCCGGTGATAAGGTCAAAAAAATCTATATACCTCCTCCTGATGAATTCCTCCGGAAAGACGGATCTAAATCCGGTGCGACAATAAATGTTATTTACTCAGGCACCCCTGCGTACATAATAACAGCTGTGGATTTTGCTACATCTGTTCTGGAATCTGTTCTTCCTTCCGGAACAGAGATGACTGTACTGGTTTATTCGGGAAGCATGGAATCGGGTGTCCTTGCAAATTCAGGTACAACAGCTCTTGCAGGAGGTTGGGGTATTGATGCTCTTGATCCCAATTCCTGGTACCCCGTAGCTCTTGCTGAAAAGATCTATGGCAGTGATCTGAATGATTCTCTTGCGGGAGATATTGTTCTTAAAATCAACACGGATATCAACTGGTATCTTGGAACTGATGGAAGTGCTCCTTCATTCCAGTATGATCTTGTTACAGTAGTGATCCATGAGCTTATTCACGGGCTCGGTTTCTTTGATACGATGTCAGCTGATGCTTCTACAGGTTCATGGGGTGTAGCTTCGCTTCCGGTAATATATGATACATTTATAAAAAACAGCGCCGGGAGCAGGCTTACGGATACTCTCAAATTTGCAAATCCTTCTGTTGAGCTTAAGACAGAACTCACAAGCGGGCAGCTTTTTTTTGACGGACCGCTGCTCAGGAAAGTAAATTCAGGAGAGAGAGTCAGGATATTTGCTCCTTCAACATATGATCCTGGATCAAGCATTTCTCATCTCGATGAAGACTCAACACCCGATACATCTGCCCTGATGACGCCTTATATTGACAGGGGAGAGGCAATTCATAATCCGGGGAGGCTGACAATGGCAATGCTCGGAGACATGGGCTGGATAAACACCAGGTTTATTCATGAAATTCCTCCGGACACTGAAGAGCATCTGACAGAAATACAGATAAACACAACTGTAGTATCCGATACAGCATTTGAACGGAGCAAGGTAGGACTTGTCTATTCTTTTGACGGATTCGCTACCTGGGATACGATCTTCATGAGCTCACCGCTGGCAGACAATGACTTTACTTCCACAGTACCGATACTTTTCTTTGACACCAAGCTTGAATATTATATGTATGTGAGGGACTATTTCCTGAGGACATACAGATCGCCCTCATATATAGACGAATTCCGTTACAGTGTACGCATCGGTATTGATACCGTGAAACCGGTTTTGATGCATACTCCTGTTGAGTACTTATTTGAAAAAGTTGATACCATCAGGTTTGAAGCCCTGGCAGCAGATAACCTGGGGATTGATACAGTCTTTGTTGAATATAAAGTTAATGACGGATTGTCAATGTTCACAGGGCTTAAAGCCGGAGAAAATTACAGTTACAGCACTGAGATAAGCGCTAAATCCCTTTCACTTGAAGGAGGGGATACAATCTTTTACCGGATTATAGCACATGATCAGGCTGCTGTTCCAAATGAAAAGTCGATGCCTGTATCTGGGTACTATCCAGTACGAATTGAAGATATAAGCGCTGTTGTTGCAGGTTATTCAACTGACTTTTCCAGTTCATCAGGCGATTTCTTCAATATCGGATTCGCTGTTTCAAAACCTGATAATTTCAACAACTTCGGCTTGCATTCAGAACATCCCTATGAGAGTCCTGATACTGACGGAGGATGGATCAATTTTTCGGCAATGCTCAGGCATCCTGTCAAGTTTGATGCTAACGGCATGATCATCAGCTTTCTGGAGGTTGCTCTGGTAGAGCCTGGAGAAGAAGGATCAGTATATGGTTCGGAAGATTTTTACGATTATGTTATTATTGAAGGATCAAAGAATTATGGCAAAACATGGTTCCCGCTTGCTGACGGATACGATTGCCGGTATGTGAAATCATGGGAGACAGCATATAATAGTACAACCGTCAATGGAAATTCAAATTATCCCGGCAGTGAGGACATGCTTGTAAGGCACTTCATATACCCGAAAACCTCCTCTTATATCTCAGGAGGGGATACGATGATGATCAGGTTCAGGTTATATTCTGATCCGTACGCAAATGGCTGGGGCTGGGTTATTGAGGATTTTCACATAGGGCCTCTTATAGATAATATTGAAAATCCCGGCAGTGAGACTGCAATTATTTACCCTAATCCCGGTGAAGGAGTGATCAGGATTAAAGATGCTGAACTGGCAGGAAGAAAGATCAGGTACGAAGTATATAACTCTACCGGTACCCGCATAAAGACAGGGATTGATGACGGCAGCGAAGTAATGACTTTGGATATTTCCGGCCAGCCATCAGGTGTTTATTTCATTATTCTGGACAATACACTGTCAAGGAAAATCCTTAAATACATTTTGATAGAATAGGCAGATATGTAAAGCTTCACGGAAGAGACGTTGGTTGCAACGTCTCTTTTCATAACATTCCTGTTTCAGAAAAAATAGATTAATTTTGCCTTTTCCGTAAAAGACTGTTTAAAATGAGCATTGTAACAAGAGTTCTGAGTTTGTTTCTGGGCAATAAGTATGAGAGGGACATGAAGGAGATAAATCCTTATGTTGAGAAGATTCATGGTGAGTTTGAAAAGCTCAGGGACCTTTCAAACGACAGGCTGAGAGACAAAACCCTGGAATTAAAGAAAGTGATACTTGATTTTATTGCGGAAGACGAAAAAGAAATCAGATCATTAAAGGAGAAGGCTGAAGCAGAAGAGGATGTTTATCAGAAAGAGGATATATATAATCAGATTGACAAGATTGAAAAACGAATTGATGATAAGCTGGAGGAGATTCTCGATCAGTGTGTTCCTCCTGCATTTGCAATAATGAAAGAGACAGCAAGGCGGTTCAAGGAAAACAGTGTGCTGGAAGTTACGGCAAGACAATATGACAGGGACCTTGCGGCTGCAAGGGAAAGCATTACCGTAAAGGGAGATAATGCTTACTGGCAGAACCGCTGGATAGCTGGCGGAAATGAGATCACCTGGGACATGGTTCACTATGATGTTCAGCTGATTGGTGGTGTAGCCCTTCATAAAGGAAAAATCGCAGAGATGGCAACTGGTGAGGGGAAAACAGTTGTTGCCACCCTTCCTGTGTTTCTGAATGCTCTGGCCGGAAGGGGCGTCCATATTGTCACTGTCAACGACTACCTTTCAAAACGCGACTCTGAATGGATGGGCCCGATGTATGAATTCCACGGACTGAAAGTTGACTGTATAGATAAACACCAGCCTAATTCGGCAGACAGGAGAAAAGCTTACAGCGCTGATATAACTTTTGGTACGAATAATGAGTTTGGCTTCGATTACCTGAGGGACAATATGGCTATTAATCCTGAAGACCTTGTTCAGCGAAAGCATCATTATGCAATTGTGGATGAGGTTGACTCTGTGCTTGTTGATGATGCCAGAACACCTTTGATAATATCAGGACCTACAGCTAAAAGCGATACTCAGCAATTTGATGAACTTAAACCAAAAGTGGATAAGCTGGTTTCTGCCCAGAAAAAGCTTGTAACTCAAATACTTGCTGATGCGAAGAGACTTGTTGCTGAAGGCAGGAACGAAGAGGGAGGAAAGCTTTTGCTCCGGGCTTTTAAAGGACTTCCCAAGAATAATGCCCTGATAAAGTTCCTGAGCGAAGAGGGTAATAAAACACTCCTGCAGAAGACAGAGAACTTCTATATGCAGAATAACAGCAAGGAGATGCCAAAGGTTACCGAGGAGCTCTACTTTGTGATTGAGGAAAAGCTGAATTCAATTGAACTTACCGAAAAAGGTCTTGACCTGATTTCAACTTCTGTCGAGGATGCAAGTTTCTTCATCCTCCCGGATGTAGGTTCAAAAATAGCAGAACTTGAGAAATCAGGAATGAGCGACAGGGAAAAGCTGAGACTCAAGGATGAGCTGCTGCAGGACTATTCTGTGAAATCCGAAAGAGTCCATACGATGACGCAATTGCTCAAGGCATGGACTCTCTTTGACAGGGATGTTGAGTATGTCCTTATGGATAACAAGGTAAAGATAGTTGATGAACAGACAGGCAGAATACTTGAAGGAAGAAGGTATTCCGACGGCCTTCATCAGGCTATTGAAGCAAAGGAAAATGTAAAAGTTGAGGCTGCTACCCAAACTTATGCGACAATAACGCTGCAGAACTATTTCAGGATGTACCACAAACTTGCAGGGATGACCGGTACGGCAGAAACGGAGGCAGGTGAATTCTGGAATATCTATAAACTGGATGTGGTTGTTATTCCAACAAACGTGTCTGTTATCAGGAATGACAGGGAAGATATAATATACAAGACAAAAAGAGAGAAATACAATGCCGTTATTGACGAAATAATGGAAATGTTCCGGCAGGGACGGCCAGTCCTGGTAGGTACGACATCAGTGGAAATATCAGAGCTCCTGAGCAGGATGCTCAAAATGAAGGGTTTGAAGCATAACGTCCTTAATGCCAAGCTGCATCAGAGGGAAGCTGAAATTGTTGCTGAAGCAGGAAAGACAGGAACAATAACAATAGCCACCAACATGGCCGGCCGGGGTACAGACATTAAGCTTACTGAGGAGGTGAAGAGGGCAGGAGGGCTGGCAATAATCGGCACCGAAAGACACGAGTCTCGCAGGGTTGACAGACAGCTTCGCGGACGTGCTGGCAGGCAGGGTGACCCTGGGTCCTCGCAATTCTTTGTTTCTCTTGAAGATGAACTGATGAGACTTTTCGGATCCGAGAGAATTGCAGGCATCATGGACAAGCTTGGTCTTAAGGACGGGGAAATGATCCAGCACTCAATGATCACCAAATCTATTGAGAGAGCACAGAAGAAAGTTGAAGAGAACAACTTCGGAATCCGCAAGAGGCTCCTTGAATATGATGATGTGATGAATTCACAGAGAGAGGTCATCTATAAGAAAAGGCGTCATGCACTACTGGGTGAACGACTGAGCGTTGATGTTGCAAACTCAATGTTTGATGTGACAGAGAACCTGGTAGAGACATATCATACGGAAGGAGATTTTGAAGGTTTTGATTTTGACCTTATACGCTCATTTTCAATGGATTCGCCTGTTCCGAAGCAGGATTTTCTGAAAATCTCTGTAAACGAAGTCACTGACAGTGTATACGCAAAGGTCCTCGAAACATACAGAAGAAAGGTTGAAACGATTTCCCAGCAGGCATATCCGGTGCTTAAAGATGTGTATGAGCGGATGTCTCACGTTTATGAGAATGTAGTAGTTCCCATTTCAGACGGAGTCAGGATCTTTCAGGTTGTTACAAACCTTAAGGCAACTGCGGAATCGGAAGGCAAGGAACTGGCAAAAGCCTATGAGAAGACAGTCGTCCTGTCAACAATAGATGAAGCATGGAAAGAACATCTGAGAGAAATGGATGAACTTAAACAGTCGGTCCAGAATGCTACATATGAGCAAAAGGATCCGCTGCTGATTTACAAGTTCGAATCATTTGAATTGTTCAAGACGATGCTCAATAAAGTGAATAAGGATGTAGTCAGTACACTGATGAAAGGTTATATACCCAGCCAGGATCCTGACCAGGTGAAGGAGGCTCAAAGAAGGCGGCAGGTTGAGAATTTGAGAACATCAAGGACTGATCTTGCGATGGGAGGAGGAGGCAGTCAGGACAAGGACCAGAAAACCGAGCCGGTAAGGGTTGACAAGAAAGTGGGACGAAATGATCCATGCCCATGTGGCAGCGGAAAGAAATACAAGCATTGCCACGGTGCTCAGCTTGCAGCCGGCGCTACTCCGCCAGCACCATGATCATAAACTACTTTGCCTCTTCAACAGCTTTCTGAATTCTGGAAAAGACAGTCTGGTTGACAGGAACCAGCGGAAGCCTTAAATTATTCCTGCATAGATTCATGATACTGAGGAATGCTTTTATACCTGAAGGATTTCCGTCGGCAAAGCATAATTCAATCCTTTCTATGAGACTAAGCTGCATTTCACGGGCAGCAATATAGTCGTTCTTCATCAGATGGTTTACCAGGCTGCTGCATTCCATGGGATAAGCGTTTGCAAGAACAGATATGACACCTGCTCCTCCGGCAGCCATTATCGGGAGGGTCAGCATGTCATCGCCCGAAATCACAAGAAAACCTTCAGGTTTTCCCTTTATTATCTTCATAATATGGGTAAGATCACCGGAAGCTTCTTTTACAGCAACAATATTTCTGCATTCGTGGGCAAGCTTCAGGCAGGTTTCAGAAGCAATATTGCAGCTGGTTCTTCCGGGAACGTTATATATTATTAACGGCAACGGACTGTTCTCTGAGATCGTTTTAAAGTGATGGAATAATCCATTCTGACTCGGCTTGTTATAATAGGGAGCTACCGATAAGATCCCGTCAATACCTTTCAGGTCAAGTTCACCGAATGTCCTTATTACTTCAGCCGTATTATTGCCTCCTATGCCCACAACCAGGGGAACACGTCCGGCAACTGCCTCATTTACAGATGATAATACGGATTTCTTTTCATCCAAAGAGAGGGTAGAGGCTTCACCTGTAGTTCCCATAACTACAATATAATTTACTCCTCCTTCAATGACATGATTTACAACGCGACCCAGAGCTTCATAATCAACCTGTGTGTCGTCCAGAAATGGAGTGACGATAGCCACGCCGGTACCTTCAAATTTCTTCATAATTGGTTTTTGTCAGCTTGTCCTGATGATCCTGAATTTATCATTTCCAGGTAATGAATTACATTGGTAAGATAGTCCTCAACCCGGACTGGTTTTTTCAATTCCATCATCAGATCAAATGTGGAATTGTTTGCTTCCTTGTCGAACAGCCCTACTTTAAAGCTGGCTTTTGACAGGGATGAGATATAATAAACCGGAAATACTTTTTCGAAATTAATATCAATAAGTATGTCAAACATTGTATTAATGAACTTCTCTGTTTCGTTTGAGACAGGTACATAAAAAAAGCTGATCTCCCTGTTCTTCAGGCATGTAAAATACCTTAGTGCAGTATACTGGTTTGGGAGCTCCTTCCCGGGGTAGTACCCCAGTATGGTCACATTGACTCCTCTTTCATTCATTTTCTGGTGGAATTTTGAAAGACTGTTGAAATCCTCCGGGTTAGAGGCATCCCAAACTATTCCAATAGTTTTTATCCGGTTAATATTTGTGTAAAATACTTTCCTCCTTACCTTTCCAAGTTTTTTGGAAAGAATTGAATTTCCCATTTTCAGTCTGACCTCCCTCAGTAATTCCATAATGCAAACCTAACAGTTTTTTATTAATGTCTACAGAAGTAAAAAATATTATTATTCACCGATTATTTTTAAAAATTCCTCTTCACTGATAAGAGGGATTCCAAGTTCTGCCGCTTTCTCTTTTTTTGACGGACCCATATCGTTACCGGCAAGAATAAAGGAAGTGTTTCGGGATAGGGATGATGAATTTCTGCCACCGTTCCTTTCAATGATCTCCTTGTACTCTTCCCTGGTATGTTTGCTGAAAACACCTGAGATAACAATTGATTTTCCTTTCAGTCTTTCACTTACAGCTTTTTTGTCCTCCTCATAAAATTTCAGGCCGTATGATTTTAAGCGGTTAATTATTAGTATATTATCTTCATCAGCAAAGAATGAAATAATGCTTAATGCAATCTTTGGACCTATTTCATGGATACTGGTCAGTGCTTCCAGGTCAGCTTCAATCAGATCATCAATTGAACTGAATCTTTCTGCAATTGTCTTAGCGACAGTTTCTCCCACGTGTCTTATACCAAGCGCAAAAAGTACTCTGCTATACGGAGCGGACAATGATGACTTTATACTTGAAATAATGTTGGTTGCAGATTTTTCTCCCAATCTTTCCAGAGGAATAAGCTGTTCAGCCTTAAGCTCGTACAGATCCGCATAATTCCTGATCAGGTGATTTCTGAAAAGCAGGTCGATGGTCTCTTCACCAAGTCCGTCTATATCCATCGCCTTTCTCCCAATGAAATGTTCTATCCTTCCCTTAAGCTGCGGCGGACAGTGAAGATAATTTGGGCAAAAATGATTTGCCTCACCTTCATTTCTTACCAGTGCGGTTCCGCATTCCGGACAGTTTTTAATGAATTCTATCTGCCTGCTGTCTTCATCCCGTGATGAATGGTCAACACCAACGATTTTGGGAATTATTTCTCCTCCTTTTTCGACGTAAACCAGATCATTGATATGCAGGTCAAGAAGAGCTATCTGATCTGCATTATGCAGTGTGGCGCGCTTTACGGTCGATCCTGCCAGGAAAACAGGTTCAAGATTTGCTACAGGTGTGACCGTACCGGTCCTGCCGACCTGATAAGATACTGATAGAAGCTTTGTAGAAACCTGCTCCGCCTTGTATTTGTATGCTATTGCCCAGCGGGGAGATTTTGCAGTATAGCCAAGCTTCTCCTGGAGTGTAATTGGATTGATCTTGATAACTACTCCGTCAATATCAAATGGTAATTTCTTTCGTTCCGCTTCCCAGTAGTTTATGAAGTTCTTCACCTCCTCAATGCCTCTGCACATCCTTATACTGTCAGATACCCTGAATCCCCATTTCTTTGCGTCCAAAAGATTTTCAAAGTGAGTCTCATTTGGTAATTCCTCAGCCAGAAGAAAATAGATCATGCAGTCAAGTTCTCTCGAAGCTACCATTCTCGGATCAAGAAGCTTAAGTGTTCCGGCGGCTGCATTTCTCGGATTTGCGAATAAGGGGAGTTCCGATTCAGATCTTTCAGCATTGAGCCTGTCAAAAACAGCGCGTGGCATTAGAACTTCACCTCTCACTATGAATTCATCGGGGATATTATCACCTGTTACCCTTAAAGGTATGCTTCGTATGGTTTTTACGTTAGGGGTGACCTCATCACCTTTAGCGCCATCGCCGCGGGTAAGCGCTCTGAAGAGCTTCCCATTCCTGTATATCAGGCTTACAGACGCTCCATCGAATTTAAGTTCGCAAACATACTCAACAGTACCTCCGGCTTCTTTCTCCGCCTTGTTGGTAAAATCCCTCAGTTCTTCTTCATTATAAGTATTGCTGAGCGAAAGCATCGGGTACTTGTGGTCATACTGCCTGAATTCGTTCTTTATGTCGCTTCCTATCCTCTGGGTGGGAGAATCTTCCGTGATCAGGGATGGGAACTTCTTCTCAAGAGTATCAAGTTCATTAAGCAGCAGGTCGTACTCAAAATCCGAAACAGCCGGACTGTAACGCACATAATACTTGTGATTATGTTCCTCTATCTCCCTGCGGAGTTTTTCTATTCGTTTCCTTGCTTCAGATTCTTTCATTCCGGATCACTGGAGTTTTGATCAGGCCCACACGCCATCAATTGTATTTTTGCAGTTGTTGCATTTCCCGCCTGAAATATTGTTTATCACTATCCTGTAACCCTGCCGTGCTACAACTGTTGTCCCGCAGGAAGGGCATTTCGTATCTGACATCTCACTTCCGGGCACATTACCGATATATACATATTTCAATCCTTCGCCGGAAGCAATCCTGGCTGCGTTTCTGAGAACTTCCACCGGAGTGGGAGGCAGTTGTTCAAGCTTATGAGTGGGATAGAACCTGCTGAAATGAAGGGGAGTCTCCCTGAATCCATTTTCACTCAGCCACTTGCACATCCTGCCTGTCTCATCCGTATTGTCGGTCCAGGTGGGAACGATCAGATGGGTGATCTCGAGCCATACTCCCATATCCTTATAGATCTTCAGCGCATCAAGGACCGGCTGGAGCTTTCCGCCGGTGAGCTTGAGATAGGTGCTGTCATTGAACGATTTAAGGTCAATATTTGCAGCGTCGAGGACGGTGCACAATTTCTTTAATGGCTCAGAATTGATATATCCGTTTGATTTGAAAATGTTTTTTACGCCGGATTTTTTTGCAATTACTGCTGTTTCATAAGCATATTCATAGAAGGTAACAGGTTCTGAATATGTATATGCAATTGACCGGCACTTGTTCCTGATACTCTCTTCCACAACTTTTTCGGGAGGAAGGTCGTAATTTCTTGTTTTATCAGGACTTGTCTGTGAAATTGTCCAGTTCTGGCAGTTAAGACATGCCATATTGCAGCCTGCAGTGGCTATTGAATATGCCCTTGATCCGGGATAAAAATGATAGAGTGGTTTCTTTTCAATAGGATCCACTGCTACAGAACATGGATTTCCGAATGCCATTGTATAAAGTTTCGAATTCCTGACTATTCTGTTACGGCAGTCACTTATCTCACCTTCCTTAAGGACACATTCATTTGGACAAATCCTGCACATTATTCCCTTTGGCGTCTCCTCCTGGAACATTGCCAGTTTCCGGTGTATTTCCTGCTCCCCTGGAATAATACCGTTCATTATAGCCGAACAGGGGCATGCGACTACGCCTGCAGAAAATGCAAGGCATCTTTTGATAAAATCCCGTTTACTATTATCAAATGGTCCTACTTTCATCTTAATGAATGGTGCAAAGAATAAAACTACTATTTGTTCCTGTTTGTTCCAAAAAGAATACCTGCAAAAATCAGACCTGACAGTAAAAATATTGAGGCTTTCATACCAATCAGGGGTATCGCAACACCAGAAATAAGAATGAATCCGAAAGCAGAACCAGCCAGATCGGCACTGTAAGTAACGGCAGACAACGATCCGTTTCTATCGTCCAGAGTAAGTTCACGGAAGATATGACCGGTCATGAAGGAGGGAAGTAAAGCTGATGTTATTATAATGATTATCGCTGCAGGAGTACTGTCAATCGATAGTAATAAGCTGGTTCCCAATGCAATTGCTGCATAATAAGCTATCAGGAAAAGCGCTTTGATCCGGAGCTTTATTGGATTCAGGAATGTGATATTAATTCCTGTACCTGCTGCCAGTCCTGCCATCAATGAAGCCAGTATGAGGCCAGTGAACTGATACATGTTGCCTGCAGTAAGCTGAAGTGAAAGCAAAATGATTATTTCAAATCCGGCCAGTGCAGAAGCGCTGCAATACATTAACAGGTTTCTTCTGCTGACAGTCAGTATTGGCAAAGCAAAGACAATTATCATCAATATTATTGAAGGAATTTTCTCATTTGAATCCCTGCTTAAGTTATAGGACTGAAAATGAAAGTTGGCTATCGGGAACAGAGAGCTGTTCATTCTTGCTTCCCGGTCAAGAAGTGATAAAACCTCTGCGGATTTGTTTTCAAGGAGGTCGTCAGCCAGAAAATCTGAGCAGACATAGATGTTGTTTATTTTCCTCTCTTCGGTCAGCCTGCAGACCGAAACCGACAATTCCGAGTCTGACGCAACCAGGTAAAGCTTATTTCCTGCAACAGGTTTTACATATTTGAATACTCCGGCAAGGCTGTTATAAACAGAAGAGTAGAAATTTAATGACTCTTTGTTGGGGTAATTATCCCAGGTTCCGGGAGAGCACATGAATACTCCATCCGGAGTCATATTATTCCTTACATTATCAAAGAATTCGGTAGTATAGTACCTGTTCAGCGACAGTGTTGAAGGAGGCGGGAGCAGCAGAAGTACAGCATCAAACTTTTCGTTGCTGCCTTTGAGGTATCTGAATGCATCCCTGTTTTCAATTACCAGCTCTGAAGCTCCAGGATCAGCCTTGCCTGATTCTGATTTTAAAAGTTCAGGATCTCTTTCCAGGTAGAATATTTTTTTTACCGGGTATTTAAGGATCTCAGGCAAATGAGATTTCAGTGAACCTGAAATGAGAAGCACCTTTTCAGGATTGTCATTCTGAAGCAATGCGTAGTGAATATTCTCTTCTCTTTCAGCGGCATCATCGTTATAGGCAAGCAACCGCTGATTATAATAAACGCTTTTTTCATCCGCGTACTCCCCGTATGTTATGTTTCCGTAAGGAGTATCCTTTGTGCCGGTTACTGTTATCCCCGGCAGTAAAAGCTGTCTGAATATCACATCGGGATTTGATAATAATATTACAGCTACCGCAACTGATGCAACAGCCTTTAAAAGGATTTTCATTTTCCTTCCGTTGACAAAAAAAGTCAGCAGCGTGTAAGCAAAAGACAGAAGGATAATAGTCAGAAGCAACTTGTATGTGTTAAGCAGACCGGTTGTAAGGACCGACAACAGTATACCTGCAGTTATGCCTCCGGTTGTCTCAAATGAAAACGATTTACCAGGGATAAAACCGTTAACTTCTCTGGCAGCTGCTATAAGTTTGACAAAACTGAATCCTGATATTATGCAGAACGGCACCAACACCAGGAAAGTGAAGATTATGCTTACAAGGAATGAAGGTGTCTCGCCAGTTTCCAGGAAAAGCCTGGATAGCATGATAAGCAACGCAAGCGAAACTACAGGGCTTACTGAGAAGATCAAGTTAATTCTGGGTATATTATTTAAATCTGATCTTCCTGCAGCGGCAGCACCAATACCTGAAGAAATCAGCCATGATCCGAGAAAAATACCGCTTGTAAGCTCAAAGCCGCCTGAAATATTCATAACCTCCCTCATCAGTAAAATCTGTACCGACATGCTTGTAAATCCTATCACAAACAAGTTGATAGCGATATCGGAAGAGCTCATCTTCCTGAAGGCAGACATTTGTTGATTCTCTCCTGTCCCGGAAAATATTTTCCTGAAATACGATAAGTGCCAGATCAGGTGAAAAATTCCGGTTATGGTCATTCCGGCCCCCGTTTCAACATGCCACTTAAGTATCGATTTTATTCCCGGAATATTCCATTTGAAATTTATCTGGAGGGCCATGAAGAAACCGGCCAGTGCAGTAACGATAAAAGCAATGGCAAGCACTGAATTCCAGAGTCTCCTGTGAGAGGCAAGCGGGTAGAGACCTGCCCGGTAAAAAATGAAGCTTATTAAATACAGAACAGAGACAGTCACAGCTGTCCCGACAACATGATACATAGTTATTTCCTGTTTTCTTCAATAACCATACCCTCATAGATGAACAGCTCGGCATTTTTCCATCCGTCCCAGTCAAGTCCTGCCTTATCCCTTGAGGTATATCCGAGGAATTGTTCTACCGTCCAGTTGTTCTCAATAGCCACCTGGGGCAGCATGGTGCCTGCCCTGAAATCCTTCTTGATATATATGCCGTGTTTTCCGAGTTTGATTTCGTTAATATTGCTTATCTTTTTCATCGGGCCGAGAATGGTAATCTCCACATCGACTTTTTCATATTCTTCCTTTGTCAGGGGATAAAACCGGTGATCCTCAAAAGCTGAAGAGAGTGCTGAAGCCTGAACAACGTCATAAAGAGGGTCTGTTGAAAGGAATCTTCCGATACAACCTCTTAGTTTACCATCTATCTTCAGGGTTACAAATGCACCATACTGCTTTTTCAGGGTTTCAGGGATCTTTTTTTCATCAATCTGGTATCGCTTGTTATCATACAGCATGGTTCTGATACTGTTTCTGGCAATTGAAAAAAGCTGTTCTTTTTCGGATTTTGTAAATGAAAGATCCTCCATGGATGATTCCTGTTCCTCATTCTGGTCCTTTTCTATCAGTGCTATTGCATGATATCCTACCACCTGGTCCTTATCGCCGTATTGAGTATCACCTGAATTACAGTAGTCAATGCGTTTAAATTCAAGATTCTTATCGTTTTCAGCAAGGTGCATGATTGTCAGTCCTGAAGCCCAACCGCACATACTTGTTACCAGACCCGGGTAGTTCTTTGAAGAATTGTTTTTCATTGCTGTAAGAAAAGCCTGTGGATCTCCTGTAACTATTCCTTCAGCAGTATTATTATCAACATAAACAGCGTCCTTGTATGTCGGATAGTGTGAAAAATCACTGCTTATCAGGAAGAGATTCTGTGGTGTGAAATATGGCTTAAGAGCATCCGCAATTTGCTTAATTGTACTGGCATTGTTTGTTCCTATTATTATTGGAACTATTTTCGGCATTTTCGTGAAGTAATACTGGATAAGCGGAATCTGAACCTCCAGGCTGTGTTCCTGCAGATGTGAGGTAACCGGGAAACTAAAAACCCTGTTATCGTTCCTGAGCTTGTTTGCAATCTCCATATTCACTTCAGCCTTTCCGAGAGGAGTGATATAATCCCCGACATAATAGACTGATGCTCCATCAAATGCCATGACATGGCTGGAGCCAATAATGAAGATATTACTTATGTCGGCATTTTTAGGAACTGAAGAAATGGCTGAGGCTGCTATCTTTCCAGAGAATATATATCCGGCATGCGGACTTATAATTGCTCTTACTTTCCAGGTTCCGGGAGACTTTTTGCAGTCAACGAAAAGCTCTTCAATGTCCCTGGTAAGCGTTTCCTTGTCGGCTTCATAAAACCTGCCAGCTGCAACCGGCTGTCTGTCAGTTGATTTATTCTGGGAATAAATATCCATAACACCTATGATTGATAACAATACTAGTAATAACCTGCGCATAATATTTATGTAAATTGGCGAACTAAAGTTATGCCAAAAAAATGAGAAAAAATGGGAGAGAGTGAGCTAAAACAATATTAAATAAGGACTATTGATTCTTTCAGAATCTCACCGTTTTCATCTGTTCCGTAGATTTTTATGCCCAGGCTTATGGTAGGTGATCCGATCATATCAATGATAGGGCTGAGAGCATCCTTAAGGTCCTCAACTTCCATGCTGTCGAATTCCTCGATATTGAAATACAGATGTATAATAAGAGTAGCTTCGGATTCCTTAATTGAACACAGGACCTTAACTATTTTTGCCAGCCAGATGGATGAAGCGGTATTGAAATACTCAAGATTAAGCCTCAGGTTTGTTGTATGACGCGGATCCTTTGCATATTGAGTAACCCATTTCAGGATCTGTTCGTAAAGTTCAGCGGCATTTTCAGGTATAGACCTGCCTGAAAATATCAGCTCTCCTGTGAAATGATTGAGATCAATCTGGGGTGTTTTGACTGTTGACTCAATGTATATATTTTTCAGTTCCACCGCTATTAAACTATATTAACGCTTAATTAGTTATGAATTTCATTATAAAATTAACACATCTTTTTAACAATAATATTAATCTTCATCAATTCTTCATCAAAAATAATTGTCCGATTGTCAAATATTTTCAGCTGTTTGTATAAACCGGTGATTTTCTTCAGTTAATACGCGACTGGTTTTGGACCTGATTTGTTTTATGCCAATTTATTAAAATGTTATCTTAGCAGCCTGAAATTTCAAGAACAGATGGAGCATATTCTTAAGGAAAAAATAAGGGAGGCTGTAAAGGTCCTGTATAATGGTGATGTCGCAGAAGAACTCATTCAGGTGCAGGAGACAAGAAAAGACTTTACAGGTGATTTTACCCTGGTTGTTTTTCCTCTTTTGCGGTTTTCAAAGAACACTCCGGAAAAGACGGGTGAAACAATTGGCAGCCATCTTGTTTCAACTTTCCCGGCTATCAAAGGTTATAATGTGATAAAAGGATTCCTGAATCTTGAGATTTCCGACGAATGGTGGATGGAGAATTTCTGTGAAATGGTTTCTCAAAGAGACCTTTTAAGCAAATGCAGGGTCACTGATCCGGAAACAATACTTATAGAATATTCATCCCCGAATACCAATAAACCGCTTCATCTAGGGCATATCAGGAACAACCTTATCGGTTTTTCTCTTTATCGGATTCAGTCAGCCTGCGGTCACAGGGTTATAAAAACAAATATTGTAAACGACAGGGGAATACACATATGCAAATCGATGCTTGCCTGGCTCAGATACGGAAAAGGAGAAACACCGGAATCTTCTGGAATTAAAGGTGATCACCTTGTCGGTAAATACTATGTCCTGTTTGAAAAGGAATGCAGGCTTCAGGCAGAAGAGTTCCTGAATAAAGGAATGAACGACGATGAAGCAAGAAATTCTACTTTAATGATGAAGGAAGCCAGGGATATGCTCATCAGGTGGGAAGCCGGAGACAGGGAAGTGATGGATCTCTGGACTAAAATGAATTCGTGGGTTTATAAGGGATTTGATGAAACTTACCAGGCCCTTGGTGTCGATTTTGACAGAATCTATTATGAGTCGGAAACATACCAGCCTGGACGCGATATAGTTTTCAATGCGCTTGAAAGGGGTATCGTCTACCGGAAAGACGACAGCTCAATATGGATTGACCTGACATCAGAAGGTCTTGACCAGAAACTTCTCCTCCGTTCCGACGGTACGGCTGTTTATATTACACAGGATATAGGGACAGCCGTTCTGAGACAAAAGGATTATGGCTTTGACAAATGCATCTATGTCGTTGGCAATGAACAGAATTATCATTTCCAGGTACTCAAAGCCGTTCTTAAAAGGATGGGGTATAAATGGTCTGATGGATTAATCCATTTTTCATACGGGATGGTCGAACTCCCGGAAGGCAGGATGAAATCACGGGAAGGAACAATAGTTGATGCTGATGACCTTTTAAATGAAATGAAGACTACTGCAAGGGAAGTATCCCTGGAACTTGGCAAACTGGGAGACTTCCCTGAGGAGGAAAAAGAGGATATTTTCCGTAAAATTGGACTGGGTGCTCTGAAGTATTTCATTCTGAAGGTGGATCCCCGGAAAAACATGACATTCAATCCCTCTGAATCAATTGATTTTAATGGAAATACAGGGCCTTTCATCCAGTACACATACGCCAGGATTAAGTCAGTTTTCAGAAAAGCCGAGCAGGTTGGAGTAAATCCTGATATCAATTCAATCCCAAAAGCGTCAGCAGGTGCTAAAGAGATTATGCTGATAAAACTCCTCCGGAATTTTACAAAAACAGTTTCTGAGGCTGCAGCAGGGAATACTCCTGCGATAGTGGCAAACTATTGCTTTGACCTGGCGAAAGAGTATAACCAGTTCTACCACGATTTTTCAATTCTGGGTGAGGAGGATCATATGGTCAGGAATCTCAGACTGATGATCTCCGAGGTCACCGGAAGAGTTTTGGCTTCAGGAATGTGGCTGTTGGGAATTGAGATGCCTGAGAGAATGTAAAAAGTTATTATATCATTTTCACAATATGTTTGAAAACTTAAGCGAACGACTGGAACGATCCTTTAAAATACTAAAGGGTCAGGGGAGAATTTCGGAAATAAACATAGCTGAAACACTCAAGGATGTTCGCAAAGCACTTCTGGATGCTGATGTCAACTTCAGGATAGCCAAACAGTTCACCGATACGGTAAAGACCAAAGCGCTTGGACAGGAAGTGCTGAAATCAGTAAATCCTTCCCAGATGATGGTAAAGATAGTTCATGACGAGCTGGCTCAGCTGATGGGAGGCGACAAGACTGATATAAACATTAAATTCAATCCGGCAATCATACTTATAGCAGGACTTCAGGGATCAGGAAAGACAACTTTCAGCGGAAAGCTTGCTAATTGGATAAAAAGCAAAAAAGGAAAGAATCCTCTTCTGGTCGCAGGTGACGTTTACCGTCCTGCAGCCATAGATCAGCTTCAAATTATCGGTACCCAGGTGGACATACCTGTCTATACTGAAGAGGGGAACATGAACCCTGTACAGATTGTTAAAAACTCGGTAAAAGAGGCAAAAAGAAACGGTTATGATGTTGTAATAATCGATACTGCCGGCCGGCTGGCTGTTGACGAAGAGATGATGAAAGAGATATCTGCAGTAAAAGAGGCAGTAAATCCGCATGAGATACTTTTTGTAGTCGATTCGATGACAGGTCAGGATGCTGTCAATACTGCAAAGGAGTTCAACGACAGACTCGATTTCGACGGAGTAGTCCTGACCAAGCTTGATGGCGATACAAGGGGCGGGGCGGCACTTTCAATAAGATCGGTGGTCGACAAACCAGTCAAATTTGTCAGCACCGGTGAAAAAATGGATGCAATTGACATCTTTTATCCGTTACGAATGGCAGACAGGATCCTCGGGATGGGTGATATAGTTACCCTTGTTGAAAAAGCCCAGGAGCAGTATGATACTGAGGAAGCCAGGAAATTGCAGAAGAAAATCGCAAAAAACCAGTTCGATTTAAACGATTTTATAGACCAGATCCAGCAGATCAAGAAAATGGGTAATGTTAAGGACCTCATGGGCATGATACCGGGTGTCGGAAAGGCGGTAAAAGACCTGGATATTGATGACAATGCCTTCAAGAACATAGAAGCTATAATAAGAAGCATGACCCCTGAGGAAAGATCCAATCCTGTATTACTGAACGGCAGCAGGCGAAAGAGGATAGCGGTGGGCAGCGGCACAACAGTCCAGGAGGTAAATAAGCTTGTGAAACAGTTCGATGAGACCCGGAAGATGATGAAAATGATGACAAAGCCCGGCAATGCCGCCAGACTTATGGGCAGAAGATAATAATGCGATATGTATACACTAATCGATGGCAAAAAGACAGCATCCGAAATTAAAAAGGAAATTGCTGACGAAGTTCTGAAGCTTAAAAAAGAAGGTCGTAAAACACCCCATCTGGCCGCTATTCTCGTTGGTAATGACGGATCGAGTCAGACCTACGTTGCCAACAAGGTGAAAGACTGCGAAGAAGTCGGATTCAGATCATCACTTATTAAATATGATGATAATATTCCTGAAAAAGTACTTCTTGACAAAATATCAGAGCTTAACAACGATGATGATATCGATGGTTTTATTGTACAATTACCTCTGCCTGATCATATTAATGAGAATAAAGTTATTGAATCAATTGATCCGTCAAAGGATGCTGACGGCTTTCACCCGGCAAATATAGGCAGGATGGTTATCGGTCTCCCCGGATTCCTGCCTGCTACACCATATGGGATAGTGGAACTGATAAAAAGGTACGGGATAGAGACTTCAGGAAAGAGATGTGTTGTGATAGGGAGGAGCAACATTGTGGGCAGGCCGGTAAGTATCCTGCTCTCTCAGAAAGGTATGGATGCGACAGTCACTGTAGTACATAGCAGGACAAGAAACCTTGGCGATGTTGTAATGGAAGCAGATATTATCATAGCTGCACTGGGTTCACCGGGCTTTGTAAAGGCTGAAATGGTAAAAACAGGAGCTGTGGTCATTGATGTTGGAACAACCCGGGTAAGTGCTCCTGGAACCAGGTCGGGGTGGAAACTTGCCGGGGATGTTGATTTCGAAAATGTAGCTCCCAGGTGCTCATATATAACACCGGTTCCAGGAGGAGTTGGTCCTATGACACGTGTTTCCCTCCTGCGTAATACGCTGAATGCAGCAAAGCGAAGAATGTAGAGGCTCTGTTGTGGGTATTTACTTGCTTTCGGGGAAAGATATTCCTATGAAATAAAGATCAAATCCTCCCTTCCCGCCGATCCTGTTGGAAGAAAATATCAGCAGATCATTTGAGAAGTCATTATGTATCCACAGCCTTGGACGGTACTCGTCTGAAGAAGTGTTTATATCAGGTCCAAGATTGACAGGTGAACTCCAGTTCCCGTCCCTGAATATAGAATAATAGAGGTCATATCCTCCCATACCGCCGGGTCTGTTTGATGTAAACAACATCAGATCCTTGTAAACAAGCGGGCACTTATCTTCGCTGGTACTATTGATGCTATCAACTAATTCCGATGAAGAGTAGCTTCCATCAAGCCATTTATCAATAGGAGTGTCTTCAGACCGGGTTTTAACATATATATCAAAATTTCCGCTCACATTCGTTGAAAAATAGGCTGAATCCTGTTTTGCGTCAAAGCTTATATATGCATCATCAGCAGATGTATTCAGCAGTGTAGCAGGGTAAGGTCCCTGAACGTTGGGAAGGTTGTTGCCATAAGCAGGGAGGTTTCGGAAATAATAGAAATCAAGCTTTCCGCCAGAGTTTTCCGAGGCTGTAAAAAGATATTCATAACCATCCACAGTGCTGAAAAGACTATAGGGGCCGAAATCATCACCATCGGTATTTGCTGCATCCATGAGCTTTGTAAGAAATGGCAGACTCGATATCATATTATTATATTTAAATTCTCCATTTGTCCGATCAAAAATAAATGTTACTTCTGCCTGCTCAAAATCAAACTGACCGCCGGAACTTTCCCGGTTGGTTGAGAATAAAAAATATAATTCGCCATAAAGCTGGTAAATATCACAGTTATAATCGTCATATGCTGAATTTATGCTGACCAGGCTTATCACAGTATCAGGAAACGTACCATACTTATACTTAATCGGATTTTCAGTTTTCCTGCATGATACTGTACTTGCGTAAATGATAAATATGCTGAATACTGCTGTTTTAAGTAAAGCTCTTTTCATATTGAGGATTTAAAAACAAAATGTAAACGCAAAGATATTAATAAAAAGTATTACAGGTATAAATGAAAAACCGGGTGGGTGCCCGGTTCTTCTGAGGTAGAATTTAGGTTAATTCTAGGGTAAATTGGGTATAGGGTAAAAAATCCTGTTTTATATGAGAATGATGATTAAATACATATGAAGGTTGCGTGGCGGTTACTAAAAAACAGTGGAAATAGGGTTATAGCACCGTATTGCATTGAATATTAGGTGTTTAAAAATACAAGAAATTGTTAATAATTGAATATTCCCTGGTTTATCCTTGTTAAAAATAGTATTACTTTTGTAAAATTACCGATAAAGTAATGGAAGAGGAAAAGTTTGGATTTTCATTTGAGGATGAGATAAAGCAGGCGGTGCTGAAGTTCGAGAGGATGAGGAAGAATAATGAAAATTATTTCTTTGATGTTATTGAATTTGAGTCTATTATAGATTATTATATCGAAAGCAACAACTCCCTTAAAGCATATGAGGCAGCTGTGCTGGCTACTCAGCAGCATCCAAATTCGGTTTCTATTCAACTGAGGAAAGCAAGAGTCTTACTCGATAAGGGAAGAGCGGTGGAGACACTTAAAATACTTAAGAAACTTGAGAATATTGAACCGGGAAACCACGAAATATATATTGCCAAAGGTACAGCCATGGGAATGCTTGGTGATATCCAGGGTGCAAAGCGAATGTTTGATTATGCTTTAAGCCTGGATTCAGATGAGGTTGAAAACATACTTTTTTCCATTGTTTCAGTGCTGCAGAATCTTAATTATTATGAGCATGTAATTCCTTATCTGAAACAACTCATCGAAAAGGAACCTGAATTCAAGGCTCATCTTTACGACCTGGCATATGCATACGAAAAAACAGGTGATTTTGACAATAGTATTACTCTATACCTTAAATACCTTGAGGAGGAACCCTTTTCTGACAGCGCCTGGTACAATCTCGGCATCATTTACAACAAACTGGAGCAATCGGAAAAGGCCATAGGAGCGTACGATTATGCACTTGCAATCAATAACCAGAACTCTTTTGCCCTCTTCAACAAAGGAAATATTCTCAGCAATCTTGAGAGATATTCCGAAGCGGTACCGGTATACCACGAATACCTGGATATTGAACCTGATAGTTTTGAAGCCATGACCTACCTGGCAGAATGCTATGAAAAAACCGATGAGATAGTTCTGGCAAAGAAATATTATCATGAGGCAATCGAGCTTGCTCCTGAATATGCTGATCCATGGTTTGGACTTGGCGTTATAGAACTAAACGCAGGAAATGCAGATGACAGCCTTATCTATTTCAGAAAAGCAGTCAGGCTTGATGATGAGAATCCTGAATTCTGGTACCTGCTCGGGAAAGCCCATTTCGCAAAAGGGGAAAAAAAGGCATCACTCAGATGCTTCAGGGAAGCTTTGAAAATAGATGCCTATTATGATGATGTCTGGTGCGATCTGGGTCTGATTATCCTCAGGGAAAACCTCGCCCTGAAAGCGATACCATACCTTGAACATGCATATAAGGTTACCGGCGATGTACCTGGAATTAACTACCTGCTGGCATCGTTCTGCCTTCAAACCGGAAGTCAGGACAAAGCCCTGCAGCACCTGTCGCTGGCACTGGATGCTGATAAAGATCTTTATTCTGAGTTTATTGACCTCTTCCCGCCATCCCTGCTTAATGCAGGCATAACAAAGCTCCTGGAAAAATACAATCTTATCTGAACATATTTCTTTAAAATAAATACTATGAAAAAAGTACTTCCTTTTTTGCCCGATCGTCCCGCAAAGCCAAGAGATTACGGACTAACAATGGTGATGGATAAAGGCCTTAGCATAAGGGAAGCTGAGGACTTTATGTCTGTTGGCAGAAAATACACTGATTATGTCAAGCTCGGATTCGGAACCTCACTCATTACTCCCGGATTCAGAAAAAAGATAAAGATATATAAGGAGGCTGGAGTTATCCCATACTTCGGGGGTACACTTTTTGAGGCTTTCATCATCCGGAATATGTTTAAAGAGTATATCAGATTCCTTGATAAAAATAAAATTGAACTTGTTGAAGTATCCGACGGATCCTATGATATTGATCATTCAAAGAAGCTTGAATATATAAAGATCCTTTCAAAGCGAGGTACGGTAATATCTGAAGTGGGATCAAAGAAAAAGGAGGTGATCTATACACCCGACCAGTGGGTTGCAATGATGAAAGCTGAGCTGGATGCAGGATCAGTAAAAGTTATCGCTGAAGCCCGTGAATCAGGCACAACAGGAATTTATAACGAGGATGGCTCTATTAATAATAAGATAATAAACGCAATTTCAGAACAGGTTAAACTCGAAAATGTCATCTGGGAAGCTCCCCTGAAATCACAACAGGCCTGGTTTATAAAGAATTTTGGTGCCAATGTTAACCTCGGCAATATTGCCCCAAATGAGATCATCCCTCTTGAATCGCTCCGCCTCGGGCTCAGGGGAGATACATTCTTCCAGTTCCTTCCCGATACTTTTAAGAAGTAGGAGAGGAGATAAATGAGGAAATTCGGTCTGATAGGATATCCTCTGGATCATTCTTTCTCAGCTAAGTACTTTTCCGACAAATTCGCCAGGGAAGGGATCATTGATTCCCTGTATGAGAATTTCCCGCTTGAAACGCTTAACAGGTTCCCTGAACTGATATCAGCAAATCCTGAACTTTGCGGGCTCAATGTAACCATTCCCTATAAAACGGAGATCATCCAATATCTTGACGATACAGAATCTGCAATAAAGGAAATTGGCGCGGTAAATGTTTTGAAGATAAGGAGATCAGGAAACAAGGTCAGGATTTCCGGATTCAACAGTGATGTGACAGGGATAAAGGAATCGATAATTCCTTATGTGAAAACCGGCACAACCAATGCACTCGTACTTGGAACCGGCGGCAGCTCAAAAGCAGTCGCATATACTCTGAAGAAAGCAGGAATATTTTTCACTTTTGTTTCAAGAACAAAAAAGAAGGATTGCATTACCTATGCTGATCTTACACCCGGAATATTGCTGAACACAGAATTAATCATAAATACGACACCGCTTGGTATGTTTCCTGACATAGACAAACTACCTGATATTGATTATAATCTTCTGAGCGAAAAACATATTCTTTTCGACCTTGTTTATAATCCTGAGTATACCTTGTTTTTGAAAAAGGGGAAGGAGAGGGGTTGCAAAATAATTACCGGGCTTAAAATGCTGTATGCACAGGCTGAAAGATCCTGGGA
>CAZGGZ010000005.1:0-9509 GCA_964525415.1 uncultured Rikenellaceae bacterium | reverse complement strand
CAGGATACTCAATTTCCTCAAGAAACAATCCCTTCGCAGGAGCCGACTTTCCTGCCCGTCCGCGGTCTTTAGCCAGAATTATCTGCTCAAAGCTTTCCAGGCTTATCTTCCCGTATCCAAGCTCGACCATTGTTCCGACAATCGCTCTCACCATATTGCGCAGGAACCTGTCAGCCTTTACTGTGAAGATAATCCTGCTATCTTTCTTTTTCCACTCAGCTGAGAATATTCTGCAAATGTTGGTTTTGACATCTGAATGCAGCTTGCTGAAGCTGGTAAAATCGGAGTGTCTAAGAAGTAATTTGCAGGCTTTATTCATCAGTGTCAGGTCAGGAATACCCTGCAGAAACCATGATGAATCTTCTCCGAACGGGTCCTTGACGGTTGTAATATAATACCTGTATGTTCTTGAAACGGCACTGAACCTGGCATGTGCATCCGCACGTACCTGTAATATTTTGGTAACTGAGATGTCCTTTGGAAGGAAACGGTTCAGCCTGAATATCAGTTTTTTATTGATTGCCAGATCTGTCCTGATACTCTCAAAATGAGCACAAAAGACAAGTGCATGAACACCGGTGTCAGTTCTCCCCGCTCCGGTTGTGGATATAGTTTCACCCAGAAGTGTACCCAGGGCACCATCCAGCATCTTCTGTACTGTCACAGAATTTGGCTGGATCTGCCAGCCATGGTAGAATGTACCTTTGTATGAAATAAATATGAAGTATCTAGTTTTCACCAGTCTGTTTCTGCAAATATAGTTATTCACTAAATGAAGTTAATTGTTTAAAATATTATTAAATATTGCTACCCGACCTGCTTGGAAATCGATCTTAAAATGTAAATTTACCTCTGCCAAAAAATCGGATCATTTGTCTAACCTAAAATCCATACGATGACAGAAAAGAAAAATACACAAGCAGTTGGTATGGCCTTCATGGGAATGATATTCTTCCTGTTTGGGTTCGTTACGACTTTCAATATCACACTCGCCGACAAGTTTAAAGCAGTTTTTGACCTGTCTGACTTTGCCGCCCAGCTGGTAAACGGTGCTTTCTTTTTCACCTATTTCGTGCTTTCGTTCGCAGCTGGAAGTATAATTAAAAAGATCGGCTACAAGAGCGGAGTTATTATGGGTTTATTGCTGGTAGCCATTGGGAGCTTTTTATTCTACCCTGCAGCCAAAGTACTCTCTTTCCCCTTCTTTTTATTTGCAATATTCATAATGGCAGGAGGGGTTGTATTCCTTCAGGTTGCAGCTAATCCTTATGTTACTGCCCTGGGACCGTCTGAAACTGCATCCGGCAGACTGAACCTGACACAGGCTCTAAACTCGATTGCAACATACATTGCACCCATAATCGCAAGCTATTTCGTATTCAAGGCTGCTGATTCGGCTCTCAGCCCTGCAGAAGCAGCCAAGTCGGTACCAACACCATTCCTCATAATTGCGGTAGTTGTGATCAT
The DNA here is from genome assembly GCA_964525415.1 of uncultured Rikenellaceae bacterium. GTDB lineage: Bacteria > Bacteroidota > Bacteroidia > Bacteroidales > VadinHA17 > LD21. Next base: position 8,042 of record CAZGGZ010000005.1, on the reverse strand, counting down.
TATTGCAATAGCTGTTTATCTGCTTAAACTCCCGGTAATCCCTACACAGGGCGAAGAAAAGAAGAGTGTCTGGAAATACCCGCATGTAATCCTGGGAGCTGTCGCTATTTTCTGTTATGTTGGTGCTGAGGTAGGATCTGCAGCAATGCTTCAGCGATATTTTCAGGAAGCACTGAACATGGCCCGGTCAGATGCCGCAATGATGATTGCTCTTTACTGGGGAGGTGCCATGGTCGGCAGGTTCTATGGATCTTTCATGCTGTCAAATGTGGCTCAGTCAAAGAAGTATCTCTACACAGCACTTGTAATGCTGCTTGCTTTATTCGTAGGATGGTTTGTAAGGCGTGAAATTACTGACGGACTCATTTTCGCAGGAATCGCTCTGGTTAACTATCTGGCAATACAGCTTGGCAAGGGCAAGGCAAACAGATCACTTGCAGTTTTCGGCATAATTGCAGCTCTTCTTCTGGTATTGGTGATGGCAGCCAGCGGTAACGTGATACTCTGGGTAGGGCTCTCTATAGGTTTCTTTAACTCCATCATGTTCCCAAATATATTTGCTCTTGGTGTTGACGGACTGGATAAAGGTGAACTGAGCATGGCATCAGGTATTATTAACACACTGATAGTCGGCGGTGCATTAATACCAGTCCTGATGGGACTGATAGCTGACGGGCTTGGCGTCAGATTTGCATTCATCCTCCCGATCGTATGCTATCTTTATATTGTTTTCTTCGCACTTATAGGGAGTAAACATAAATAAAAGGATATTGCAACCGGCAATTAACTTTTTGACAGAGGCTGTCTCATATTTTGAGGCAGCCTCTGTATATTATTACCTGACAATTATTATTTTTACATTATGTCGTAAATCAAAATTTATTATCACATGGCAACAATAGAAAACCTGATCGCCAGGATCAATGGTGGAAATAACAAGGCTTTCCTTGAATTGTACGGAAATGATCCTGCTGAACTGAAGAGGAATACTAAGAGATATACTGATCTTTTGAACCAGTTCAGGTCTGAATTTGGTGATGCTGATGCAGAATTCTTTACTTCGCCCGGACGGACTGAGATTGGAGGCAATCATACGGATCACAACTGGGGTCGTGTGCTTGCCGGAGCTGTTAACCTTGACAATGTGTGTGTTGCAGCAGGGAATGATACAAATATAATCCGCATAGTATCAGAAGGATATCCCAGGTTAGAAGTTGATCTGTCATCCCTTAAACCTGATAAAAGAGAACAGTTCACTTCCTCTGCGCTTGTCAGAGGAATATGTTCCCGGCTGAAAGAGGAGGGATTTTCAATTGGCGGATTTGATGCCTGTATCGACGGAGGTGTGCCCAAGGGCTCAGGCTTGAGCTCCTCTGCTTCATTTGAAGTGCTTATAGGGGCGATACTGAACCAACTGTTCAATAAAGGAAAGCTCGATCCGATAAGAAACGCAATAATAGGGCAGTATTCCGAGAATAACTATTTCGGCAAGCCGTGCGGATTGATGGACCAGACTGCATGTGCCATGGGAGGGCTTATAACCATCGATTTCAGGGATCCTTCAAAACCTGTTGTCAAAAAGGTAAGTTTTAATTTTGTAGCGACTGGCTTTTCGCTTGTAATTACAGATACCGGCGGCAATCACGCCGATCTGAATGATGAATATGCTTCACTGCCAACTGATATGAAAGCTGTTGCTGCAGAACTTGGCGCCAAAGTCCTGCGCCAGGTCAGCCTCGAGCAGGTACTGGATATTATACCAAAAATCCGTGAAAAAGTAGGAGACCGTGCCATTCTGAGAGCAATTCATTTTCAGAAGGATAACCAGCGCGTTGTGGACCAGGTTGAAGCACTTGAAAACAACGATTTCAAAGCATTCCTGAACATGGTTATTGATTCTGGATACAGCTCCTATATGTATAATCAGAACATCTTTCCTGTAAATAATGTCAGGGAACAGGGAGTCTCCCTTGCACTTGCCCTGAGCGAGCTTGTACTTAAAGGACAGGGAGCCTGGAGGGTACATGGCGGAGGATTTGCCGGTACGATCCAGGCATTTGTACCGCAGAACCTGCTTGATAAATATATGACCACCCTTGAACATGTTTACGGCAAAGGATCCTGCCATAAGCTGTTCATACGTCATCAGGGAGCAGGAAAAGTTGAGTTATAGAGAAAAGAAAAAGAATTATGAATATCATACCGGAAGAATCGTTCAGTGGAGTGCATAACGGCAAAAAAACAAGCTTCCACACATTAAGAAACAAGAACGGACTTGTAGCCCAGGTTACAAACTATGGAGCAATCATCGTAAGCATTTATGTCCCTGACAGGGATGGAAACATGTCAGATATTGTGCAGGGCTATGATACTATAAAGGAGTATATCGATGGCAACGGTCCTTATATGGGTGCTGTCTGCGGACGTTGTGCGAACCGGATAGGGAAGGGGAAATTTAACTTGCTTGGGAAGGAATTTTACCTTGCAGTTAATAATGGACCTAACCATCTTCATGGCGGAATTACAGGATTCAACAGGGTAACCTGGGATGTAGTTAAATCTTCACCCTCCAGCATACAGATGCTTTATCTGTCAGCTGACGGTGAAGAAGGATATCCGGGAAATCTCAGGGTTTCAGTCACATACACGTTAACTGAAAAGAATGAACTCAGACTTGACTATTCCGCGTCTTCCGATAAAACAACCATAGTTAATCTGGCAAGTCATTCTTATTTCAATCTGGCTGGTGAAGGATCAGGAAGCATTTATGATCATTACCTTTTGATCAATGGAGCATTTTTCACTCCTACTGATGAGACTAATATTCCGACAGGAGAGATCCGGCGCGTTGCGGGAACACCTATGGATTTCACTACTCCAAAGAGAATAGGGGCGTCTATAGATATGGATGATGAACAGCTTAAGTATGGAGCCGGTTACGACCACAACTGGGTTCTGAATCATAGAACTGGTACTCTTGGACTTGCTGCAGTTGCACATGATCCAAAATCAGGACGTGTAATGGAAGTCTATACCACACAACCGGGAGTCCAGCTCTATACTGCCAACTGGATCGATAATGAGAAAGGTAAGAACGGTAAAAAATATCAGAGGCGATGGGCTTTTTGCCTTGAAACTCAGCATTTCCCGGACGCAGTGAACATACCTCATTTTCCTTCCACCATACTTAAGCAGGGAAAGGAATACAGGCATTGCGTTGTACATAAATTTAGCGTAAAATAACCTATAACTAATAACCTGATAAAATGACAAAAGAAAAAAACAAATTCCTGTTCCCGCTTATTGTGATGGCATCCATGTTCTTCCTTTTAGGATTCATCACAACAATGAACAACTCGCTGATTGATTACCTTAAAAACGCATTCAATCTTAACGAAGTTGAAAAGCAACTGCCAAATACGTTCTTTTACGGTGCATACATTCTTTCCATCCCGGTAGGTTATCTTCTGAACCGGATAGGTTACAGGTGGGGAGTGCTAAGCTCTCTTGCACTTATTGCCATTGGATTCTTCCTGTGTATTCCCGGTGTGGCTTTAGGGTACTATGGATTTCTTAGCGCCGTTTCTGTCTTCGCAATAGGTGTTGTTATTCTTCAGGTAGCCGCAAATCCTTATGTGAATGCACTGGGTACCCCTGAAACAGCTGCAAGCCGCCTGACCCTGACTAACGCGCTTAATTCACTTGCAACAGTTATAGCACCGATTTTTGTATCAATGCTGATAGTGTCAGCCAATACAGGAGGGGCTTCTGATCCGAAAGCAGTTCAGGGACCTTTTGCCGGGATAGGAATCGCCACTCTTGTGATCGTCATAGTTATGTTCTTCCTGAAGCTTCCTGAGATCAGAGAGGGTGAAACTGCCGAAGGAGGTGTAGTAAAACAATATAAATCAAGCGCATATAAGTACACTCATATGTGGCTCGGTTCGCTGGCAATATTCTTTTATATGGGCGTTGAAATAGGCATCCCGAGCTTTTTCGCCGATTATTCAGATAAGCTTGGATTCAGTTTCAATGGCGATATGCGAACAAAATTGCTGGCATATTACTGGGGGGGACTCATGGTAGGACGTATAGCTGGTATTTTCATTCTGCGAAAGTATTCTACAAGAAAGATATTGAGCTTCAATGCAATAATTGGAGCAGTAATGTTGCTGCTTTCACTGGTTCTGGGTTTACTCGAAATGGATGGTGTTGCTCTTGTCTTATTCCTTGGGACAGGACTAATGCATTCAATAATGTGGCCCTGTATTTTCAATCTGTCTCTTGAAGACCTTGGTCCTCATTCAAAAGTTGGTTCGGGTGTGATAGCAACCTCTGTCATCGGAGCTGCATTGCTTCCTATAATGATGGGTGGTATTCAGAGGGGAGTTGGTTTGATAGTTGCCATCTGCTGTCTCTTTGTTTATTATGCTTATATAACTTTCTTTGCACTTAAAGGATCCAGTATCCGCTAGTAAAGTATTAATTTAAAAATAAAAATCAATGAACCGCAGGAAATTTATCGAGACCTCCGGGGCAGCTGCAGGAGCTGCTGTCCTTGGAAAAGTTAATCCGGCTCTGAAGGAAAAGAGTGGTTCCTCAGGTGTTAAACCCGGAAAAGGTTCCAAAATCAAACTGGGTTTGTACTCAATAACTTATGGCGGAATCTGGTACGAGGGTTCCGCACTGACGTTCGATGAACTTTGCAAACGTGCAAAGGAATATGGATTCGATGGGGTTGAGCTTGACAACAAACGTCCTATGGGATGCCCCCTTGATCTTGATAAGCGAAAGAGGGATGAAATGGTTGCTTCTCTTCAGAAATATGGTCTTGAGATACCAGCAGTAGCTGCAAACAATGACTTTTCAAGCCCGGTCCCAGAACACAGGGAATGCCAGCTGCTTATGGTCAGGGAAACTGCAAAGCTGGCAAAAGACCTGGGTGCTAAATTTGTCAGGTTATTTGCGGCATGGCCGGGTGTTCCGATCCATGAAGGTGTTGGAACCTATGACCTTACAAGGGGTGCAGAATTCTATACTTTCCAGAGACAATACCCTTTTACTACCCGTCTTGACCGCTATAATTTTGTCAAGGATTGTCTCAGGGAAGCAGCAAAGATGGGAGAGGAGAATGGTATTGTAATGGCTCTTCAGAACCACGCACCCCTGATCCGTGGATGGAAAGATACGTATGATCTTGTCAGGGAAGTCAATTCGCCATGGCTTAAAATATGCCTCGATCTGCCTATTTTTGAAAATCTTGACAATGAATATGTTGCCAATGCTGTCCGGACAGTAGGGAACCTTCAGGTTCATTCCCATTTTGGCGGTGAATACATACGCGATGCCAGCGGTGCTATAAAACCCAGAATACTCGATTATTATGCGGGCGGAAAAACTCCAGATTACTCGCATTACCTTGCTTTAATGAGCGAAATAGGCTATAACGGATATTTCACGTTTGAACTTTGTCACCCGGTTTTAAATGATGATCACTCCAGAGGAGGGATTGAGTTTGTCCATGAACAGGCAAAACTTGCCCGTGAGTATATGGGAAATATTGTGAATCAGTATGGGAAGGGATAACCTTAAAAGAGGATTTGCCAGCGACAATAATGCAGGAGTCCATCCCGAGATCCTGAAGGAAATAGAAAAGTCAAATGCCGGCCATGTAACAGGTTATGGATCGGATATTTACACCAGCCAGGCTGTTCAGCTTTTCAAAGAACATCTGGGAAACAGCACAGAGGTCTTTTTCGTGTTTACGGGAACAGCTGCCAATGTGCTGGGCATAAGCGGAGTAACCCGTTCATGGAATTCTATCATAACAGCATCAACAGCTCATCTTGAACAGGATGAATGCGGTGCTCCTGAAAAATTCACAGGGTGTAAAGTACTTACTGTGGATGCTCACGACGGCAAGATCACCATCGATATGATCGGAAAACACATGCACGGTTTTGATTTTGAGCATCATGCCCAGCCAAAAGTGATCTCAATAACTCAACCGACAGAGATGGGTACCGTTTACAACGTGCAGGAGATTAAGGAAATTGCTGATTTTGCCCATTCCAGGAATATGTTGCTTCACATGGATGGAGCCAGGCTCGCAAATGCAGCTGTGACACTGAATTTGCCCTTTAAGAATTTCACAACTGACGCATCAGTTGATATTCTCTCTTTTGGTGGTACAAAGAACGGGATGATGTACGGAGAAGCTATATGTTTTTTGAAGCCCGGACTCGCTCAGGATTTTAAATATCTGCGGAAGCAGGGCATGCAGCTGGCATCGAAGATGAGGTTTATCTCAGCACAGTATCTGGCCTATTTCCGAAATGATCTATGGAAAATGTGCGCCTCACATTCAAATGCTATGGCCGCTCTTCTGGCTCAAAAGTTAGAAGGGATAAGCGGATTAAAAATTACCCAGCCTGTTCAGTCAAATGGAGTTTTTGTAATAATGCCGCCGGATGTAGCAAAGAAAGTTATGAACGAATATTTCTTCTATCCGTGGAATGAGGATATCTCAGAGTACCGTCTTATGACAAGCTGGGATACTGCTGAAGAGGATATTAATGAGTTTGTGAAACTGCTCCGGAAGGAGTTGAGTAAATAAAAAAAGGGGCTCTTGATAAAGGCCCCTTTTTATATAATCAACAATCGATTTTACTTAAGCGTAAAGGTAATAGGCACCATATACCATACTGGTACAGGTTTTCCGCCCTGTTTACCTGGCTTAAATGCAGGAAGTGAGTTAACTACCCTGACTGCTTCAGTATCAAGTTCAGGGTCAACGCCTTTCAGCACGCTTACCTGGTTGACACCACCTTTGGATGTAACACAGAACCTAACAATTACTCTTCCCTGGATGTTATTTTCTTTTGCTACTTCCGGGTAATTGGTATGTTCGGCAATGTACTGCAGAAGAGCAACATCGCCTCCCGGGAACATCGGCATCTCTTCAACAACCACGAATGGTTCGGGTTCGGCTTCTTCTTCCTGAACCTCTTCCTTCACTGGTTCAACGTATTCAACAACCTCTTCGTTCTGCACCTCAAGCTGTGCATCATCAGCGGTCATAAGCTTTACTGCCTCTTCAGGTTTCACTGAGTCAACCACAACCGGCGGCACATATCTTGCCTGCTGCACAACATCCTGAGGCGGAGGGGGGGGAGGAGGAGGAGGAGCAACCACATCATTAGGTTGATCCAGGTTCTCCATCTTGATTTCCACCTGTCTTTCAGCTCTTTTTGTTTTGCTTTCAAGTGCTTTGGCATTCAGGTAAGGGGTTATAATTGCCGTGGCAAGTATGATGACCCCTATGCATGTTGCAATAATAACATTGCGGTTATATTTTTTCCGCAACCTGTAAGCTCCGTACTCCTTGTTCCTTACCTCGAAGACTATATCATCAAAGAGGGGAACCTTGATTTTTTCTTTTGCCATTTCTTTAAGGTTTACGGGTTAATTCGATGAAGTAGCTGGAGTGGACAAACTGCTCATGGCATTTTCCACCATCTTTTCTTCATACCATGCGATGTCAACAAAAGTATAACGGGCAATACCGCAGATATTCATCTCATCGAGGATATCTACAAAGTTCCCGTAATTGGCCTCCTTGTATGCTTTTATAAGCACTATGGGGCCGGTGTCATCATCCGATTTCAGTCTCCTTATTGAGGTGGCGAGGGAATCCTGGGAGATCTCTAATTTCCCAGAGATAACCTGTTGGTTGAAATCATCAATCTTTTTGAAAAGGGCTCTGTTTCTTTCAAGGAGCATCTGGCGAATGCCGGTTGCACTGAAATCTGTCAGGTTAAGGGGTGGAAGATTGTTGTAATCTTCAGGCTTAACTGAACCCGGATAAGTAAATATCTTGCCTTCCGGTCCAAGGATGATGTTAAGAGTACGGCTTGCCGAAATCTTCGGTGCTTCCTGATTCGGATCCTTAAGTTTCTCAGGGAGAACGATTTCCATGATTTTAGCCTTGCTGAAAGCAGTTGTAAGCATGAAGAATGTGATCAGCAGACACATCAGGTCGA
>CAZGGZ010000004.1:3811-72746 GCA_964525415.1 uncultured Rikenellaceae bacterium | reverse complement strand
GTTGAGAAAGCTGTTGAGGTGCTTCTGCAGGAGCTGAAGGAAAACCCTGTAAAGAGGGTGACTGTTCCGGCTTTCCCTGACAGGTCAAAATGGATAAAAAAGTAATTGTCAGTAGAATCTGGTTCAGAATTTCTCGAAAACACCCAAACCGAAAAGGGCAAAATCGTACCTGGCAGGATCCTCACTATCGAGACTACGAAGGAACAGATCAAGCTCTGCTACCGCTCTGGCATCATTCTGATTCCGTGTAAGTAGCCCAAGTTTTCTTGCTACGTTGCCGGAATGTACGTCAAGTGGACAAGAAAGAACAGATGGAGGTATTGATTTCCATAAGCCGAAATCAACGCCTCTGTCATCCTTTCTGATCATCCACCGTAAATACATATTCAATTTCTTTGCCGCTGAACCCTTGAATGGATCAGATACATGCCTCTCCGTTCTTTTTTCATGAGTAAGTTCAAAAAATATATTGTGGAACTCATGTATAGCAGGCTGAAGTGAATCTGAAGTCCTGTATTCTTTAAATATCTGCTCCAGGCCACCCTTATTATTGTATATGTGTTTCAGGGCTTTAATAAAATAGATAAAGTCATCAGAATTAAATGTCCGGTGAACAAAACCCTTCATCTTTTTCAGATCGCTGTCTTCACTGTTAACAATAAAATTAAAAGGTTGTTCATCCATCAGTCCGATCATGCGTTTTGCACTTCTGAGTATCGATTTCCGGTTACCCCAGGCTATCGTGGCTGCAAGAAAACCTGAAATCTCGATATCTTCCTTCCCGGAAAACTGATGAGGTATGCTTATGGGATCAAGCTCAATGAATGAAGGCCTGTTGTACAAGTCAGCTTTTTCATCGAGGAACTCTTTAAGTTCGTCTTTTTTCAACTTCATCCGGTTATTACAAAACCACAAAATTATATTAATAATGATTGACTACTGATTTTAGTTTTAGTCAAATTAACAGGATGAAGCCTTTAAATTATTAATAATTATTCCGAATATTTTCGCAACGAAACTCTCCGCAATCAGTTAATCATTGTATATCAATCGACTGCAAGACTAGAAGACTATAAGACAATCAGACCTTCTTACCCGTTAATCATCACCCCGTCCTTTATCTGCAGTATCCGGTCCGACATGTCTGCAAGCTGCCTGTCATGGGTGACGATTACTATAGTTTGTCCGAAAGTATCGCGGAGCCTGAAGAATAGTTTGTGAAGCTCATTTTTATTTTCTGAATCAAGATTTCCTGATGGTTCATCAGCCAGGATTACTGACGGATTGTTTACAAGCGCCCTGGCTACCGCGACACGTTGCTGCTCACCGCCGCTGAGTTCTGATGGTTTATGCTCGAGTCTGTCTGAAAGGCTCAGGAATCCAAGCAGTTCAGAAGCTTTCGCTTCCGCTTCTGATTTTGTTTTGCCGGCGATATATGCCGGGATGCAGACATTCTCGAGAGCGGTGAATTCGGGCAGGAGCTGGTGGAACTGGAAGACAAAACCTATGTTGCTGTTCCTGAAGGATGCCAGGGAACGTCCCTTCATCCGGCTTATATCGGTTCCGTTGTAATAAATGGTTCCGTTGTCAGGTTTATCAAGAGTACCTATTATCTGCAGCAGGGTGGTCTTGCCTGCGCCGCTCGCCCCTACAATCGCTATAACCTCCTTATCCCTGATCTCGATATCAATGCCTTTCAGGACTTTCAGATCTCCGAATGACTTCGTTATGCCTGTAGTCTTAATCATTGTTTATGTTTTGGGCAACATCATTTACGTCTTTCTGGATGTTATCGGTAACTTCATTGATATCTTTCTCAATATTTCTTGAAACCTCATTCACATCACTTGTAATACTATCCGAGATATCAGTTACATCTTTGCTGATGGTTTCAGACACATCATTGAAATCCCTCCTTATCTCCCTTGTACTGTCATCAAATTCCCGCTTGATATCATCGGTTGCCTTTTTGAATTCGCGCATACTTTTCCCAAATCCTTTAGCAAGGTCCGGGAGTTTATCGGCTCCGAACAGAATCAGTACAACTATTATAATTACAAATATCTCCGGTCCGCTCATTTATCTGCTGCGTTTCCTTTCAGGTACAAAATTAGAAAAAAAAGGGACGTCCCATGGAACGTCCCTGCAAAAAATATTTATCTGTTAAATATCAGAATTTCAATCCTTTCTTTGATGATGTATCATAGACCACCGCTGTTGCCACGAATATTGAAGAATAGGTTCCGACGATAATACCTATAACCATAGCAAAAAGGAATCCTCTGATCGTGGCTCCGCCAAAGAAGAACATTGCAATAAGTACAAGTATTGAGGTTACACCAGTATTAAGTGTCCGGCTCAGAGTATCATTTAATGCCAGGTTAAGTACTTCTTTTGTCGGACGCTTTCTGTGAAGCGGCAGGAATTCCCTTACCCTGTCAAAAACCACTACTGAGTCGTTGACGGAATAACCAATAACTGTCAATATAGCTGCAATAAACGATTGATCGATTTCCATTGTAAAGGGTAAGACGCCCCATAAAAGAGAATAAATTCCGATCACGATCATCACATCATGAGCGACAGCAACAATGGCGCCCAGCCCGTATTGCCAGTTCCTGAACCTGATAAATATATAGATGAACATGATAACAAGTGAAAGTCCCACTGCCCAGACTGCCTTTCTTTTAATATCGGATGCTACTGTCGGCCCCACGGTTTCAGAACTGATCCTGTAATCGGTGAGGAACTTCTCTTTGGTGACTCCCGGATCTGTCATGTCCCTTAGTCCGTCATAAAGAGCTGTTTCTATTTCATCATCCACTCCGGTTTCATTGATTTTATACTTTGTGATTATCCTGACCTGGTTATCGCTTCCAAAAGTTACAACCTGTGGTGCGTCACCAAACTTCAATGCAAGCCTGTCTGCAACGTCCTGGGTTTTCACTGCGTTTTCAAATCTTACAACATATGTCCGGCCTCCCGTGAAGTCTATCCCCTGGTTTAATCCTCTGACAAACAAAGAAGCAATGCCAATAATTGTAATGGCAATTGAGACAGCATAAAAGATCTTCCTTTTTCCCATAAAATCAACATTAGTGTTCTTCAGGATGTTGGATGTAATTTTAATGGAGAAACTGAGTTTCGCATTGCGTTTAAGAAGGAATTCGTATATAAGCCTGGTTATATAAATAGCGCAGAAGAGTGAGGTAAAAATACCGATTACCAGTGTTGTGGCAAATCCCTTTATCGGGCCTGTTCCGAAGACATACAGTACAATACCTGTCAGAAGTGTAGTGATGTTTGAATCAAGAATTGCGGAAAGAGCCCCTTTATATCCGTCAGCAACTGCCAGCTTTACTCCTTTACCGGCTCTGAGCTCCTCACGAATACGTTCATAGATAAGAACATTTGCATCCACCGACATACCCATTGTAAGAACAATCCCTGCAATACCCGGGAGTGTAAGAACAGCTCCCAGTGATGCTGATACTCCGAAAATCAGGAAAACGTTTCCTACAAGTGCAACATCTGCAATGCTTCCTGCGCTTGTGCTGTAATAAAACAGCATATATGACAGGACTATAATGAATGCAATAATGAATGAGATCATACCTGCATTGATAGCCTCTTTGCCAAGAGTCGGACCGATCACGGTATCAGAAATTATCTTTGCCGGTGCAGGCAGCTTGCCGGATTTAAGGATATTTGCCAGGTCATCAGCTTCCTCAATTGTAAAATCGCCTGTGATTTCAGTGCTGCCTCCTGATATTTCATTTTGTACCACAGGATTGGAACGAACATAACCATCAAGGACAACCGCGATGCTGCGGCCGATATTCTCACGTGTCATCCTCTGCCATGTTTTAGCTCCTTCAGCATTCATGGTGAAATCAACCTTGACTTCAGAACCGGTTACTCCGGAAGATGGTCTTGCACCCGTAATCACGTCACCTCCAAGAGGCGCGCGGCCATCACGCGTTGTTATCTTTATTGCATGCAGCTCATAGTATGTTTTTGTTTCATCGTATTTATAAGGATTCTGGCTCCAGTATAGTCTCAGATCGCGTGGGAACAGGGCTTTCACCTGGTTCATAGCCAGGTAGCTGTTGACCTTTGCCGTATCTTTTCCGCTTGCAAGCCCGACCATAGAGCCGGTTAACGGTTCCCCCTGTGAAGTTACGCGGGGATTAAGAAGACCGAATAAGGGATTCTGCACGGTAAATTCTTCAAGAGTGCTAGGAGCAGCTGCCTGGGCAGTATCTTTTCCAATGAGGTCAAGCAGGCTCTGATCTTCTTTCTGCGTCGTATCAGCGAGTGTAATTTCCTGAATGGTCTCTTCGGGTGTTGCTTCAGTCTTTCTGGAATTATCCTGGATCTCTTTTAGAAGATTGTTTGCGCTTGAGAGAAAACCTATTGCTTCAGTATTATCGTAGGTTTCCCAGAATTCAAGGTTAGCGGTTCCCTGCAGGAGTTCACGAACACGCTGCGGATCAGTCTGGCCGGGGAGAGAAATAAGTATACGCCCCTTTGTTGCCAGCTGGGTTATATTGGGCTGAACAACTCCAAACCGGTCAATCCTGGTCCTGAGTATGTTGAAAGCATTGTCTATGGCACTGCTGACTTCATCATCAAGGACTTCCAGCACTTGCTCATTTGTGGAATTGAAGTTGACCCTGTCCCTCAGCTCAACGGTTCCGAATATAGCAGCCATTTTTGCATTAGGATCAATTTCCTGGAATGCCCTTCCGAAAAGTGTAAGAAAATCGAGCTGACTTTGCTGCTGCTGCAGCTGTTTTGCTCTTGCAAGCGCATCAGCAAAAGTCTTATCGGTGCTGTAATTCGAAAGAGCTTTAAGGATGTCTTCAACCGAGACCTCAAGAATGACGTCCATCCCTCCTTTAAGGTCGAGGCCAAGGTTGATCTCCCTTTTCTGACACTCCTTGAAAGTGTATCCTAAAAAGCTCCAGTCATCCTCAGTAAGTGTTGAAATTGAATCAATGTAGTGATTCTGCCTGACGAGATCACCCTGAGCAAACTCCCTGGCATCCTTCTTTACTTTGCCTGTAGCAAAGGTGAATGAAAGCTGATAGATGGAAACCAGCGCCAATGCAATTGCCAGAATGATGATAGCTGCTTTGTTCTGCATCTGTATCTTTTTTTGAATTATTTATTGAGGCGCAAATATATTAATTTTTTAGATAAAAAAAGGCTGAATAACCATATATCCAGCCTTATTATCTTATTTATGCAGTTACCTACTGCACAAGCGTTTCATAATCTGATTCAAGGGGTCTCCTGTTTATAAAATCATACAGTGCAAGGCTGCGGATATTGAAGAAGTAATTCCAGTAGTTTTGCAGAGCCATCACGTATGCTCTTCTGTTCTCGTCTTTTCTGGTATCGGCATTGTTAAGCTCAAGCACTGTAATTTTACCGATCAGGAATCTTTGTTTGGTAACCTGGTACATTTTGGTTGCAACAGTATCGGATTTGGCTGCGATCCTTACCTGCTCCGATTGAAGGTTAAACTGTTCAACATCAAGCAGGAGGTTTTGATCGAAGTCCACAAGAGCCTGTTGAGCCTGAACCTGGGCAAGTTCAAGACTCGATTGCGCCATCCTGTACCTCCCTTTGCCAAGCCCCCAGTCAAGGATAGGCATTGTAATGCCGAGTCTGACAGTCTGCTGCTGGCCCGATTCCGAATATGCTTTGGCAAAATCAGGGTCCTGGTCGCGCAAGCCGAAAGAGGCAGTCAGGTTTGCATTCAATCCTTTCTCTGCCTTAGCCTGCGCCATTGTGCTCTGTGCAGTAAGCAGAGTCAGCTGCTGATCAATTATCTCGGGATTATTCTGATGAGCAAGCTCGAGCACCTTCTGGGGTTCAATCTGAAGGTTCGGTATCTCGCTTGGAAGTATCAGCTCAAGCCTTATGCTCTCATTGAAGCCGAGAAAAGACCTGAGGCGGATCTCCCTGTCGCGCAGGTTCATCTCTGCCTGTTTTCTTGATGTCTCGGAGTTAAGCCATGAGAGCTGCATCTGCAACAGTTCATCCTCAGCAATTGTACCGAGGTTGTACCTTCCCTGGGCCATCCGCCACAGAGTATCGGCATTCAGATAGTTCATCTCGGCTATCTGCTTGTTTATCTGGGCAAGAGCCAGAGAGAAGAAGTTCTGGACCGCCTGTATGTGAACCATCTCCAAATTCTCCAGGAATGTCTTCTTGGCCGATTCATATCTCAGAGGCTCTGTCTTTTTCTCCCACTTCAGTTCATTGTACCTGAAGAGAGGCTGCATCAGCCTTATGCTTACAGGTGCTGTAATAAACCTGTTCTTATCAGTCTCAAAGTTATTTTCAAGAGTGAGGTCTGACTGAAGTGAAATTGTACCTCCTGTAAGACCAATGTTCTGCATCAGGGAGAGAGACCCGATTGTTTGCAGGATGTTTGTTGAGACATAATCCCACTGCTCTGTCACTGAATTCCAAACCCTGCTGAAGGCTGTACTATAGTCGGGTGTTGATCCTGTCAGCGTTAGTGAAGGCCTGTACTGGGCAATGAATGTCCTGTACTGCCAATAGCTTGCACGGAATCTGTGCTTGGCGATCAAAGCGTTGGGAGATTGCTCTTCGGCAAGCCTGATTACTTCCTCAAAAGTAAGTTTTTTAATTTCCTGTGCATTTATTTTCTGTATCGGAATGAGGAAAGACGCAACAAATGTAAGTACTATTAACTTCTTCATTATTAATATTTTATTCATATCTTAATGATTCTATCGGATCTTTTTCTGATGCCCGCTTTGCTGGAGAATATCCAAATATCACTCCTACTGCTGCAGATACTCCGAAGGAGATAAATACAGAGAAGAATGATACAATAGTCATGATGCCGGCGATCTGTTCTATCAGCTTTGCCATGATAACACCAAGGAATATGCCAATGAAACCTCCTGAAAGGCTTATAAGGACCGCTTCTGAAAGGAACTGTACAACAATATCCATTTTCTTTGCCCCGATGGCCATCCTGGTTCCTATTTCTTTTATCCTTTCCATGACTGAAGCGAACATGATGTTCATAATTCCTATACCTCCAACGATAAGTGAGATGCTGGCAATTGCACCGAGAACAATATTGAAAATATCTTTTGTTCTCTGCTGCTGCTTAAGCAGAAGTTCAGGGACCGTTATTTCAAAGTCCTTGACATTTGAATGACGGCGCATAATCATCCGGCTAAGTATCTCTGTAGTTGAATTAAGCTGTTCGGTTTCATTTACCTGGACAACAATCCGGTCCAGCTGGTTATAATTGGTCTCTACATCTGAGCTTGCATCCGAGCTGCTGACGATTACCCTTCCCATACCTCCTCCGCCGGGTCCGCCAAATACCATCACGTTGGTCGAAGCCTCTGATACAAGTTTGGTATTAACAAGAGCCCTGTTCTGATACCTGAGAAGCATGGTCTGTATCGGAATGTAGATATTGTCGTTATAAACATTCACACCTTTTTCCTCGAAGCCTGTAAGGCTCACTGTCGTCTTCTGAAGAACACCTATCACTTTCAGCCATATGCCGTTGAATTTGATATACTGACCGATGGGATCAACCTGGCTGAAGAATTTTGCCCTGATGTTTGCCCCTATAATGCAAACCTGTATGCCATTCTCTTCCTGGTATTCATTGAAGAATGCACCTGCTGTCAAAGGCAGGCTATAGAGGTGGAAGTAATCATTTGACACTCCTACAAGCTTTGCAGTGTATTTTACACCGTTCATCATTGCTGTGGAGTTAAATGATATCTCGGGGCTGATCCTTTTTACTGAAGGTATAGTTTCACGTATTGCATCAACATCCAGCATGCTTAATCCTCTTGAAAACTTTTTTGTCTGTTTTTCGCCTTCCTCGCCTGAGGATGTTTCATCCTGAACTATAGGATTTATGAGGATGTTGTTGACCCCGACCATTTTCATCTGCTCCATGATCTCCTGTTTTGCTCCTTTGCCTATGGCGAGCATTGCAATGACTGCAGCTACTCCGAAAATGATACCGAGCGCTGTAAGCATTGATTTCAGCTTGTTGGATATTATCGATTCAACAGCGATCTCAATGTCGTGGAAATACCTGAAAAAAAACTTGAACATATTATTCCCTGTTTTAATTACCTGTTAACTGGAGTCTGCTGGGTTTGTGGTACCGGTTGTGTCTGTCCCGGCTGACCCTGCTGCGGCGTATTTCTACGCATCTGCTGGAATCTTCTTATCATTGCAGTATCCATCTGCCTGCCCTGTCCTTGCTGCATATTGCCTCTCATCTGCTGGAATTGCTGCATCATTTCAGGAGTCATCTCCCTCCCACCAGGCATTCCGCCGAAGCCTCTCTGTGCTTCCATATTTGCCCTTTTTTCTGCTTCCCTCTTTTCCTTTTCCTTCTGTTTGATAACTTCTATAAGTTCGGTACCGGCAAGCCTGGTGAATTTCTCGGGTTCTTCAGGGGTGTTAAGATAGATCTGCGTCCCGGGTTCTATACCCTGCTCAACAACTATATTATTTTCATTGGATTCTCCAAGAACAACAATCTGTTTGGTGCCGTTCTTCAGTAAAACGAAAGGAATCGAATCGGCTCCGGTCATCACGCTTTCCAGAGGGATATAAGTCACATCACTGATTGTTTTGGTAATGACCTTATTTCCTGTTGTCATTGATGGTCTGAGGATCAGATCAGAACCATCAACTTTTACAAGCACTTCAAATACCTTGGCATCAGCATTTGGAAGCTGTTCTCCTATGTTTGCAACACTTGTAACAGTACCGGTATATTTCTTTTCAGGAAATGCATCAACTAATACTTCAACTTTCTGGCCCATCTTTACCTTACTGACATCAATCTCATTCACATATGTTTTTGATATCATGCTTGTCATATCGGGCAGGGTAGCAACAACATTATCCCACGGGCTGATTGATGAGCCTACCTTTCTCTTTGTTCCGGTTCTGTCTCTCTTGTAGATTACCATTCCTGATGAAGGTGCAGTGATCACGAATTTTGAAAGCACTTTCTGGAGGTCTGCAACTCTCTGGCGCTGTTCTGCCAGCTGGTTTTTGATTGTTCTCATATCGGAGCGGGCCTGTTCAACTTTCAGCTCATATCCTCTTATTGACTGCTCAAGGGAACGGTTTGCCTTATCCAGGGCTATTTCAGCCTGGCGAATGGTAGTAGGAGGTTCATATTTTGATTCCTGGAGTGTAATATGTGCCTCTTCAACAGCAAACCTCAGGTTTTTTATATTATCCCTGAGGTTGCTCAGGGAAACCGCTGTATCAAGTATCTTGACCTCCAGGTTGGTTTCGTATGTTACAAGCCGTTCCAGTTCATCCTTCAGGCTGTTATCAAATGACGTTCTGTCAAGCTCTGCAACATAATCCCCTTCCTTTACCTCTGTACCCTCAGGCACCAGGTCAGTGATCTTGATATCCATAGCCCTGATCATCCTGCTCTGTGCAAAATCAGGACCTATTATATCGGTTGAATTCTCAGCCTGCAGTTCACCAGTAGTCGTGACAATAATATCAAACTGTCCTCTCTGTGCCTTGACAAAAAGATTGGAAATATCCTTTTTCGAAGATGCCCTGTTGATAATAATAATGGCAACAATGGCTGCAACTGCAACAATAGCTGTGATGATAAGTGTTTTCTTCATAATATGTTCTTCTTATATGATTATCTCAAAAACCGCTGCAAAATTATCTAAAACAGACCTCTGAACAGTATGCATTAACAATATTTAACATCACTGATCCAGGTCTTTGTTCATCATTAAAGACATCCGTCAGGGTGAGTTTATTCCTGATCTCTTGAAAAAACGAAACAGATTTAGAGTTTATTAACAATTGAAATGACCTTATCAGCCAGATTATCTGCCTCTTCCAGGGTCCTGCCCTCAGCATAGATACGCATTATGGGTTCAGTGTTTGACATCCGTAGCTGAACCCATCCGTAAGGATATTCTATTTTCATTCCGTCCCTCTCATCAATCTCCCCGTCATGGAATTCTTTCCTTACTGCATCAAGAATTACTTTGAAATTCCTTCCCGGGTCAAGGGGGATTCTTTTCTTGGCAATGACATAGTTGGGATATTTCTTCCGGAGTTCAGAGCATTTTAATCCGCTTTTTGCGAGATGCGTCAGGAAAAGTGCAATGCCGGCGAGTGCATCACGTCCGTAATGAAGTGCGGGATATATAACTCCCCCATTCCCTTCACCCCCTATTACGGATCCTCTTCTTTTCATCTCCTCAACCACATTCACTTCCCCAACGGCTGATGAGAAATACCTGCAGCCATGTTTTTCAGTGATATCTTTAAGAGCCCTTGTGGATGATAAGTTTGATACTGTACTTCCCGGAGTGTTACCCAGAATGAAATCAGATACAGCTACAAGCGTATATTCCTCTCCGAACAATGTGCCGTCCTCGCAAACAACGGCAAGCCTGTCGACATCAGGATCCACAACAAATCCAAGGTCAGCTTTTTCCCTTTTGACAAGATCTGAGATATCTTTAAGATTCTCCGGCAGAGGTTCGGGATTATGCGCAAAATTACCGTCAGGAGTCAGGTTCAGGCCTGTTACTTTTTTTACACCCAGCGCTTTCAGAAGCTGCGGAACTATTATTCCGCCGACTGAATTGACAGAGTCAACGGCAACAGTGAATCCTGCTTTACTTATTGCATCGCAGTCCACAAGATCCAGATCAAGTATCTTGTTTATATGCTTCATACCCCATGAATCATCGTTAAAAAGTGTCCCTTCAGAACCTGAAGGAACGAACTCAAACTGCTCTGATGCCGCCATTTTCAATACCTCTTCGCCGTCAGATGCGGAGAGGAATTCACCATTTTCGTTTAACAGCTTCAGGGCGTTCCACTGGGCAGGATTATGACTTGCCGTGATAATAATACCTCCCCTGGCTTCAGTGCCGGCAACTGCTATTTCAACTGTCGGTGTGGTTGCCATTCCAAGATCGGTAACATTGATCCCCAGGCTTTGTAAAGTGGTTATTACCAGGCTGCTGACCATCGGTCCGGACCTCCTGGCGTCACGGCCTGTAACCATTGTTACAGGAATATCTGAGCTTCTCATCCTGATCCATGAGCCGAAGGCAGCAGTAAATTTTATAATATCAACAGGTGTAAGGCTTTCTCCCGGTTTTCCGCCTATAGTACCTCTTATCCCTGAAATTGATTTTATTAATGGCATATCATTCTTTTTCAGAACAACAAAGGTGCGAAAAAAACCTTAAACAGTAAATTACCAAATAATTGTACCTTTGCAGCCGAATAAATGGTTAAATGGGACAAACAGGATCGGGGAAAAAAGTACCGGAGATCATAAGGCTTAACAGGTTCATTGCCAACAGCGGGGTTTGTTCCCGGAGGGAAGCTGATGAGATCATCCGTAAAGGGTTAATAACCGTAAACGGAAAGAAGATCACTGATCTGGGCACAAAAGTCACATATGATGATGTTGTGAAATACAAAGGAAGAAGCCTCTCAGCGGAGAAAAAGGTATATATCCTTTTAAACAAGCCCAAAGGTTATGTGACAACCGTGGAAGATCCTCATGCTGATCAGACAGTCCTTGACCTTATCGGGGATGCCTGCCGGGAGAGAGTTTACCCTGTCGGGAGACTTGATAAAAATACGACCGGAGTTCTACTCCTTACAAATGACGGCGACCTTACCGGAAAGCTGACACATCCGAAATATAACAGAAAGAAGGTTTATCATGTTTTTCTTGATAAAGTTGTATTAAAGGAAGATCTCTTCAGGCTTTCGGAAGGGATTCAGCTTGAAGACGGATTGGTTGCGGCCGATGCGGTATCCTATGCTGACCAGGAGGACCGGACACAGATTGGCATAGAGCTTCATTCAGGACAGAACAGGGTTGTCAGGAGGATGTTTGAATCACTTGGCTACAAAGTTAAAAAGCTTGACAGGGTCTATTTTGCGGGGCTTACAAAGAAAAACCTGCCAAGGGGAAAATGGAGGTTCCTGACGCAGAAGGAGATAATAATGCTGAAAAGAGGTATTTTTTAACTGCGCACAATGAGTCACAGGTCAGGTTTTGTAAATATCCTCGGTAATCCCAATGTCGGGAAATCGACAATCATGAATGCCCTGGTCGGTGAAAAGCTTTCAATAATCACTTCCAAGGCGCAGACCACCAGGCACCGCATAATGGGTATCGTCAACGGGGAAGATTTCCAGATTGTTTATTCTGACACACCAGGTATAATAAAGCCGCAATACAAGCTCCAGGAGGCTATGATGAATTTCGTTAAAACCGCCCTGACTGATGCCGATGTAATACTTTATGTAACTGACATAAAAGAAAATCCTTCCGGTGAAAGAGAGTTTAAGGAGAAAATAAAAGATGCGGGAATCCCGGTCATCATAGCTGTAAATAAGATAGATCTTTCGAACCAGGATGAGCTGGAAAAAATAACAGGAATATGGAAAGAATTATTTCCGCTATCGCCTGTAATACCTGTCTCAGCTTTGAACAGATTCAATCTTGACACACTTCTTAATGCTGTGCTGAGCAGGTTGCCTGAGGGAGAGCCTTATTTCCCGAAAGATCAGCTTACCGACAGATATGAACGGTTCTTTGCTTCAGAAATACTCCGGGAAAAAATCCTTGTCAGCTACAGGAAAGAGGTTCCGTATTGCGTTGAGGTGGAAATAGAAAGCTTTAAGAATGAAGAAAAAATATTAAATATCAGGGCGGTTATCCATGTTGCCCGTGATAGTCAGAAAGGAATTCTAATAGGGCACAAGGGTTCGATGCTTAAGAAAGTAGGCACTGAAGCAAGACATGATATGGAAAGCTTTTTCGGAAAGAAGATCTTCCTTGAATTATATGTGAAGGTAACAAAAGACTGGCGTGACAAGCCGGTAGTGCTGAAGAGATTCGGATATCGCTGATAATATATTATACGTATAAATGAGCAGAATTGTTGCAATAATAGGCAGGCCGAACGTTGGAAAATCAACATTGTTCAACAGGCTCACCGATACCAGGGAAGCAATTGTTGATGAGATCAGCGGTGTAACGCGCGACCGCAATTATGGCATCTGCACCTGGAATGGTGTTGATTTCTCAGTCATCGACACCGGCGGTTATGTGATGAATTCCGATGATATCTTTGAAGAGGAGATCAATAAGCAGGTACTGCTTGCAATTGAAGAGTCTGACCTTATCCTGTTCATGGTCGATGTCATAGCAGGTGTTCATGACCTTGATGTTTCGGTTGCAGATCTGCTCAGAAAATCAGGGAAGAAGGTCCTTCTGGTGGTGAATAAGGTCGACAATTCTGAGAGGCTGTTTGATGCCAGCGAGTTCTATTCTCTCGGACTCGGCGGTTATTTCACGGTCAGCTCAATAAGTGGCAGCGGTACAGGTGATCTCCTTGACGCGGTCGTAAAGGATCTGCCGGGCACATCTCCTGTAATATCTCCTGATATACCCCGTATTGCAATAGTGGGAAGACCAAACGTCGGCAAATCATCACTCGTCAATTCACTCCTGGGGGAAGAGAGAAACATTGTCACTCCCCTGCCGGGAACTACCCGTGATTCAATCTACACGAGATATAATAAATACAATCACGATTTCTTCCTTGTTGATACTGCAGGCTTAAGGAAGAAATCAAAGGTCAGCGAGGATATTGAATTCTATTCGGTGATGAGAGCTGTAAGGACAATAGAAAATTCCGATATCTGTCTTCTTCTTATTGATGGAACCAGGGGAATTGAAGCCCAGGATATTAATATCATGTCGCTTATACTGAAGAACAGCAAGGGACTGATTGTACTTGTCAATAAATGGGATCTTGTTGAAAAAGACAATAATACGGCAAAACACATTGAAAAGGAAATAAAAGAGAAGACTGCACCGTTTACCGATTATGATATCCTTTTTATTTCCGCTATTAACAAGCAGAGGATACACAAGGTGCTTGATATTATTGAAAATGTCAACAGCAACAGGAAAAGGAAAATATCCACTTCAGAGCTTAATGAGATTATGCTTGAAATTATCAGGAACAACCCTCCTCCTTCACTGAAAGGCAAACATATCAGGATAAAATATGTTACCCAGCTGCCTGCCGGCACTCCTTGTTTTGCGTTTTTCTGTAACCTTCCGCAGTATATAAAAGAATCCTACCGAAGGTTCATAGAAAACAGGATGAGGGAGAATTTTGAATTTAAAGGGATACCGTTGAGGATATTTTTCAGAAAAAAATAACCAAATTTGGTGTGGTTTTTGTGCAAAAAAGGTTGTTATAAGAGGAACCATGAGAAGAGCCGTCATCTTAATATCATTGATTATCATTATACTGACCGGATCATGTGCAAAGATCCAGCATCTGCCCCCTGAACCGTATATTGAATACAGGAGTTTTGCTGTCTTTGATACTATTGATATCCTCGGAAACAACTGCAAGGGAGGAAGACTAAAGTTTTATTTCCAGGATGGCGATGGTAACCTGGGGCTGGCATCACCTGAAGAAACAGGTCAGGATACAACAAACCTGTTCTTCATTCTCTACAGAAAAACAGGGGGAGTTATGACTGAGGTTCCTGATAATGATCCGATGAAGCCTTCACCATACAGGATACCATATATGTCAAGGGAAGGTCAGAATAAAATCCTGAAAGGAACCATATCAGTAACGTTCATTTATCTTTTCTATGAGCGTGAGGACAACGACACATTTATGTATGAATTTTACCTTAAGGACAGGGCTGAGAATTTTAGCAATACGGTATCAACAACAGAGATACCTTTGTCTGTTAATGGCGTATATTAAAAGGGATTAATCAAAGACGTATTCCGATAAGCAGGATATCATCCACCTGGTCATGGGTGCCTTTCCATTCGTCATAGAATTTTAAGATGACCTCTTTCTGACCTTCCATTGAAAGATCTGCAACATCTTCAATCAGTTTCTTCAATCTTGCTATTTTCATTTTCTTGCCTTCTGTTCCTCCAAACTGGTCAGGGAGACCGTCTGAGAACAAATAAATAGTATCACCTTCACTAAAATAATACTCCTGATCGTCAAAGTATTTCTCGATCACTGATTCTCCTCCCACCGACGCCCGGTTGCCTTTAATATAATATGGTTCTCCGCCAAGGACGATAATCACCGGACGCATTGCTGATGCAAATCTGATATGCCTGGTGCTTATCGTTATTTCACAAACCACCAGGTCCATGCCATCATTCGAAACACCAAGCTCCACGTTCTGGTTAAGGGTCGAAAAGATCTGCTTATCAAGCATGGTTAGCACTTGTGAAGGCTTTGATATTCTCTGACGTGACACTATATCCTGCAGCAGGGTTGATCCAATCATCGACATGAAGGCGCCAGGTACGCCATGTCCTGTGGAATCAGCACATACAAGCACAAACTTGTCATCATCAAACTTATCGAACCAGTAGAAGTCACCGCTTACAATATCACGCGGGCGGAACAGAATGAAGGCTTCCCTGAATGTTTCCTTCAGCCTGTTGAAATCAGGAAGGATACTTGTCTGGATCCTTTTTGCATAATTAATACTGTCGGTAATCTCAAGATTCTGAAGCTCAATTTCTGTTTTCTGCTTCATCACAACACTGGTCCTTGCTTCAAGTTCCGTTTCGAGATATGATTGTATCTTCTTGTGGGCTTTTTCCCTCTCCTTTACTATGATAATTATTATACCCGTTATTAAAGCAATGCATGATAATATGAACCACCATGTCCTCCAGAAAGGTTTCTTTATGGTAATATCAAAGGTTACCGGCGTATCCTGTGACATTCCGCTTTCGTTTACGGAAATAAGGTTGAACTGGTACCTGCCGTCACTGAGTGAATAGGGCACCTCTCTTTCGGTTGTTACTTTTGACCAGTCGTTATCGTAATTCACCATCCGTGTCTGGTAATAAACCTTATCGGGATCACTGAAATTAATACCCACATAATTTATCCTTACACTGTATCTCTTGCTGTAAGGAAGGGAATAAGAAGGCCTGTAAGGATATCTTACATCATTAATTGTTATATAATTTATATTGTTGTGAGGTGCTGTGTTTGTTTTCTTGTCTTTCTGCCTGTCATATACGATCAGTCCCTGAGTCGTTCCTATAAGAACTTTCCCATCCGGCGATTCGTACATTCCGCCCGTATTACACATGCCTCCCTGTGCAAAATCAGTTCCGTAGGTTCTCATTATGCCGGTGTTCCTGTTAAACCTTGAAAAACCCCTGTCATGACCTATCCATATCCTGTTGACTTTATCGGCGAGGATACTGTAGCAGTAATCCGACATCAGCATTTCAGCCCTTGAAAAGGATCTTACAGAATCACCATAAAATTCGAAGATCCCGTTGCCTTTCGTCGCTGCCCATATATTTCCTTCAGTTGTCTGGCAGAATGAAAGGATTTCATTCATGACGGTCCCGTATAATATCGCCTTGCCCGGTATTATACCAGTCTCAGGATCTATAAGATACAATCTGTCGGTTCTGGTCGCAACCGCTGCGTTCCCATCCCTTTTCAGGAAGAGTTGATTGATCATGTTATGAGGCAAACCATTGTTTATATTGTATTTTGCCTTTACCGATCCGGATTTTCTCTCAAGAATAACCACACCGTTGAGACTTCCTGTCCAGACATATTTCCCGTCAACAGCAATATCTATTACATAATCCTCGCTTGAATCACCTGACCGGTAAAATTGTCTCAGGCTGCCTGATGCAGATCTTAAGAACAGACCTCCTCCCCTGGTACCGATCCAAATGTTTTCCTCATTATCAACAAAATAAGATGAGATTTCATTCTTACCTGTTCTCTGCATGAGGTCAGTGAATGATTTCACCGTGTTATTGTTTATGTCAAAGAGATAGAATCCGGTTGGTGTTCCCAGGAAATAATCCTGATCTATCTGGTTTACATATATTATATTGTTCGTTTCAGGGGTAAGTCCGGGTGAATAAAAGCTGAAGGCATACGAATTAAGCAGCGCCAATCCGTCGCCGAACAATCCCATCCAGTAATTCCCTTCAATATCCTGGAATACCAGCTTGACATTATTGCCGGGAAGTCCGGATTCCTTATTAAAGAACCTGACAGATGCAATGTCATTACCATCCGGTGAAAGCAATAACTGCAGTATTCCTGTCTCAAATGTTGAGATCCAGAAATAATTATCTGAATCACTGGTAATTGACTGGATGGTCAGGTAATCAAGCTCAGGGCGGCCTTTGAAGCGTGAGAGGACATCTCCGTTTTCAGACAGGGTCAGATGGAACAGCCCGTTGCCGTCAGTGCCGATCAGATAATTGTCCTGACCCTTCAGTTTATGGATAGCGTTTACACTTGAATAGTCAAATCCTTCGATTAAGCCGATAACACTTAATGATCCTTCATCAATTCTGCACCTCCGGATATTTTCCTGTGTACCCAGAAGGATATCGCCAGATTGAGTAAAAGACGCAGAAAAAATAATGAGCTCCTGCGGGATTTCATATTTGGTCACCTTGTCGGGCTGTGACGCACTAACCCTGAAAATTGATCCTCCCTGCGGAACGATATAAACCATGCCTTCGTCTCCCTCGAGAAGCGCATTAATCGTTCTTGTATTTGGTATTTTGAGCGATCTCAGGTTTTCTCCATCTTCATAATATACTGTCCCGTCGTTGCATCCGAACCAGAGAGTCCCGTGCATGTCTTTCAGGCTTGCAGTAGGATAGCGTCCTGCTGCGGAATCAGGAAAGGTGATATTATAAAATTCGAAACCATCAAACTTGGCCAGGCCTTCACCTGTGCCAACCCATAGATATCCGTTGTTATCCTGGTTTAGTGTATAAATGAAGCCGTTGGGGATTTTGCTGTCCGTACCATAGTTCTTAAAGCTGTAAGTCTGTCCCTGGCTCAGCAATGAGAATAAAAAAAAGCACCCTGCGGTGATTACATGTACCCTGTTGGATCTGAATCTCATATAAGGTTCAGGTTATTATTTAGGCTTCACTTTCCTGTATTGTATACTTGTCTGGTAAACAGGCACTCCTCCTATTGGTGAACTGAAGAACTGCAATGCATCTCCTCTCTGGTTCTCAAGAGTAACAACAACATTATTGTTTTTTACCAGCTCTCCCTGTCTTTTATGAAACTGGAAATCGAGCGAAGAACCAACCTCCTTAGGTTCAATTGCGATCCTGTAATCAGCCCAGTCATCTTCGTTTGAGATCGGCGCATCGATACCCTGCTTGTATCTTGAAACAACAAGGATATGACCATCTCTGTCCCAGTCAAAATTTCTAAGTCTGATATATATGACTCCCGTATCAACATATGGGTAAACATGCGCAACGCTTTTGAAATCGTTCCACATCCTGAATGTATACTCATAGGTAAATGCATTGGCACCTTCGATCGGAATATTGTTTTCCGGATCACGGCTAAGGAAGTAACGGTAAAGATTACCGTCATCTCCGCTTGTACCCTCGCATACGATTTTAAAAATATACCCCCATTTGGCGCTGAAATCACCTGCAGTGGGATTAAACGGCCCGAAGGTGAAGTACTTGTTATCATACCTTGGTTCCCCTCCGAAAACCCTTGAAGCCAATAAGTTCCCGCCTTTATAATTCATGCCGTTTATCCATCCCTTCGATTCCTCATTCTTGTCCGGATCAACACCCTGACCTCCGTAAACCGAAAACGTAGTTCTTGTATTGAATTCTCCCTGTATTTCGTCATGCTCTCCACCGGTATCAGGATCAAATACCCTGATATAAAACTGTTGTGTGAAATCCCTTGGAATGGCAAAAAACCATACACTGTTAAAATCATCGTCTCCCCATGAAGTTTCACCCTGTTTACCGAAGGTGACAAGAGCTGTAATATTTTCATCCTTCCCCGGAACAGGCTGCCCGTATGAATATGGACTCAGGAATAATCCTGACAGACAGGCAGAAAGGATCAGAAAATATATCTTATTAACAAGTTTCATCAAGCCTCAAAATTAGTATTTTCAATCCGAGGGTCAGCGTACTATTATAATATTTTTACTTACGCATGCCTCTCTCACAATTCCCCCCGGTTCCGGCGCAGTTGATACTATCAGCTGTATATTATAGGTTCCGGGTCTTAAATATGTCTTATCAACTTCCTTGCCAATTGCAATTGTTTCGTCTCCGAAATTCCAGTAATACCTGTCGATGTTCCATCCCGGCAGGTTGGTGCTGTCCGCGCTGAACCGCATCCTCTGACTAACAGCACCCTGGGACGGTGATGAAATATATGGCTGCTCAACATCTGTAACAATAAGGTTAATGGTTTTTTCATTATACATCACCTCCTTGGTGACAAGATTAACAACATCTAGCTGGACCAGGTATTGTCCGGGACCCTGATAGCAATGTTCCACAGTTGCACCTATGCCGCGCTCACCATCACCGAATTTCCATTCATACCGGAACGGAAGAGTATCCCATTTCACAGCATTCTCCTCAAGGAATTCATAGCAATAATTGTTTTCAACCAGCGTGTCACATGCAGATTTCCGTATAATGGTAGATGCAAACTGGTATATATCATCACTTCTTGCCCTGTTCGATGAAAAGTAGCCTGTCTGAAGATTCTCATCAGCAACGAATGCAAAATCATCCGACGGGGAGTTTATCGGTTCCGGCAACAGTGAAGGTGTATCCCAGCTTCCAAGTGTAAGCATTGTGTAATAAACGTCCATCCTTCCTTTCCCGCCAGTCCTGTTTGAAGAAAAATAGAGCCTTCCCGAAGGATGCATGAAAGGATAGATTTCCGAAGATGAGGAATTGACTCTGGCACCGAGGTTCACCGGAGTGCTCCATTGCCCGTTTATCCATTCACAATAATAAAGATCGGATCCTCCCTGCCCCCCTGGCATATCAGAGGCAAAAAAGAGAAACTTGCCGTCCCTGCTTACTGAAGGATGACCTGTCTCATACTGAGGATTATTATAGGGGAAAGGTCTGACGGAACTCAGAAGTGTTCCATTGTAATCTGCAATAAATATACCGCTGTGATTAACGAAGTTCTTCTTCCTGGTGATCTTTCCTGTTTCTACTTCACTTGTAAAATAGACTATACTGCCATCCGGCGAAAAACACAAAGGGCCGTTGTTGAAGAGAAGGCTTCTTTCGCTTTTAATTTCTTCAGGCCTGCTCCAGTCAGAAGTGTCTTTCTTTTCGGCTATGAATATGCTGTAAAGTCTTTCCCCCTCGAAGGTTGTCCTGTTCTTGATACCGCTTGTACGCCGGTCGGAACAGAAGACAATTCCTTTGTCCGTCATCACGGGCGATATCTCGCTGTAAGGTCCGGAACTGAATGACATCTTTGTAACCTGATATACAGAAGGCTGTTGTGCCCGGACCATTGAAGGTGCCAGGAACAATATCAGAATAATTATATACAGGTTTTTCTTCAGCATAAATTTAAAAATACCTCGGATTTGCGGCGCTGACCTTTGATCCGAACTCATATCTTAGAATAAACTCGCTTGAACCTTTTGAATAGGAATTCATCCTTCCGGCAGGATAATCATACGATAAGCCGATCATCAGCTGAGGAGTGGGCTGAACCTGGATTATTCCCACTATCACTTCTTCTGTTGTCCTCCATGATCCACCGACCCATACCAGGTCAGCTATAATAAAATTTCCGTTAATATCCAGTTGTGTAAGTCTCTTTGTCTCCTGCAGCGAATAATCAATAAGCACTGATGGTTTGAATTTGAACGCAGGTGAAAATGTTACAAGACATCCCGCAGAAACAATGAATTCGTAATCACTGAATGAATGATATGCCTGGGGTAATCCCTGGTCGGTTCTCCTGTAACTGAGGAAGGATGGCACAGAGAAACCTGCAAAAAACCTTCTGCTGAAATAGTACATACCTGCTCCGGCATTAGGCAGAACAAAAGGTTTTTCATCAGTTGTAAAGACAGGATCCCCTGCATTTGTAAGAAGCAATCCCGTATAATCGGTATTTGACATATTGGCACCAGCTTCCAGCCCGAATGAAAGCTTACCCTTTCCGACTCTTATATGATATGCATACATTGCAAAGATGCTTGTTGATTTTGTTACGCCGTATTGCATGAACTGGGCCTTCAGTCCAAGAGCTACTTTTTCGTTCTTCATCGGTGAGTGAAGTGAAGCAGACTGAATAACAGGTGCTCCGTGTGTTCCCATCCATTGCATTCTGTATGATAAAAATGCGCATAGAGCTTCCCTTGATCCGGCGTATGCGGAATTTATCACCAGCCCGTTCTGCAGGTACTGGCTGTAGACAGGATAACCGAGACTGATCCTTGCAGAATCAGGGACACTCTGTCCATATGATCCGCATGGAATGATCAATAGTAAAGCGATAATTATATTTCTAAGCCCGCCCATCCTTCTTCGCCGGTCTTTTTTTAATATCGTTTAAGTATTATGAATCCGCTCTTCCTGAAAACGGATTTTGTCTCATCTGATGTTATTTTCAGTATGTAGTAGTATGTGCCTTCCGGCATGTCAATTCCCTTTGAGTTTTTGCCATCCCAGTTCTTCCATTCGTTGTTATCCCTGTTCGTAGTATTGAATACCTGTGTTCCTGCGCTGTTTACAATTGTCAGTTCAGCTGTCTGGTACGGAACCGAATCTGATCCGACCAGTCTCCTCCTGAGATCCAGTCCGCTGATAATAAAGGTATTATTATAATCTTCCGGATCATTATTGGGTGAGAAACCTTCTGGTATCAGGAGATCGTAAAGGTCGATGTTGATAAGTGCTTCCCGCACGCATTTACCGTTTGTTACTGTCCATTTATAAGTATTCAGACCTTTGAATATGTCCCTGACTATCGTTGATCCGGAGCCCGCATCATCAAAATTACCGTTACCTGCCTGCACGCTCCAGATGCCCGTTTCGAAAGATTCTATAGGGCAAGCGTTCAGCTCCATTATATAATCAAAAGAATACAGCGTGGTATCACATCCGGCACTTACATCTTCAATACGGTTATGGAATTTGATTTTTACAGAGTCCTTTGCTTCACACTGCCAGTTGACCTCCTTCCAGTAGAACTTGTACTCTTTGTAGGCTTCAGTGAATGATGAATCAATTTTTATTTTTGCCGCCGGACCGGTGACAGCAGATTCCACTACTTCCGAAGGGAATATCCATGTTCCTGCCCCGTCGCTCGGGACTGCAGCCAGGCTATACTCTGGCCCGCATACCTCGTCATCAGGACCAGCCTCTGCCACAGGAACCCTATAGACATTTGCTTTCCTGGTTCCTGTGAGTGAAGTGGCAAGACATCCGTTCTGATCCTCAACTGAGACCAGTGAATAATTGAAAGTTGACATCGAGGCTGCCGGTACAGGAATATCCTTGATGGTGACATCAGAGGATGCAATGTCATTTACAGTAATTTCTGCGGAATTCCGCTTATAAACGACCTTCCATTTTGAAGCGCCTGTCAGGCTGACCTTCAGTGCTACTTCAGATCCTCCGCATATTGTGGTATCATTAATTGAAGTTATTGCTCCTGAAGGCAGCGGATTAATTCCTACATGAGTTATTCCTGATGTATCAATGCAACAGTTATATGGGCCTGAGAGAATGATCCTCCTGAATTTCATAGGATCTGTAAGCGAGGGAGGAGAATAGTTCTGCTCATTGCTTACACCGGTTGCCGCCAGCCATGAAGCTCCGTCGGTGCTCTGTTCCCATATCCATGTCGGTGTTCCTCCGGCTCCTCCGGTCAGGGCTGTGCCGGTTATCTGTGCAGGCGGAGTTCCGTAACAGATTGTCTGATCGTTTGAAAGAACATTATTGGTTATTGGAGGAAGAACGATCACTTTTATCGTATTGCTTTCAGCAGAACACTTCCCGGAGATCGCCCTTCTCCTGAACCACGTGGTCGTTGTCAGCGCTCCTGGCTGGTAATTGGCGTTAGTTGCCGATGAAGCAATATCTGTGAAAATTAAATTGTCTGTTGAAGATGACCACTGATAAGCGTAGTCGCCGGGTATATCCGTCCCTCCTTTCGGAACACTTCCCTTTATTTTGTTTGGAACTGCTCCGCTGCAAATGGTTGTATCACTGCCTGACGCAGAGATCAGTGACGCAACATTGTTCGTTATTGGCTTATGAACATTAATGACAAGTACCTTGCTTGTATCGGAGCATTTCGATGAATTGACTATCCTCCGGTACCAGGTAGTATCTGAAAGCGCAGCCGGTGCATATGGTGTTATTACTGTTCCCTGGGTGGTCCATGATGCAGCTTTTGAACTATCCTGCCACATATATGTGTAGATAGTTGATCCTTTCAGCGGTGTGCTGCCGGTAAATGCCGGAGGAACAGATCCGGAACAGATTGTTGTATCCTTTGATATCGTATTGTTCTCAATGTAGTGATACCTGGTCATGAGTATGGGAGAGCTGTTGCTCCTGCATACACTGTCGGGACCTGAAAATACAATCCTCCTGTAGTATCTCTGCTCTGTAACAGCAAAGGTCGATGTGTCGGGAGTGTATGTTGTTCCGGTATTTATATTTGGTGAAGCAGCCCATTCTACTGATGCTGTGCTGTCCTGCCAAAGATATACATAGCTGCCTGATCCTCCTACAGGGAGAGTGGCCCCGAGAGTATTGAACACCTGCCCTTCGCAAATGACCGAATCAGGACGGTTGGTGACATTTTCAGTAACCGAAGGCAATACCGCGATAGTTACCGTTCCGCTGTAATCTGTACAGCGGCCTGAAGTTACAACACGTTTGTAATAAGTTGTGGCTGTAAGGGCTGAAGGATCATATGATGCCTGATCAGATGTTCCGGTACAGAGCGACGGGCCTGACCAGTCAGCATCATTATTGTTCTGGATCCACTGGAACTGATAATTTCCGTTCCCTTTTGACGGACCTGTATTAAGAGGTATAAGGCTCAGCGGGTTCTGACCATAGCATATTGTGGTGTCTTTTCCGACCAGGTTGCCTGTTATTGCCGGCTGCACAATGATTTTCACCCACTTGCTTGTATCTGATATAGGGAGCGGTGTTGCAAAAGGGTCAGTCACTACCCTTCTGATCCAGAAAGTGTCAGCTTCTGTTGCGGTTGGTGTGTAATCCTTTGAGTCTGCTCCTGAAATTGCTGACGGAGCTCCTGAAAGGTTATAGCTTTTCTGCCACAGATATGTAAACGGGCCGGTACCTGCGGGATTTGTCCCTGAGATCACCGGCGGGATAACATTGGAACATACTGAATCAACCTGGTCGCCGGTTACAGAGGAACGGATTGAGTTGAAGAGGAATCCGTTAAGCACCGGAGCAAAAGTCGTTATGTAACTGCCAGGCGAGCCTGCCGTCCCGTATGTTGTGACTGGTCTGGAACCAACGGCGCCGCCGCTGATATTCTTTGTAACATTTGCAGGCAGTGAAATATTATTCGTAGAGATCAGTCCGCCACCTCCTCCGCCACCTTCACCACCTTCAGCAATTGCTCCAGAAACGCTTCCGCCCTTACCTCCTTTGGCAGAAATAATCAGAGCTGAAGTAGCCAGCCCGGAATAGCTCTGGAGATAGATTGCAATGGTTCCGCCTGCACCTCCTCCGCCGGCTCCGGCTGCACCATTTGCTGTACCGGGGTGTTCGCCTTCAGCAAGAATGCTGTTGCCGTTTCCTTTAAGTGTATCGCATACAATTATTATCATACCCCCACCTTTTCCTCCCGGCACAGGAGTACCGGTAGTGTAAGTCGAAGATCCTCCTCCGCTGCCAAGGAACATCCCTCCGTCAAGACCTGTAAAGGCAATCTGTACTCCTGCAAGCCCCCCTGGCAATGGTGGTATACAGGTTCCGGGCTCACGCCCTCCCTTACCTCCGGCACCATAATTGGCACCTCCGCCGCCGCCGGTGAATTTTCCATTTCCGCCCCCGCCGCCGGTGAAGTTGGCACCTTTTCCTTTTGCAAACTTTGGATAAACAGGAGGATATGGTACAGCGCCTCTATCAACTTTTATTGCAAGGCCTTCTCCCTTAAATCCGGAACTATCAGTGCTGGCATTAAAAGCATACTTATCCCATAGTGTGATATTTGATCCCACACATTCCCCTCTGCCAGCAACTGGGATTCCTCCTTTAAATCCTTTACCGGTTACATCAATGTTTGCATTCAGGGAAAGTGTTCTTCCAACTATTGCTGCAAGCACTCCCCCGGTCTTGGTCAGGCTGTCCCACGGTTCACAGGTAAGTGCTCCGTCAACAACAACGTAGTTATATGATGGTACTTTTATAAGCTGAATGTCGCCCAGAAGACTAAAAGTTGTATTCACAATATCATTTCTGAACACTATTGTATTAGTGCCGTCATCACAGGTCGATATTGTTAAAAATTCATGGTAGCCAGGTTTCCCGTAAACCAGATTCCCATTTCCATAGGAATTATTTTCTGCTCCTTCTATTTTAACTCCTTTCATCTGTATGAGGAGCACTGTATCTCCGGGAGCGAACTGGTCAAACTCAATTTCATCTTCAATTACTACATAATCGGCTCCGATGGAGTTCACCCTGGCATACTTGTTTACAGGGCCGCTTATTTTAGTCTGGGAAAATAGAGGCTCAATGAATCCTGTTATTACTAACAAACTCAATATCAACCATTTAACATTGGCAGTAAAACTTCCCTTCATTAAAGCCTGATAAGAACCGCTAATATAACCAAATAATTGTATTTTTCAACCTGCTCCGGTCACACCGCAGGAGATTCACCGGGTTTTTCAACCGTGTACATAAGGGGAAATTCAATATAGAATGTAGTCCCTTTTTCTGCTTCTGATTCAAACCATACTCTTCCTCTTGAACCTTCTACATATTTCTTGACTATTGAAAGTCCCAAACCTGTGCCTGATGATTTTGTCGTGAAGTTAGGAGTGAACAGTTTTTTCTGCAGAGGTTCAGGTATCCCGGTTCCATTATCCTCAACCGCAATAATAACCTTGTCCCCTTTCATTTCGAGCGATACTCCGATAAGTCCCTGCCGGTCCTGGGGTATTGCCTGTATGCTGTTCTTGAAAAGGTTTGAGAAGATGCCGTTAAGCTGCTCCTTATCGGCATAAATGAAAACCTTGCTTTCATGAGGCCACTGAACCCGGAAATTCACATTGCTTGTGTTCCTGAAAAGCTCCAGGGTTGTCTGTACCTGTTCAAGGAGATTCACAAGTCCGGGGCTTGTTCCGGGCATCTTGGCAAATGCCGAAAAGGCAGAAGCTATTGAAGAAAGGTTATCTATCAGTTCGATCTGATTCTTTGAAAAAATCTCAAGCTTTTTATCAAAATCCGGTATTTTGTCTTTCCACGACTTAAGCAGTTGCTGAACATTAAGCTTCATGGGAGTGAGCGGATTCTTGATCTCATGTGCTATCTGCTTTGCCATCTCTCTCCATGCATATTCCCTTTCCGAATTTGTGAGTTTTTCCGTGCTTATGTCAAGTTCATCGACCATCCTGTT
This sequence comes from uncultured Rikenellaceae bacterium, assembly GCA_964525415.1. Classification (GTDB taxonomy): domain Bacteria; phylum Bacteroidota; class Bacteroidia; order Bacteroidales; family VadinHA17; genus LD21. The sequence goes on along the minus strand of CAZGGZ010000004.1, from coordinate 46,170 downwards.
GTATTGCCTGACGAGGTCTCCAATCTCATCGGTTCCTCTGTATGAGAGATGCTCTACTTTCCTTCCCAGTTTCACTGATGCCAGCCCGTCGCCCAGCATGGAAAGAGGAGAAGTCAGCCTTCCGCTGAGGAAAACTGCAAATCCCATGGTTACAAGTATCAGAAGAAGTGTGAAATTGATGACTACGACAACAAGGTTGGATATCTCACGTGCCAGAATGCTCTGCATCCTGAAATAGGGCAGATTAAGATAGGCCAGCAATTTATTATCAGCATTGAAGAACGGAACATAAACCGAAAGGTAATCCATCCTCCCTACTTTTTCTGTCTGGATATACTCGCTTTTAGTAAGAGTTTCCATATTGATAAAGGCCATGATGTTCATTCTCCTGCTTGTAAGATTACGGTAATAGATCTCCTCTCTTGAAGTTGCCATCAGGTGTCCGTTCAGATCATATATATTTATATCTGTGTTGAAAATGTTCGAAAGCCCTACCAGAAACTCATTCAGTGATCCGTAGGTATCGTTTCTCCAGTCGTTTGAAAGGTTTCTTTCACCAGCCAGGTTGTTATCAAGTTCAATATAAACCGAATTGAGTTTCTCCCTTATAGTATCAGAATGCTTTGCTTTGTATTGATTGATGGTCAGTGAGGTTACAACCACACCTATCAGGGTAAAAGAGAAAAGAAGTATCACAATAAAGGACAGCTGGAGCTTCTGCCTGAAATTAAGGTTTCTGAGCTTTTGCAGATCAGGCCTGCGCAAAAGAAGAAGCAGCAGGTTGGTAAAGAGCAGAATAAAGGTGAACAGGTATGCAAATGATGCCAGCATGTCTCCGGTTGTAAGTCTTTTTCTGCTGATGATTATCGTTGTGTTGCCGTTTTTGTACAGTACATGCTTATAGTACCCGGAATTGAAGTACCTGTAATCATTATTCTCATCTATATAGTCATCATCTTCCTTGTTATAGGCAAATTCACCTGAATTGAGAACTATCTTACCGTTGATGTACTTCGCAAATGAATAATCTTTCAGACCTGAATATCCGCGGAATTTCCTGTCAAGAAGCAGTTCCGAATACCCTGACTGGAAAATAGTGACATTGCTGAAAAGCTCAATAAATAATCCGTTTGTGGTACCGTGGCCGGTATCAAAAAGAAGCTTGCCAATATAATAGGCTCTTCCCGCCTGGTAATCTATAAAATAGAATTCTGTCCCTGTGAGCTGATGTCCGTATTTCTTTGTCCGGCCATAAAAGAATTCAAAGCAGTTCACCAGGTTGTCCCGGCCGGGTCCTATTCTCAGCGGTCCGTCATTTCTGCACAGGATTATATTCACATTGAAATTCCCCCAGTACCCCGCAAAGTAATTTTCCTGCAGGTATGTTATTACTGAGTTCACATCTTCCTGGATTTTTATTCCGTCAGCCTGTGCAAATATGTCAGCCTTCATCATTCCTGCAAGAATAGTATCACTTGTAATAACAGGCCACATATCCAGAAGAAGATGCTCCGCTTCGGGATCGTTCTCGGTTGAAAATGATAAAGCCTGTATCTTCAGCTTCTCAGTATTCTTCTTCTCTGAAAAAACAGTTATCACATTAAGCGAATAAAGGCCGAGAAGCAATGAAAACAGCAATGTAATATTGAGGTCTGCAGTCTTTTTCCGCGCTGTAACCACAATCAGCAGGACGAGTATGGAATAAAAGAGGGCAACAACCAGCAAAGAAAGGGGATCCCTGAAAAACATGACAGCCGGAACAACAAGGGAGATGATGAGAGGAAGTGCATACCTCCCCGGACTGGCGTCATTGCATATCCTTACGACCTTAAGCACAAGGGAAAAAGGTACCAGCGAGAATAGGAATATGCTGCAAAATCCTGCTGCACTGTAAAATGTCAGGTTAAGTATCCTGTATGTCTCAAAACTTATGTTTGAGTCAGAGACGAGGTGAATGAAAAGATGATGGAGAACACCTGAGAATAATGAAGCGGCAAGTAAAAAAAGACTCATTACCGTTAAACTCTTCAGCTTGTTTTCACTGTTCACAGGCTCTTCAGGCAGGTATTTATATAAACAAAACGAAAACACCGCACCTAAAATGCTTAACAGAAGAAGGTGTCCCAGGGAAGGGATCAGTTCATTCAGCGAGAAATGGTAGGAAGAGAAAAGTCCGGTCCGGAATATCACCTCCGGTTTACTGGTAAAAAGCAGAGCAAAATAAAGAAGGGCAAATAAAGCAAGTGAAATAAGAAGGCCCGGGACATTCATTCCCCTGTCAGCCATTATTTTAGCAAGCGCCAGTATCATCAATACCAGGGCTATGAAAAACAATGACCAGAATAATATCGGTATTATGATCAGAGGAGTGTTGCTTTTTATCTCAGGAAACAGAATTGAGAACAGAAAATCACCGCCAGCGCTGTAAATGTTGTATCCTGAACTATCCTTGACAGTGGTAAAACCTGCATCTTGAGGCAATTTGAAATCTCTTTCAAATCCATTCCTGATAATATCATTTTCAAAACCATAGTCCGTTCTTACCCGGAGCAGTCCGACGATTTTCTCATTTCCTGCCTGGATTGTTCTTGGAATGAACCAGCCATTCTGTATGAAAATTATCGGTTTCGCATAAAAAGAGTCATCGTGTATTTCCCTGGGCACATCAAATCCGTTATCAGACCAGTGAATAAGCTTATTGTCAATGTACTCCAGGATGGTAATCCGGTTTCCCCCGGCAAGCATGAAAAGATTTTTTTCCTTTAGTGATCCATGGGGCTCTCCGTTGGCGAGTATCAGTTTGAGGTCATTAAGGCACTCCTCCATCACTTTCTCTTTCTCAGAGAGAATTTTATTAAATCTCCTTGTCCTGACATGATATTCATAATCACTGAAATAGATTAATTCCGAGATTATTGCACCCGCCAGGAGGATGACGGCGGAAATAGCAAGAAATAATCTGCGATTGTTCCTGTTCATACCGGCAAATTATATTCTATTCATGGTGATATGGCTCACCTTTTATTATTGTAAAAGCCCTGTAAAGCTGTTCCATGAACACCAGCCTGATAAGCTGGCGGGGAAAAGTCATTTTTGAAAGCGATAACCTGAAATCAGAAGCCTTGTACACCTCATCCGATACTCCCCATGGTCCGCCTGTGACAAACAGTGTCCTCCTGCCTGTCGTCATTGAATGCTTTCTTATCCAGTCAGCAAATTCAGTAGTCCTCATTTCTTTTCCCATCTCATCCAGCAGAACAATATAATCGTCCCTGCCAACCGATTCGAGTATCTTTTTACCCTCCCTGATCTTCTGCTCAGTCACAGGCATATTCCTGTTGTTTTTTATATCAGGGATTGTAATTATCTCGAATCCTGTATATTTCCTGATACGTGTCGAATACATGTTGACTCCGTCGGCAATATGCCTCTCTGACGTCTTTCCCGTCTGCAGCAAAGCCATCTTCATAAATATTGGCGTGACTTTTGTGTAAAAGTATAATTAAAAACGTGCCCGTGCAATTATAATTATATTGATCAGTCAGAACTGCTTTCTTTAATGAAATTAGTTAAATTTGTAATGCAAAGAGTTATACAGGGCGGGAAAAAAGTGACAAGATGCAGATCATTAACATTGTTCCGGTAATAATCATAACGCTCAGCACGCTGACCTTCAATGAACAGGATCAGGTAAAGATCCCTGACGGGATTTCCATTGCATTCAAGGCAGGCAATGCCGCCGAGCTTTCAAAATATATGAATTCCACGGTAGGAGTATTGCTTCTCGATAAGGAAGACTTTTACAAGAAGAATGTAGCTGAAGCTATTCTGAATGATTTTTTCACTACCTACAGGACCAGGGATTTCATTATACGTCACCAGGGCGCCAAAAGCGATGCACAATATGCCATTGGCATACTTAAGACGGAGAGGGGTGATTTCAGGGTCTATTTCCTTCTGAAAAAAGTGGGATCCGAGCTTCTTATTCATACTATACGCATCGAAGCTGAAAATGGAAAATAGAGTTCTCAGGGAGTTTATTTTGAGAAGTATCGGCGAAGATCTTGGGGATGGAGATCATTCCTCTCTTGCCTGTATTCCCTGGGAAGCAATGGGTAAAGCCATGCTCCTGATCAAGGAAGATGGAATAATTGCAGGAGTTGATGTGGCAGCCAGGGCTTTTTCAGCGATAGATGATACCCTCTTATGTGAAATACTGCTTAAAGACGGGAGCAGGATCAAACCAGGAGATATTGCATTTTATGTCTCGGGAAGGCAGCAGTCGATCCTGAAAGCCGAACGCCTGGTGCTGAACATTATGCAAAGGATGAGCGGAATTGCCACGAGCACGGATAAGTATGTCACGAGCATAGCCGGCACCAAGGCAAAGATACTTGACACCCGGAAGACAACTCCCGGACTGAGATTCCTTGAAAAGGAGGCTGTAAGGATTGGAGGCGGACTGAATCACAGGATGGGATTATTTGATATGATAATGCTGAAGGATAATCACATAGTATATGCCGGAGGTATTGAGCAAGCCATTAAGAAAACAAGGGAGTATCTCAACAGGAACCGCAGGAAGCTCAAAATTGAAATAGAAGCCAGAAACCTTGAAGATGTCAGCAGTATCCTGGATATAGGAGGAGTAAACAGAATAATGCTTGACAATTTCAGCATCGAGGATACACAGGCTGCAGTGAAGCTCATTGGTGACAGGTACGAAATTGAATCATCAGGCGGTATTACATACGATACTGTCAGGGCTTATGCAGAATGCGGAGTTGATTTCATATCGGTGGGTGCCCTCACACATCATATCAACAGTCTCGATATGAGTCTTAAAGCCGTATAGCGAATGCATTTCATAAAAGGGATAAACGGGAAGGAAAGACTGAGCAAACTGGTGCTTCCCGGCTTTGACGGCATCCCTATCGGTCATGTTTTCAGATTCGTTATAAAAGGCTTCCGTAGAGGAGTACTTGTCACAAGGGCTTCCTCAATCGCTTTCAACCTGCTGATGGCTTTGCTGCCTGCAACATTATTTCTCTTCACCCTGATTCCTTTTATACCGATACCTAATTTCCAGAAGGAGCTTATAGAGCTGTTTGAAAATATGCTGCCCATAAATGCATTTAATTTCCTGGAGACAACCATCATAGACATTGTCACTAACAAAAGCGGCGTATGGCTTCTTACAATGTTCATCGCCACAATAATATTTTCAACAAACGGAATTCATGCAATTATCCATGCTTTTGTGGTTTCAGCTCATTCCTTTCAGTCAAGATCATGGATTCACCAGCGGAAGGTTTCCATCCTGCTGCTCTTTATCGTTGTGCTGATGATAGCCCTGGCAGGCTTCCTGGTAATTTTCGGAAAAATGTTTGTCAATTATCTTGTCGAAATAGACATTCTTGAGAGGAACCTGGTAATCGGTATTGTGGTTTTTATTAAATGGATCCTGGTCATAGGGTTACTCTTCCTGGCAATATCATTTCTTTATTATCTCGCGCCGGCAAGGAAAAGTGATTTCAGATTTATTTCTCCAGGGTCAACTCTCGCAACCATCCTTTTTATAGTGACTTCGTTAGGTTTTTCAGCATACGTGAACAATCTCGGACAATATAACAAGCTTTACGGATGGATAGGCACTCTGATGGTGATTCTCATCTGGCTGTACCTCAATGCAATAGCGCTGCTTATAGGTTTTGAACTGAATGTCAGTATTAAAGATGCCCGGGAGGACGAGGAAGAAAGGAACCGCACTTTCAGCTGCAATGAAGAAACTGTCTGACCAGCTGGCTGATCTCATCAGGTTTATCATGAATTCTTTCACTCAGATCCTTATCATTGAATGCTTTAAGCTTTGACACTACATTATCAATTACACCTGAAGGAAATACGCAATCCTTTTCGAAGTATTCTCTTTTTTCTATGAGGCAGTCAGCAGATTCCCAGCAGGATGCCGGAAGGGATTCAAGTTTCTTCTTCTTCTCCCTGCCTGAGCCTGTGAAAATATTGTAGCTGACATAAAGATCCTCTGCCATCTTAAGGGCACCCGGCATCTCAAGTCCATGTTCAACAGCTATAACCAGTCCTGCCAGAAGCTTGTAAATATCTGCCGAACCATCGGGAGATCTCAGCTCGACTGTCTGTTTAGAGGGCATATCCTCGAATTCAGTTTTATCCTCAGGATTTGCATCCTTTATCATGCTCATCGCGCCGTTCCAGCCCAGGGGAACCCTGATAAGAACCGATCTGTTCCTGTCGCCCCAGCAGATATTTGTCGGAGCCTCCTGATGGGGCACCAGCCTCAGATAAGAAGTGGGAATAGTATTTCCGAATGCAGTAAGCGCTTTAGAAAGATCCAGTATTCCTGCCATCATTTTCCTGGCTGTCTGGCTCAGCTGACTGTTTTCGATCATCTGGTTCATGCCATCCTTTTCCAGCATCATATGGATATGCATTCCCGAACCTGCTTTGCCTACTGTGATCTTGGGTGCAAAACTGACCTCAACTCCATACTCATAACCGAGCACCCGGAGTATCCACTTTGCTATTATCAGCTGATCAACAGCTTCCTCCGGCTCAACAGGCAGAAATTCAATCTCGTGCTGCTCAAAATCCTCATCTCCCCTGGTAAAACTTCCAACTTCCGAATGACCATATTTTATCCTGCAACCTGCCCTTGCACATAAATTCAGAGCCTTAATTCTCAGGTCCTCAAACTTTGCGAAAGGTATTGACTGGTGATATCCCTTCTGGTCAATCAGCGGATAAAGATCGTCATGGATCGATTTTATATAGTATTCCAGTTCACCAAATATCCTGAGCCTGAATCCCGTTTTTTTAACAAAGCGAGTGTAGGCTTTTTTCAGGATATATTCCGGCGAGGTTTCAAGAGGTTTTCCGTCGCTGCCATAAAAGGAACAAAGAATTTCCAGCGCCGGAGACTCAGTAAAAGGATTGACAAAAGCTGTCCGGTACCTTGGAATAACATACATGTCGCTTGACCCTGACCCTACTGAGGAGAAGAGGCTTGAACCGTCAACTCTCTCTCCGGCTGTAAGTATTGATTCAAGATGATCGCGGCTGAACGGCACGAAGTTGAGAGATTTCAGCTTGCCGTCTTCGGCGACATACCTGAAATTGACCATTGTTATCCCTTTGGCTTCAATGAACTTCATTATATCGTCGCGTGTAAAATCATGCGCCGGCTTCTTCAGATATTGAACCAGTTCATTGGGATTCAGCAGTATATCATTATTCTTCATTATACAACAATTAAAGCATGCAAAATTAGGTATTTAATCGGAACAGATTATGATAAATGTCGTTCTATATCCAAACGGCTTATGCCGCTTTGGAATTTTGATTATTTTTGGAGCAGCAAAAAGTATCTGATGAATAGATGGATAAAAATTGTTCTTTTGCTTTTCCTTGCCGGATGCGGCGGCGAAGAAGATAATTCATACCTGACCCCTGAGAAAGCAAGGGAATATTTCGGTAAAATAGAGGCTGCCTGCAACAGGGACAACGGCAATCTCTGGGGGAAAAACCTCTATGGTCCGATGATGTTTGTTGACAGGACGACGAGGAAAATAACAGCCAATCAACAGGACAAGGAAGGTCTGTTAAGAGAAAAAGACGGTATTTATACGGGAGTTTACCCCCGGGAATTAATTATAAATAATATCCCTGTCACTTTCGGCGGAACTCTTTTCGCCATGGTTCCCCTGCCCGGTGAAGAGGATGAGTTCAGGATCATTTCACGTTCAATCCATAGTCTTTTTCATTATTTCCAGGAATCAGACGGCTATACATCTGCTGATTTCAATATCAGTATCATGGATGAGAAGAATGCCAGACTGTGGATCAAGCTTGAATGGAAGGCTCTTCGTAAAGCAATAACTGCTGAAGGTGCTGAAAAACAGCTTGCAATAAGGGATGCACTGATATTCAGGGGATCAAACCGTGAAAGCTTTCAAAACTATGCATTGGATCAGACAAGGTTTGAAAATTATGAAGGACTTGCGACTTTTACTTATATAAAACTTTCAACCGGTTCACCCGAAGAATATATAACAAGGCTGTTTGAATATCTTGACCGTATATATTCCTTCATTTCCTATTCAAGGTCGTATGGATTTATTCATGGTGCTCTGTATGCAACATTGCTCAATCAGAAAGGATTCGATTTTTCAAAACTCGATTCTGCTGACATGGATATGGGTAACCTTGTCAGGGAACTTTATCAGATCCAGCTTCCTGAAGTATGCCGCGATGTAGCTGGAAGCATTGCCCTGAATTATGACCTTGAGAAGATTGTGGAAGAGGAAACCCGGAGAGATATTCAGATAAGAGAAAGAATACAGAGGGAAACCGGCACTTTTACGGAAAAACCGGTTGTTTTCCTTGAGCTTGAAAGTCCTTACTTTGATTTTGAACCTGAGGACATCCACCCCATGGATACACTTGGCACCATATACAGCAAAATAAGGATTTCCGATAACTGGGGCAAACTGACCGTCGACAAGGGAGGCTGCCTGGTATCAAATAATTTCAGATACCTGAGGATATCAGCCAAAGGGTTCAGGGAAGATAAAAACCGTATTGAAGGAGAAGGATGGCAGCTAATACTGAATAACGACTGGGAGATAATACAGGTCGAGCAGAATTATCTTATAAGAAAGCGAACGCTGTGACCTTATTGTCTGGCTGTCTGATTGTCTTAATGTCTTTTACTTGTTGGCTTTACAGACTTTATAGACTTTCCAACTCTTTTTTCCTTTCCTCCAGCGACTTTATTTTTGATTCAGTGTCACTTTTTTTCTTTCTTTCGAGTTCGAGGACATCAGCCGGAGCATTCTGAACAAATCGCTCATTATCAAGCTTCTTCATGATTGAAGCAAGAAATCCCCTGTAATAATTCAGATCCTCTTTTATCTTGATTAATTCCCCTTCTCTGTCAGCTTTTCCGACCCGGGGAATGAAAAACTCTGCTGTTTGTACCATAAATGATACTGTTCCCTCAGGTTTTTTGTTGATGAATTTTATTTCTGACAGATTGCAGAGCTTTATAAGAACAGGCAGAAACTCACTGTCAAAACTGTTTTCTTCAGCTTTTATAAATAATATTACCTTTTCCTTATTCGGCAGGTCATTCCCTTTTCTCACGGTTCTGACAGAGCTTATTATCTCCCTGATAACCCCGAACCGGTTTATGACATCCTTTTTGCATCTCTTTGATTCGGGCATTCTGCTGATCATAAGGCTTTCTCCCTCCGCCTTCTCGCCAAGCGTCTGCCATATTTCCTCGGTGATAAACGGCATGAAAGGATGAAGGAGCTTCAGCAGGCTGTCAAGAAAGCCGGTTGTCGATTCAAGAGTCTTTTTATCAATTGGCTTTTCAAACTCAGGCTTGATAATTTCAAGATACCATCCTGAAAACTCATCCCAGAACAGTTTGTAAACGATCATCAGTGCTTCGGAGATCCTGAATCTCCTGAACGCGGTATCAATCTCAGCTGTTGCCTTTTTGAGCACTTCATTCATCCATTTGCCTGCCGCCTTTGAGGATTCCGGCTGGATTGCCTTTTCATCAACCTTCCATCCTTTTATGAGCCTGAACGCGTTCCATATCTTATTTGCAAAGTTCCGTCCCTGCTCAGGAAGGGAATCGTCATAAAGCAGGTCGTTTCCTGCCGGTGAGCATAAGAGCATTCCAACCCTTACACCGTCAGCTCCATACTTGTCAATCAGATCAAGAGGTTCAGGTGAGTTGCCAAGTGATTTTGACATTTTTCTGCGTTGCTGGTCACGGACCAGTCCTGTAAGATAAACATTGTCAAAAGGCTTCTGACCACGGAATTCATAACCAGCTATAATCATCCTGGCGACCCAGAAAAAAAGGATCTCAGGTGCAGTTATCAGGTCATTTGTGGGGTAATAATATTTCAGGTCAGGGTTGTCGGGCTTGTTTATGCCATTAAAAGAAGTTATTGGCCAGAGCCATGAGGAGAACCATGTATCGAGCACATCCTCATCCTGCCGGAGGTCTTTTTCAGTGAGCGATTTATTGCCGGTTTTTTCCCTGGCCAGCTTTATTGCTTCAGCTTCATTCTCTGCGACAACAAATTCATTATTGTCATAATACCAGGTCGGGATCCTGTGCCCCCACCATAACTGACGGCTTATGCACCAGTCATGAACATTTTCCATCCAGTGGCGGTACAGGTTTTTGAATTTTGCCGGGTGAAGATGTACTTCTCCTTTCATGACTGCATCCAGAGCAGGACGGGATAGCTTTTCCATTTTCAGGAACCATTGCATGGAGAGCTTTGGTTCAATCACAGCATGGGTTCTTTCTGAACGGCCTATCTTATTTTTATATGGAACAACCTTCACAAGGTTTCCTGTTCTCTTAAGTTCCTTTTCAGCAAGATCCTTGGCCGCAAACCTGTCAATACCGACAAACATTGCAGCCTCCCTGCTTATTGTACCATCATCATTGAAGATATCCACTGACGGAAGCTTATGCTTCTGCCCTATCACGTAGTCATTAATATCGTGCGCCGGAGTGATCTTGAGGCATCCTGTTCCGAACTCCATATCAACATATTCATCAAAAATGAAAGGCACTTCCCTGTTTGCCATCGGAACAATTACTTTCTTGCCTTTCAGATGCCGGTATCTCTTGTCGTCAGGATTTGCGCAGACTGCAGTATCACCAAGTATGGTTTCCGGACGTGTTGTGGCAACGGTTATATAATCGTTCCAGCCGACTATTTTATACCTGACATAATATAGCTTTGACTGCTCCTCAGTGAAATACACCTCCTCGTCCGAAACAGCGGTTCTTGCCTGAGGATCCCAGTTCACCATGCGGACACCCCGGTATATCAATCCCTTGTTGAACAGGTCAACAAATACCCTGATAACAGACTCATATCTCTCCCTGTCCATAGTGAACAGGGTTCTGTCCCAGTCGCATGAGGCTCCAAGTCTTTTCAGCTGTTCGAGAATTATACCGCCATGCCTGTTTGTCCATTCCCATGCATGCTCAAGGAATTCTTCTCGCGGAATATTTCTCTTGTCTATACCTTCGCTTTTTAGCTTTGCCACAACTTTTGCTTCAGTCGCGATTGAAGCATGATCGGTCCCGGGCACCCAGCAGGCATTCTTCCCGAGCATTCTTGCTCTCCGCACCAGAACATCCTGGATGGTGTTGTTAAGCATGTGCCCCATATGGAGAACACCGGTCACATTTGGCGGCGGGATGACTATAGTGTACGGTTCCCTTTCATCCGGAATGCTTCTGAAGAAACCATGCTTCATCCAGTAACGGTACCATTTGCCTTCCGCTTTTGCAGGTTCATATTTTGACGGGATCTCCATTGGCATCAGATAAAGTCAGGTAAACTGATCTGCAAAAATAGAAATTATTATGAATTAAAAGTTGAAGGGGGTTGAAGGGGATTGAAGAGAGTTTTATAAATTCTGGTTTTCATAAAGACAAAATCTGTGTGAATTTATTTACTTTTGTCTGGATTCAAAACAGATAAAACTTCTTTCAATATGCCCTCAATTTCCGAAAAAGGCAAATCAATGCCGGCGTCACCGATAAGGAAGCTTGTTCCGTATTCGGAGGCAGCAAAGCGAAAAGGAAGAAAAGTATATCATCTTAATATTGGTCAGCCAGACATTCCAACACCTGAAGTCGCGCTGAATGCCATCAGGAATCTTGATCAGAAAGTAATTGAATACAGCCATTCTGCCGGTAATGAGTCATATCGTCGCAAACTTGCCGGTTACTATAAAAATATTGGTATTGCAGTCGATCATACTGAAATGCTTGTTACTACGGGTGGTTCAGAAGCAATATTATTTGCATTTAATTCCTGTATGAATACAGGTGATGAAATCATAACACCAGAGCCTTTTTATGCCAACTATAATGGGTTCGCAACTTCGGCAGGTATTAAGATTGTGCCTGTCACCTCTTATATCAAAGATGATTTTGCGCTTCCTCCGATAGCGGAAATTGAAAAAAAGATCACACCCGGGACAAAAGGCATTATTATCGCTAACCCAAATAATCCCACCGGATATCTTTATTCGAAAGAGGAACTTTTGCAGCTCAGGGATATTATAAAGAAATATGATCTCTGGCTCTTTTCGGATGAAGCATATCGTGAATTCTGCTATGATGGTGCTGAACATTTCTCAGCTATGAAGCTTGAGGGTATCGAGAATAATGTCATTTTGCTTGATTCAGTATCAAAACGTTACAGTGAATGCGGGATTCGCATCGGAGCTCTTGTGACAAAAAATAAGGAAGTCATTTCCACAGCGCTCAAATTTGCACAGGCACGTCTTTCACCTCCGGGGCTGGGACAGATCGCTGGCGAGGCTTCGATAGATACTCCTCCTGAATACTTCAAAGAGGTCAACAGGGAGTATACTGCCCGTCGTAATTTTATGGTTGAGGCATTGAATAAGATACCTGGTGTCTATTGCCCTAAACCTAAAGGTGCATTCTATACTGTTGTGAAGCTGCCGGTTGACGATTCAGATAAATTCGCCCAATGGCTTCTCGAGGAATTTGAATATAAGAACCAGACTGTTATGGTTGCTCCTGCCTCAGGCTTTTATTCAACACCGGGTTTTGGAAAGAATGAGGTCCGTATTGCTTATGTTCTGAAGATAGATGATCTTAAGAATGCCATGGAGACGCTGGCAGAAGCTCTGAAAGTATATCCCGGAAGAGTATAAACCCCCGCTCCGCTAAAGCGGAGCACCCCCTAAAGGGGATTAGGGGGTCATTTATACAATAAATACTTCTTCCTCATTTCCCCGAACTTTTTAAGTCCTTCCTTCCATGTTGCCTTGATCTGTTTCGCTGTCATGCCTTTCTGAATCTGTTCGCGGAGGATCGGGCCGGCGGCAAGCCTGTCAAAATATGAAGTGAAGAAATTATCTTTTTCAGGATAGGCATTCCAGGCATCTATTATCCATTGCAGGTTGATTCCGGGTTTTGGTACAATCTTATCCTTTGACGCGTTGCGCAGATCCACCCCATAACATTTGACTCCCAGCAATGGCGGATTTGTTGAAGCCGGAAGGCTTTCCGGGGTAAAGCTGAATCCATTATCAGCCAGTAACGGTGAACCATATACCTGGAAAGGGAAGGGTGTTCCGCGGCCAAGCGAAATTCTTGTTCCTTCAAAAAAGCATATGGAGGGATAGAGGTAAACGGATGTCTGGTCAGGCAGGTTCGGAGATGGTTTCACAGGAAGTTCATACAGGCTTTTATGAGTGTAATTTTTACACTTAATCACTGTCAGATCACATTTGATCCCACCCCTGAGCCATCCTTCACCATTTATCATCTGTGCATACTCGCCTACCGTCATGCCATGTGCAACCGGAACGGGGTGCATCCCGACAAATGACCTGTAGGCGGTATCCGCAATGTTTCCGTCAAAATAGAACCCGTTTGGATTTGGCCGGTCAAGCACCAGGCATTGAACTTTATTTTCAGCACAGGCTTCCATAACATAATGAAGTGTTGAAATGTAGGTATAAAATCTTGCGCCCACATCCTGTATATCGAAAATAACAATTTCAATACCTTCCAGATCTTCCGGAGCAGGTTTCCGGCGTTCACCATAGAGGCTTATAACAGTTATACCAGTGGCAGGATCCTTTCCGTCGCTTATAATGGCACCATCAGCAGCGAGGTCACGGTAGCCATGCTCCGGTGCAAAAATTACCTTTATATCAATCCCGATATTCAGCAGGTTATCAACAAGATGTGTTTGTCCGACCATTGAGGTCTGGTTTGCCACAACCGCAACAGATTTTCCTTCAACAAGGTGTTTGTACTGATCTATCTGGTTCGCCCCGGGAACGGGTGTTTTTTTAGCACCGAAACCATAACATGCAGAAATTAAAATGATGATTAATGATACAGGTAATTTTCTCATATCACTACGCTTTTATGCAAATCTACTCTTTTATATATTAAATTTGAATTCAAATTGATTATGAACCTGCCATATTTCATAGCACAGCGTCTTATAAAAGGGCGGAGGGAGGGTACCTCTTTTTCCCGGCCGATAAATATAATTGCCATTATCGGAATAGCCATGGGACTTGCAGTAATGATCCTTGCTGTTGCCATACTTACAGGTTTCAAAGAGCAGATCAGGGAGAAGATCGTGGGTTTCGGATCCAATATTCAGATAGTGAATTTCGATTCAAATCTGTCTTTTGAGACTGCTCCGATACACCAGGGACAGGAATTCATTGAAAAAATAAGGAAGATTCCGGGGATAAGCCATATTCAGGTATTTGCCACAAAAGCAGGCATAATAAGGACTCAGGAGGATTTTCAGGGAGTTGTCCTGAAAGGTGTGGGAAGCGACTTTGACTGGAGCTATTTCAGCAGCAATATGACAGATGGATCCGTCTTCACTGTTTCAGATACAGCACGTACAGATAAAGTGATAATTTCAAAGAAGATTTCAGATATGCTCAGGCTCAAAACAGGTGATTCTTTCGCAATGCATTTTGTACAGGATCCTCCCCGTATGAGGAAATTCACTGTAAGCGGCATTTACGAAACGAGCCTTGAGGAGTTTGACAAGATATATGTCTTCTGCGATATAGGTCATATTAAAAGGTTGAACGCATGGGATGACGATCAGATAAGCGGATTTGAGATATTTATAAAGGATTTTGACAGGCTTGATGAGATGACCGGGGCAGTGCAGGATGCCATAGGTTACAGGTTCCTGGAAGATGATGAACAGTTCAAGGTAACCAATATCAGGATGAAATATCCTCAGATATTTGACTGGCTCAATTTCCAGGATGTCAATGTGATAATAATCATCATGCTGATGCTTATCGTGGCAGGATTCAATATGATTTCCGGGCTGCTCATTCTGATACTTGAAAAAACCAATATGATCGGAATCCTGAAAGCTCTTGGTTCTGACGATGTCACAATAAGGAGAGTATTTCTTTACCAGGCTGCCTACCTTATCAGCAAAGGCCTGCTCTGGGGAAACGTAATCGGCATCGGACTCGCATTCCTGCAGTTAAAGACGGGACTGATCACTCTTGATCCCTCATCCTATTATATAAAAACCGTTCCCGTGAATCTTGAGCTTGCACACATACTCCTGCTGAATGCCGGAACAATGGCAGCGATACTGTTTATACTGCTGGTCCCGTCAAAGCTCATTAGCAGGATAACTCCTGTAAAAGCCATCAGGTATGACTAGGTTATTTATAGTTCTGGCTGATCTGCTCAGGGATGAAATTCTTGTAATGCTCAAACCTGTCAAGGATTTCAATCACAAAATTCACTGACTCGGTTCCCCTGAAATATCCGTTTTTTACCACAGTATCATTATAATACCTGGGCTCAGATTTCTTCTGAAGCCATATAGCCACATTGTCCCATATCTCCTCATCCATCCCATTCTTATCAGCCAGTCTCATGGCATCAAGTACATGCCCTGGACCTGCATTGTATGATGCAAGGATGAACTTTATCCGTTCCTTCTCATCCTTTATCCTGGGATCAAAAATTGAATGAAGCTGGTTCAAATATATTGTGCCTGCTTTTATATTATTCGAGGGCGATGAAGTTATATCAATCCCCAGGCTTTTTCCGGTAACAGGCATAACCTGCATCAGACCGTATGCTCCCGCCCATGATCTGACATCGGGATCAAATCGCGATTCCTGGTATATCAGTGATGCCAGCAAACGCCAGTCCCAGCTTATATCATTGCTTGCTGACTTGATAAGATCATCCCATTGTGATATTTTCCCGGTGCTGGGAGCATAGTAATCGCTTTTTATTATCCTGCTCGATCTTTCGTTCTTAAAATATTTAGCATAGAGGAATGCATAGTAGTCGGTCTTTTTATAGGCTGTCAGCCACCTGTTCAGTTCAGCCTGGAGCTTCCCGGAGTTTTCCTTCCTCAATCCCCACCCAATGTTCTGCGGAAAACTTACAGGCGTATTTATGTCAATATCAGGATGGTAGGTTGAGTTCACCTTTGCCACGTTTTCATCCACCACCGCATATTCAATTTCTCCCCTGGCAACATTCCTGATCAGCTCCTCAGCTTCATAAGGCACTTCAATTACATTTATTGAATCTCCTATTTCGGCTGACAAAGATTTCAGACGTTCTGAATGCGATGATTCCTCCTGTACAAATATGGTCAGATCAGCCATATCCAGCTGGTTCCTGATCAGTTTCTTCTCAAGCTCATCAGTATTCATATAGCGCCACTGACGTGGTTTGCGCTGTACGAGGACCTGCCTCGTTTCATATATAGGAATAGTAAAGAGAATGTCATTCTTCCTTGTTGAGTTGATGGTGAGGCTTAAAGCCAGCAGATCAGCTTTACCGGTATTCAGAAAATCAAAAGCATGTTCCAGGTGGTTTTCTGTGATCAGTTCAAGGTCAACGCCGAGATGATCGGCGAATGCAGTCAGCAATTCGTAATGAAAACCCATTGGTTCTCCCCTGTAAATGAAATAATTTGTTGAGTTGAAATCTGTTACTGCAATAAGTCTGCCTCTGTTCATAATAGAATCAAGGTCAAACGAAACAATATCAGTATAAAGGGAAGTGTCCGGATTTTTATTACAGGAAGCAAAGAATACTCCCAGAAATATAGAAATGACAATAATTTTTCTTACCAAAGATGTCGAATTAGTTAAACATATTTCCAATCAAAAAATTGGGTGCAAAGATACAACAATTTTTTAATTATAGAACGTCCAGGCTAATCCATAACGTAACATCCTGATATTCATTGGATAAGAAGGTATAAAATAATAATTTTCACCCATAAATCCCGAGTTAAGGTGATCCAGCATTACGAAAATCCGTGTTCTTTTAAGCTTCAGGTTAAGAAAAACATTGATATAGGGATAGTTTCCGGTCATTTTCTGATCCTGCCTGTAGAATCTCCCGGTTGCCGGCATATATGAATAAGGGTAATATAATGTATGATATGTGGCTTCTGCTCCAAGCTGGGAGGAAAGCTTGCCGTTGGTCTGCTTGAATCTGAAATGATGTTCAAAGTATATTGCAGAACGGCCCGCGAACAGCGGAAGATCTAGAATATCACGGTTACTGCTTTGCTGAACGATCGCATCTGCAGTAAAATGGAATTTCCAGGCTCTGAATTCTTTTCTTGCCGTAATGGCAGCCACTGACAATCCTGCATCATACTGGGAAGGAAGAGCCATGATATTGAAATCAGTATAATTGTCGATCATTGCATAGTTCATTTTAACTTCCATACTGAGCGCCGGGTATATGAAAGATGTTCCGAGGTCAATCCTGAATTCCTTTTTCATATTGCTGCTCCACTCAAAATGATTGCCCCCCCATTGCTCATACCAGAACGATGGCTGACGGTTGAAAATTCCGCCGCTTATTATCCAGGATGCAGTTCCTTTTTTCCAGTCAAATGATTTTACGATCTCCCCTTTAAGGCTGAAATCACCAGCCCGGTAACCTGTCATGAAGAGCTCACCATTTACGTTCCAGCTGAATTTGCCCCCGATATTGTTGTATAACCGTCCGATGATTGCGTTATTGCTCCTGTTCCATCTGGCTGTGTCGGCAAAATTTGTATCGTGGGTGGGAACAATCTGACTGTAACGGAATAATTCATTTCTTAATCCCACACCTCCCCCAAGCCTGAATTTCCTTGATTCATCAGTAGTAAAATCAAATCGTAAAATATTCTTAAGCTCTCTTGAAAAGAGCGAATCAAATGTTGTCAGGCTGTTAATATAAAGCGAATCATAAAAGCCTGATCCGGCGTTATTATCAGAATACGTCCGTTTATTATTCTCCCAGGTCAGTATATGTGAAAAGGTACCGCTTAGTCCCAGGAATCCTTTCTTTTTCTGATCAGCAGAGTCGGCTGCGGCTGCCTGTCCTCCTATTGTATAACGTTGCACAAGAAGGATATTCTGGTTCTTGAGTGTACTTTTGGCAGCATTAAGGCTTACAGGTATTTCGCGCGTATCTGTCTGACCCAGTTCTTCAGTTTCGGGTATTCCCCCGTTTTCAAATGATATTATGCTGTTTATCCCGGATGCGAAATATACCTTGTATTTCGAACCTGTATAGGATGAGTAAAAGGTAAATGTCTTGTCTTCAGCTCTCTGGTAATTATATTGTCCGAGACTGTAAATAATATCATATACAAGCCCGAAATTGAAAAACCTGTTTACATTCTGTGAATGACGAACCCTGAATGTCTGCTCTGATGTTTCCCTTGGTGGACTGAAAGTCCATACCATCTCGGTAAAAGGTATCTGCGTATTCATGAATACAGAGTTCCCGGGATGATACAGGAAAGGGTAGTAATTGGTATAAAGAAATTTATCAGGATCTGAAATCCGGTCAAAGAAATTTATCTGGTAAAAGGGTAATCCGTAATTCCCGAGGGTTGCATTTATCGGTGACTTCCTGTCGGATATCCTGTAACGGTGGAACAGGGAGAAAACAGTATCAAAAGGTATTGATATCTCTTCGGTAAAATCCTCTGACAGATGCCATTGCCTTATAATTTTGGAGGTTGTTGTTTTAAGGTCGGGTTGCTGCGCGGATAACAAGGATGCGGCTGATAAAATTATCAATATGGAAAGTACCCTTTTCATCTGCGCAAATATAGAAATAATAAACAACCGGGACAGGGTACTTATTGCATCAGCCCTGCTTCAGTCGACATTATCATTCAGGTATGCATTATTCTCCCTCAGCACCGGCCCTTCTTCATCATCAGATGTGAGCGTGAATTTTGACAATTTGCTTTCCGATGTCTTATCATGTGCTTCAAGCAGCATATTTCTTCTAACATAGGCCGGTACATCTTCAAATGTCTCTATGTTCTCCTCAATTGTCTTGTTGGAGAGACCTTCCTTTTTCATGATCTTCTGCATCTGTTTTACTTTTCGAAGGGTAGATCCGGGCTTATCATTTTCATTTTCAATATTTTCCTCTTCCTTTTTTCTTTTACCGGAAGCTCCCGTTCCGAAATCAAGTTCACCCTGTGATTCCTCTTCAAAATCAGTTATTATTGATCTTCTGCCTTTTTCGTGAACGGTGAATGTTTCTTCTGTTGCCCTGGGATTTAACTGGGGAGGAATTACATTCTTGTTTTCCAGTAATTCTACCTGCTTCGGTTTTTTGGATTTGTAAGGCTGGAAAATGCTGTTGGACTCAAAACCTGTGGCAATTACAATGACACTGATATTTTCACCAAGAGAATCATCCTGAGATAATCCTCTGATTATCAATGCGTCATCAGAAGCAACATCATACATGTAATCAGTTATTTCACCCAGTTCATCCATAGTGAGTTCATGATCGCCTTTTCCTGAGGAAATATTTATCAGGATGCTTTTTGCCCCGGTAATATCATTTGAATTGAGAAGTGGTGAAGCAAGGGCATTTTCTATTGCGCGGATAGCACGGTTCTCTCCAGAAGCCGATCCCATACCCATGATGGCAACACCTGAATTCTTCATAACGGTTTCAACATCAGCAAAATCCACATTAATATAACCAGCTACGGTAATTATTTCAGCTATTCCCTTGACAGCAGTTGTCAGAACATCATCAGCTTTTGCGAAAGCGGTTGAGACTCCCTGGTTTCCGTAAATCTCTCTCAGCTTTTCGTTGTTTATCACAAGAAGTGAATCGACATTATCTTTCAGCTCGGTAATGCCGTCTATTGCAAACCTGATACGAACCTTGCCTTCCGATTTGAAAGGTATTGTAACCACGGCTATAGTCAGCAATCCTGCTTCCTTGCATGCTTTGGCTATGACAGGGATAGCACCTGTTCCGGTGCCTCCTCCCATCCCGGTAGTAATGAATACCATTCGCGTATTTCCTCCAAGGGCATCCATCACATTTTCAAGGTTTTCAAGGGCTGCCTTCCGGCCTTTATCAGGCTGGCTGCCGGCGCCCATGCCTTCTGTCAGGGCTTCACCTATCTGCACCTTGATAGGAACCGGACTGGCTGCGAGGGCCTGGTGGTCGGTATTGCAGACTACAAAATTCACGTCCCTGATGCCTTTTTCAAACATGTGATTGACAGCATTATTGCCGCCGCCACCAATCCCAAGGACTTTAATTATCGACGATCTTTCAACAGGCAGATCAAAGTTCATTATATCGTCTGGCATATTAATGGTTTTAATTGTTTATGAACAGGAAACAGAAAAAAAGCATAACCATATTTAAATCATCTCAGTTAATAGGCTGATCTTCAACCTCAAACATTTTCTGCATTGCCAGTCTGATTTTTTCGGCCAATGAAGTTTTCAGCGCCGGCTGATAACCTGCAGATTCATTGTCCTGATCTGACACACTCTCTTCAGAAACTTCAACTTCAGGTTTCACATATTCACCCTCGGGCCCAATATTGATACGCTGTTTGTATGTTTCAAGATAATCGAAGCCTCTCATAATCAGTCCGACGCTCGTGGCATACATCGGCTGATTTATCTCATTCCTGCTTGTCCCTGCAAGATGTTCATTTGGCAAACCAAGCCTGACATCCATGGCTGTCTTGAATTTCATCAGCTGCGGAAGGTGTTTAAGCATAGCACCTCCTCCTGTAATTACAACACCTGCAGCAAGTTTTTCGGCATATCCTGAATTTTGTATCTCGAAATTGACAAAATCAATTATCTCCTCCATTCTTGACTGGATTATATAGGCAAGGCTCTTGAATGAGATCTCCTTGGGATCCCGGCCGCTTATTCCAGGAATCGATACAACCTTGTCCTCCGGTGCTATGTCGCCGAGAGCAGATCCATACTGTAACTTCAGCTGTTCCGCATGCCTCTGAAGGATTGCACATCCTTCCTGTATATCTTTTGTTACAACATTTCCGCCCAGAGGGATCACGGCAGTATGGCGGACAATATTATCATAGTATACTGCCAGGTCTGTTGTGCCGCCGCCTATGTCAACCAGTGCAACTCCGGCTTCTTTTTCATCTTCTGTCAGCACGGCATCCGATGATGCCAGCGGTTCAAGAATGAGATCCTTAACGGTCAGACCGGCTTTCCTTATGCACTTTTCTATATTCTTTGCCGCCGCCACCTGGCCGATCACTATATGGAAATTAGCTTCGAGCCTCCTTCCGCACATTCCGATCGGATTTCTTATGCCGGTTTCATTGTCAACAATGAAATTCTGCGGTATAACATGGATTATCTCTTCACCGATATCAATATGGATCCTGTGCATATCCTCGATCAGCCTGAATACTTCCTCTTTCCTGATTTCATCATCGTAGGATTCGCGCATAATATACCCGCGGTTCTTCATGCTCTTTATATGCTGGCCTGCAATGCCAACAAATACCTCGGAAAAGAGGATGCCTGATCTTTTCTGAACATCCTCAACGGTCGTGCGGATAGCATTTACCGTCTCTTCAATATTCTGCACAACACCTCTCTTGACACCCTTTGAAAGTGCCTTGCTCAGACCGAGAATTTCAATCTTTCCATTCTCGTTCTTCTTACCGACAATAGCCACAATTTTTGTAGTTCCAATGTCGATTGCTGCTACGTACTGTTCTTTTTTGCTCATATGATTCAAATATGGTTTATCATTGTCTTCTTTTACATACTATCTGATCTTCGAACTCAAGATTGATAACCGAGTATTTATTCCATCCGACCTCAGGCAGCACCTTATCATAGAAAGCCCCAAGGTTTCTCAGCTTGTCCCTGTAGTTCTCGAATGTGCCAAGGTGAATTGTATGATTGCCCACCCTTGGTATGAGATCTATCTCGTTCTTGCCGTCAACATAGATCTGGTCAATCTGGGCCGACCAGAAACTGCTGTTGTCTATATAACTAACAAAATGATATACATCCTTAAGGATTGTGTTCTTTATCATTGTATCAAGAATACATACACTGTCAAGCATAGCCGGTGTAATATTGATGTTACCCTCAATGATATGGAGCCGGGGAGTGAACAGATTCCTTCTTCTGAAAAGGAAGCCATCCTCGTCCACGAAAAAATCACCTCCTTCATTGGGCATTACCCTCATTACAGGATTACGCTGATCGATAAACAGATGCAGAGTTCCGTCAATTGAAGTATATACTTCAGCTTCCTTCAGTTCTCTCAGTGCGTTAATCCTGCTCTCAATTTCAGGCACTTTTATTTCTTTAACCGGTTTCCCGATTATACTGCCGCCGTTACCATAGACCAGATTCAACAGGTGTTGTTTTGTAACAAAGTGATAATCTGATGAATCAACAATATTTATTGATATCCTGCTGCAGGTTCTTGTGCTGGCTGATGCTGAAAGGAAGAACGGCAGTATTATCATGTATAATACCGGGATCAACAGCAATATCTGCAGCACTTTCCTCATCGTCCTGCCTCCCGTTTGATCATTTCCTCAATTGGTTCCACCAGCCTGTCAATATCTCCTGCTCCTATAGTTGCAAGTACATCAAGTTCTTTAATATCAAGTTTATCAGGAAGATCATTCATCGGGATGATCTTTTTTCTTCTAAGCTTCATTTTCTCCAGGATAAGTTCTGATGTTACTCCCGGGATAGGTTTTTCGCGTGCCGGATAGATCGGCAGCAATATCACTTCATCCAGCTCATCGAGTATAGCGGCAAAACCGTCAGCATGATCAAGAGTTCTTGAGAACAGGTGAGGCTGGAATATACCTGTTATTTTTCTGCCTCTGAAATATTCGCGAAGCGATATCACGCAGGCTCTGATTTCCTCAGGATGATGAGCATAGTCATCTACATAGGCTATCCCGGGAAGGTTTATCCTTATGTCAAAGCGCCTCCGCACACCCTGGAAATGAATTATCTCCTTTCGTATCTCATCTGCAGTAACTCCGCAGTTCAGGGCTATTGCAACAGCGGCTGTCATGTTCTCTATGTTTATGATCCCGGGGAATGGAAAGTGAAGATCATTTATTGTACCGCAAGGAGTTTTTATACTGAATGTGTAAAAATCATCTTTATGTTCAATATCAAAGTATCTGAAATCAGCTTCCGGATCGGTTCCGTAGGTAAGAAACTGAACCTCCGGCGGACAGATTATATTATTAAGGATCCTGCTGTTAATCAGTAACGTCCCGCCGGCTCTTATCTTACCGCAGAACTCATTATATGCCGCGATCATCGTTTGATGATCACCGTAAATATCAAGATGGTCGGCATCAACCGAAGTGACAACTGCCATAAGCGGGCTGAGCCTGTGAAATGATCTGTCATATTCATCAGCCTCCATCACAGTATAACTGCCCTTACCGATCAGCAGGTTTGAATCATAGTTCTTGGATATTCCTCCAAGGAAAGCTGAACAACCGACATGCGACTGGTTGAGCAGAAAGGCGGTCATTGTTGAAACTGTCGTCTTTCCATGCGTCCCGGCAACAGCAATCGTATCAGTCCTTGAGGATATCTCCCCGAGAATCTCTGATCTTTTGTAAAGCCTGTACCCGTTATCCCTGAAAAAGTTCAGGATCCGGCTTTCGGAAGGTATGGCAGGAGTATATACTATTATTACCTTATGCTGGTTTTTGATTTCACTGAAAAGTGATGGTATGGATTGTGTTTCGTCCTTAAATGAGATCTCGCAGCCTTCAGCAGCAAGGTTATCGGTTATTCTGCCTGATGTCCTGTCATAACCCGCAATAGTATATTCACCCTTTCGGAAATATAATGCCAGGGCGCTCATACCTATCCCTCCTATACCCACAAAATAAAATCCTTCTATGCCCTTGAAATCAATCATTTTCCTGCAAGTTTCATTATTTCAGTTGCAATCCTCATATCAGCGTCCCTGTCAGCCATCGCACTTATATTCCGTGATAAAGCAGATCGTTTTTCATTATCGGATACCAGCCTGACTGCCTCGTCCACAAGGTTTTTCACTGCTTCATCATCCCTTATCATAATTGCAGCATTTCGGCTGACAAGTGCTTCTGCATTTCGCGCCTGGTGGTCCTCAGCAACATTCGGTGAAGGAACAAGGATAGCCGGCTTCCCCACGAGGCATAATTCGGAAATGGTCCCTGCGCCTGCACGTGACACAATAATATCTGCCGCAGCAAAAGCCAGGTCCATCCTGCTGATGAAATCAAGGACCACAACTCCTTTACATGATGAAAGGCTCACAAGCGCATTCACATTTTCGTAGTACAGCTTGCCGCTCTGCCAGAGCCACTGGCATCGCGAGTCTGTCATCTTCTTAATATCCGAGGAAAGGCTTTTATTGATGGTCCCAGCTCCGAGTGATCCGCCCAGGACCAGGATAACGGGAGAATTCCCTTCAAGATTAAAGAATGAGAGCGCTTCCTTGCGGAGCCTGTCAATATTATCAAAAGTCTGCCGTACAGGATTTCCGGTCTTTATTATTTTATCAGCCGGAAAATATTTCTCCATTCCGTCATAAGCCACGCAAATTACAGATGCCTTTTTTGCAAGCAGCTTATTGGTTACTCCCGCATAACTGTTCTGCTCCTGTATAAGCGTGGGTATTCCCATTTTTCCTGCTTGTCTGAGAACCGGTCCGCTTGCATAACCTCCGACACCCACAACGACATCAGGTTTGAAATCCCTGATAATTTTTCTGGCCATAAACAGGCTCTTTACAAGCTTATTCAGCACAACAATATTCTTCAGAGTGAAGCTTCTGAAGAATCCTGCCACAGGCAGTCCCTTTATTTTATAACCTGCAGCCGGCACTTTCTCCATCTCCATTCTCCCTTCGGCTCCTACAAAAAGGATCTCAGTCCCCGGATCAATTCTCCTGAGAGCATTGGCGATTGAGATGGCCGGGAAAATATGTCCGCCGGTTCCTCCGCCGCTTATTATGATCCTATTGTGTTTTTGCAGGCTCATATATTTTTTCTCCTTCATCTGAGATCTCTTCCTCTGTAAGTTCTTCTTTCCTGGCTCTGGCGTTCACGACCCTGCTTACGCTCAATATGGCTCCGATTGAAAAACACATCACAAGGACTGATGTCCTCCCCCAGCTCACCATCGGGAGCGTCTGTCCTGTCACAGGGAATAATCCTACAGCTACAAGCATATTAAGCATTGCCTGCACCACTATCATTACTGTCAGTCCCAGCACCAGGAATGCCGGGAAAGCAGTCTCACATTTTTTAGCGATAGTTATCCCCCTGAAGAGCAATATCATATAGGCGAGTATCAATGGAAGTGCTCCCAGTACCAGTCCATATTCCTCAATTATTATTGCGAAGATGAAATCTGAATTTGATTGTGGCAGCATATTTCTTTGTGTACTCCTTCCCGGAGCCTTCCCAAAGAATCCTCCCGTTGATATGGCTATTTTAGCCTGGTTGCTCTGATAATCCTCATCCTGATCCCCTTCAGCTGAAAAGAAATTCTCTATTCTGTTCTTCCATACTTCAACCCTGTTATCCTTTGTTACTACTGTAAGCACCAGGGCAAAGAGCACTACTCCCGCTGCTGCCATCCCGATATATGCAAGAAGGAATTTAAAGGGCACTCTTCCTATATACATTATTATTATGCTTATCATGAATATCATCAAGGCCGTTGAGAGGTTTTCAGGCATTATTAGTGCACAGATAATGGCAACAGGGATCATGAAGTATTTTGTTACAAGCATGAAATTGTTAAGCTCATTCTGGTATTTTGAAAGTGTTCTGGCGAGGTAGATTACGAGGGCGACCTTGGCAATATCAGAAGTCTGAAGACGGAATCCGAGACCCGGTATTACCAGCCACCGTGTTGCTTCATTAATCCTGGCCCCAAAAATGAAGGTGAGAACCAGGAGTCCTGCCGCCACTATCAGTATTATCCCGGCCATCGCTGAATAGATCCTGTAAGGCAGGTAATGGACCACGATGATTATACCAAGACCAAGAATAAGCATTATCAGCTGTGTTCTGAGGAAATATGTTGTATTTCCTCCATAGCTTCTGAATGCGACTCCGACTGATGAACTGTAAACCGACAGCAGGGAGTAGACCATAAACAGTACTACAAGGCCCCATATAGCCCTGTCACCTTTGAATGTCCTTGTCAACCACCCTTGCTGCATGTGAAAGAATTTTACAGATTACGAACGGCAGCTTTAAACTGTCTGCCCCTGTCTTCATAATTGTTGAACAGGTCAAAACTTGCACAGGCCGGCGATAACAGAACTGTTTCTCCCTTTTTTGCAAGGTAATAGGCAGCCCTG
This sequence comes from uncultured Rikenellaceae bacterium, assembly GCA_964525415.1. Classification (GTDB taxonomy): domain Bacteria; phylum Bacteroidota; class Bacteroidia; order Bacteroidales; family VadinHA17; genus LD21. The sequence goes on along the minus strand of CAZGGZ010000004.1, from coordinate 19,871 downwards.
ACAGCTTCGTCCATCGCTGTGGTTTCAACTATTGTCGGCACTCTGTCCCTGAAAGCTTCCATAATCTTCCTGTTATCCTTCCCCAGACACACAATGGCTCTGACTTTCTGCTTCACCACCGGGAATAATTCTGAATAATCATTCCCCTTATCAATCCCTCCGACGATCCAGACAACCTTGGTTTCCATACACTCCAGAGCATACCATGTAGAGTTTACATTTGTTGCTTTTGAATCGTTGATGAAGTTAATGCCGCTTACTTTTATCACCGGTTCGAGACGGTGTTCCACGCCCTGAAAATCGGCCAGACTTTCCCTGATCATATCCTTACGGATATTCAGTACTTTGCCTGCAATTGCTGCTGCCATTGAATTGTAGGTGTTGTGACGGCCCTTTAGCGCCAGTTCATGAATAGTCATAAGGTTGGTTTTATGTTGGAAATCAATTATTAGTTCGTTGTTTTCGATGTAAGCGGCCATCTTTTCCTTTGATGTATCGGAAAAAGGAAGCAGTGTCATTCCATATTTCTTTTTTGCCAGCTCAGCTTTGATTATCGGATCATCAGCCCAGTAGATAAGAAAATCTGATTTTTTCTGGTTCCGGGTGATCCTGAATTTTGAATCGATATAATTCTGAAGTTCATGATCATATCTGTCCAGGTGATCGGGAGTGATATTCATAAGCACTGCGATCTCTGCTTTGAATTTGTACATTCCGTCAAGCTGGAAGCTGCTCAGCTCAATTACATAATAATCGTATGGGCCTTCAGCTACAGCCATTGCTAAGCTGTTGCCTACATTACCTGTCATAGCGACATTCCTGCCAGCTTTTTTAAGAATATGCCAGATCAGGTTTGTAACTGTCGTTTTTCCGTTGCTTCCTGTAACACATATCTTTATGCCTTTCGCATACCGTCCGGCAAATTCGATCTCGGAAATCACAGGTATCTTTTTTTTGCGGAGCCTTACTATCAGCGGTGCATCCTCCCGGATACCCGGGCTTTTAATCACTTCATCAGCCGTAAATATTTCCTTTTCAGTATGCCTGCCCTGCTCCCATCTTATCTTGTGATTATTGAGGATCTCTCCATACTTTTCTTTAACTGCACCGCTGTCGGATACAAAAACATCAAATCCCTTCTTCAGTGCAAGAACTGCCGAGCCCGTACCGCTTTCCCCTGCTCCCAGTATTACAATCTTCTTCTTCATCCAGCTATCTGATCTTCAGTGTTACAATGCTAATTACAGCCAGTATTATGGCTACTATCCAGAACCTGGTGACAATCTTGGGTTCGGGATAACCTTTTTTCTGGTAATGATGATGAAGAGGCGCCATCAGGAAAATTCTCCTGCCCGCGCCATGCTTCCTTTTTGTCCTTTTAAACCATCCGACCTGCATAACAACCGACAGGTTCTCAACCAGAAATATCCCGCACAGAATGGGAATAAGCAGCTCTTTTCTTATAACAATGGCAAAAACCGCAATTATTCCTCCAAGCGCAAGACTTCCGGTATCGCCCATGAAAACCTGCGCCGGGTATGAGTTATACCAGAGAAATCCGATAGTGGCGCCTATAAATGCAGCGGCAAATATCACAAGCTCCCCGGTATATGGTATGAACATTATATTCAGGTAATCGGCATATATTATATTGCTCGACACATATGCAAGTATTCCGAGCGCCACGCCTATTATTGCAGAAGTACCTGTAGCCAGTCCGTCAAGTCCGTCGGTGAGGTTTGCCCCGTTTGAGACAGCTGCAAGAATGAATATTGTAATAAGGACAAAAACAAGCCATGTCCATGGCTGCCTGTGATCCTTGTCAATAAAGGCTACCAGCCAGGAATAATCAAATTCATTGTTTTTTACAAAGGGGATGGTAGTTTTCGTCGACTTTCTCTCCATCTGGATCGCAGTCTGTGTAGACTCAGGCTGCGAAGGATCAAGCATTTCAATTCTCTCTTCCTCGGTAAGATCGGAGACACTTACATTTTCACGAATCATTACATCGTCACTCAGGAACAATGTCAGCCCTACAATAAGCCCCAATCCTATCTGCCCGGCCAGCTTAAATCTTGCGGCAAGACCTTCCTTATTCTTTTTAAATACCTTGATATAATCGTCGACAAAACCGATTGCGCCGAGCCATATTGTTGTCAGAAGCATAAGCAGCACATAGATATTATCCAATCTTGCAAATAAAAGCGTCGGAATCAGTATTGATGCAAGTATTATGATTCCTCCCATGGATGGAGTTCCTTCCTTGCGGTACTGGCCTTCAAGACCCAGGTCCCTTACAACTTCGCCGACTTGTTTCTTCTGAAGAAACCGGATTATTCTCTTACCTATCATCATCGAGATGAACAGTGATGTTATCACTGCTGCAGCCGACCTGAAGGAGATATAAGCAAATACTCCTGCTCCGGGAACATTAAGCTTGTCAAGATATTCAAACAAATAATAAAGCATCGCTTCGTATTTTATTTCTGCGACAGGGCTTTCCTGAGCTCCTCCCTGTCATCAAAATGGTGTTTAACTCCTTTTATCTCCTGGTATGGTTCGTGGCCTTTCCCTGCAACAAGAACAACATCGCCTGGTTTTGCAAGCATAACAGCAGTTTTTATTGCCTCTCTCCTTTCAGTGATTCTCAGTGTTTTATTCTTCATTTCCGGGGTAATGCCTGCCTCCATGTCATCAAGTATTTTTTCAGGATCCTCTGTTCTCGGATTGTCGGAAGTAAGAATCACCTTTGTGCTTCCTTCTGCTGAGATTGCCGCCATTTTTGGTCTTTTTGTCCTGTCGCGGTCACCGCCGGCGCCTACTACAGTTATGAGCTGCATGTTGCCTGTCCGGATCCTGTTAAGTGTTCCGATCACATTCATCAGTGCATCAGGCGTATGGGCATAATCAACAATACCGGTTATGCCTTTCGGTGATCTGATTGTTTCAAGTCTTCCTGCTACTGATGAAAGGCCGCTCAGTATTGTAAGTATCTCTTTCCTTTCGGCACCAAGAAGCTCTGATGCAGCACAGACGGCAAGGAGATTTGAAGCATTGTAATCACCTATAAACCTGACCCATACTTCTTCTCCCATCATTTTCAGACCCATGCCATCAAAGCTCTGCTCAATGATTCCGCACCTGAAATCAGCCATTCCCCTGACAGAAAAAGTGTAATGGTCTGCCTTGCAGTTCTGGAGCATTACCGGGCTGTTTTTGTCATCCGCATTCACCAGGGCAAACGCTTTTTCAGGCAGCGTATCAAACCAGCTTTTCTTTGCTGCCAGGTAATTGCTGAAGGTCTGGTGATAATCGAGATGATCATGAGTGAGGTTTGTGAAGATAGCGCCTCTAAATTCAAGACCTGCAATTCTCTGCTGATGGGCAGAATGGGAACTCACTTCCATGAATGCATATCTGCATCCTGCATCTCTCATATCAGCCATAAGCCTGTTGAGCTGAACAGGATCGGGAGTGGTATGGGTAGCCGGGAGTTCCCTGTCAACGACGTAATTGCAGACTGTTGAAAAGAGACCGCATTTATAGCCAAGCTCCGTGAACATCCTGTAGAGAAGTGTGGCAATGGTTGTTTTACCGTTCGTTCCTGTCACACCAATAAGCATAAGCGAAGAAGAAGGCTTGCCAAAAAAGTTTGATGATGCCTGTCCAAGTGCTCTGGCAGAATCGGTTGTTTTTACCCAGCATACTTTCTTATCAGCATCGCCAGGGATGTTCTCACAGATAATTGCTGAAGCACCCGACCTGACTGCACTGCTGATATAGTCGTGCCCGTCGGTTTTGGATCCTCTGACTGCAACAAACAATGAATTTCCCCTGACATTCCTGGAATCAAAAACGATATCCTCAATGTTGGTTTTCCTGTCACCCGAAACAGAAACAACATCTATCCCTTCCAGTATTTTGTCGAGCTGCATCATATCACATATTCAGTTCAAGAGAGACCACCTGTCCTTCAAAATATCTTGAACCATGGGCAGGCGACTGCCTCAGCACCTTTCCCTTCCCATTGTACTTTACCCGGTATCCTGTATTCTCAAGCAGAAAAACTGCGTCTCTCAGGCTCATTCCGCGGACATCCGGAACGAGTCCTTTTGTAACCTTCAAACCAACGAGCCTGATAGTGTCACCTCTTTCCCTTGTTGCCACCCAGTCGTCGTTTGCAGTTCTTCTGTATCTCACATCAAGCTCGCTGAGCACTTCATTGATATCTTCGCGGTAGCCGTTGCCGGCTTCAGGAGCTGATGGATCTATGTTCTCTCCCGCTTCAGCCCTGTAGTCTCTGAAAAAGTTTGTCGCATATATCTTGTCTGATATCTCCCTGAAAACTGAACCTGCAACAAGGTTGCCGTAATAGACTCCGTTTGATGGGGCATTTACTACCACAATGCAGGAATAGAGAGGATTTTCGGCAGGAAAGTAACCTGCAAAAGATGCCTGGTAGGATATCCTGGAACCTGACCGGTAACCGGATTTGCCCCTTGCAATCTGTGCCGTACCTGTCTTTCCTGCAATCTTATAATTGGTGTTTTTCAGGTTGGTTGCTGTTCCATGGTCAACAACGCCTTCCATCATCTTCCTGGCTTTTTTTAATGTTTTACCTGATGCTATGGTGTTGATTATAACATCGGGCTCAAAACGCTTTATAACTATACCATTGCGCATTATTGCCGTTACGAATCTCGGCTTCATCATTCTTCCGTCATTTGCCACGGCATTATAGAATGTCAGTAACTGAAGAGGAGTCAGTTGCACTTCATACCCATGCGACATCATTGGAAGGGAGAGTCCGGACCAGAGTTTATCACCCGGATATCTTATCAGAGGATCTCCTTCACCTTTAAGCTGGATATCAAGCTTTTCATTAAGCTTCATAGCATAAAGGCGGTCAACAAAAGTTTTAGGGTTATTCTTGTAATGTTCGGTTATAAGCTTTGAGGTTCCCACGTTTGAGGATTTTTCGAAAACCTCTTTTACCGTCAATCTGCCATAGCCCTCTTCACGGGTATCTCTGATAACCTTGTTATAGAACCTGACGCTTCCGTTGCCTGTATCCACTATATCGCCGGTATCAATAACGCCGTCCTCAAGCGCTGCCATGAGTACAGGAAGTTTGAATGTTGAACCTGGCTCAGTGCTTTCACCAATGGCATAGTTATACGATTCATGGTATCTTCCATCATCACCCAGCTCAAGGTTTGCCATTGCCCTGATATCGCCTGTTGCAACCTCCATGACAATTGCACAGCCATGGTGCGCATTATGTTTTTGCAGCTGCTTCATCAGAGCTGATGAAGCAACATCCTGGAGGTCAATATCTATTGTGGTTATGACATCATTTCCATCTTTAGGCTCAACATCACCGGCGCCGTCAACAGTTATCCAGTCTCCGCCTGTAAGCCTCTGCTTTATCACTACGCCGTTCTTTCCTGCAAGCTCCTTGTCAAATGAACCCTCTATTCCTACTTCAGTGCCTTCGGCGCCCTGGTTCAGGTAACCAATGGTTCGGGCAGCAAGTTCGCTGTTTGGAAGAATCCTGCGGTTTTCAGCCTGTGCTACCATGCCTCCCTTATACTGACCTTCCCTGAAAACAGGCAGCTCCCTGAGTTTCTGAAGGGTTTCGTAATCAACTTTCCGCCTTATCAGGAAATAACGGTCGCCCCTTTTCCTGGCTTCGGTTATAACTGCTTTCCAGCCGGCTGCTGATCTCTCTCCCAGGATCTTTGCCAATCCTGCTGACAGGCCGTTTATTCCCTTCGACCATGTAGAGGCCGACATGCCGGTGCTCCTGGTGTCCATGTAAATGGTATAGTAAGGAACAGAGCTTGCCAGCAGACGACCATCATGAGCAAGTATGTCTCCCCTGTTAGCCGGCGCTTCTGCTGTTTTATATACATATTTCTCGCTCATGGCTGACCACTTGCCGTGCTGCACAACCTGCAGTATCAGGATCCGGACAATTATTGCCACTGCAACAATTATCAGCGTAAAGTATACTATGCCGCTCCGCCACACTATTTCATCCCTTACTGCCATTGCCCGACTATTTGTCTACCAATAATTTATATGGTGGTGTTTTCAGTTCCTCAAGATTCAGCCCTTTTTCCTTTACCAGCTTCTGGACCTCTGACTGTCTGCTAATAAACATGAGGCTGGCAGAGGTTGAAAGAGACTCTGCCCTCAGTTCCCTTACTTCGCTCTGAAGCTTTGCGGTTTCCCTGGTGATTTTTTCAGCATGAAACCTGTTGCCGATATAGATTGCGGCAAGCAGGGTGATCAGCAGTACATACCAGAGGTTCTTCAGGATAATTTTTTCCGTTATCATGCTGCCGCTTAGAAGTTCCTTTATAAAACTCCCGGTTTTGGCCTTCTTCTTATTTTCTGCTCTTTCCGCCATCATTCATATTTTTTCGGCAACTCTCAGTCTCGCACTTCTTGCACGGTTATTCCTTGTAATCTCATCGGCTCCCGGAGTAATTCCTCTCCTGGCAATCAGCCTGAAAGGTGTTTCGGGATTGCCGTAAAAATCCTTTTTCACGGTACCCTCAAAATTTCCTGTGCGCATAAAATTCTTTACAACCCGGTCTTCGAGGGAATGGTATGTAATAACCACGAGCCTTCCTCCTGAACACAGAACATCAAGAGCCTGCATCAGCATCTCTTTCAGATATTCAATCTCATGGTTCACGCAGATTCTGAGTGCCTGAAATACCTTTGCATAGAATTTATGTTCCTGTTTTTTAGGAGCCAGTCTACTGATTACCGAAACAAGGTCATAGGTGGTAACAACAGGTTTCTCCTTTCTTGCAGTGATAATTTCCCGGGCCAGTTTCCTTGAATTTGTCAGCTCTCCGTAGTTGTAAAAGATATCTGCAAGCATTGATTCATCAAGAGTTTGTATCAGGCTTGCCGCTGTCAGCGAACTGCTTTTGCTCATCCTCATATCAAGCGGGGCATCACTCCTGAATGTGAAGCCTCTTTCAGGTTCATCAAACTGGTGGAATGAAACTCCAAGATCTGCGATAAGACCATCGATTGATTTTATCCCGTTATAGATAAGATTGTTTTTCAGGAATCTGAAGTTCTGGTTCAGGAAGATGAGATTTTTGTCATCCGGGGCGTTTAAGCGGGCATCCTCATCCTGGTCAAAAGCAACAAGCTTTCCTGTAGTCAGCCGTTTCAGAATTTCCATTGAATGCCCTCCTCCGCCAAATGTTACATCGACATAGATCCCGTCAGACCGGATATTCAGTCCTTCGATACTTTCATCCAGCAATGCGGGTATATGATAAACCATTATTCGTCAGGCTCATTAACAGTACCGCCCATAAGCTTCTCAGCCAGGCTTGCAAAATCTTCTGCAGGCATATCGAGTTTTTCATAAACATCTGCCGCCCAAATTTCAATCCTGCCGTCCTGGCCGGCCAGAACAACATCCCTTTCTGCCCCTATTATATCGAGCAGTCTTTTAGGTATGAGCATGCGGTTGTTGCTGTCAAGTGTAAGCTCAACCGTACCCTTGAAGAAATTCCTCAGGAACATATTGTGCTCGCGGTTATAAGGATTCATCTTCTTCCTGATCTTCATCAGCTGCCTGTTCCAGTCTTCCAGGGAATAAAGCACAAGACAGTTCTCAAAGATGTCTTTGCGTACCACAAAATGATCACGTGCTTCAGCAGGCATCTGCTTCTTGAACGCCATGGGAAGAATGATCCTTCCCTTGACATCCACCTTACACGTATAATCACCAATAAATGTGGCCATAAACCCTTTTCTGCATATAAACCAGTAAAGTAAATAAAAAATATCCACTTACCCCCACTTTGCCCCACTTTTTTTATTTTTTTGTTAATAAGTTTTACAGGGGGATCTAATGTACTCATCCCTGACTCCCTCTCTGCTTCGTACAGAGGGGGCTTAAAATGCTGTATATAAAGCAATTCCCGTGCCTTACCTCAGCAGAGAGAGCCTGTCCCGGCCGAAGGATTGCAGGGAAAAGAAGGGGGTGAGTACACGAAGGTTAGAAGTCTTAATCGCCCTTAAATCAAATTTTCAATAAATTTGTACCCTCATTTTTTAATGAACATCTGCCAGGAATGGAACAATCTTCAAACCAGAAAAATTATCTGCAAATTGATGTCGGGGAAGTTCTCAGATCAAAAAATCCTGCTCTTGCCAAAGTGGTCCCGTCATTCATCATAAACTATCTTAAAAGTATTGTGCACCAGGACGATATAAATGAGATTTTAAAGAGATACAGGGATTTAAAAGATGCTGAATTTATAGGTGCTGCACTCGATTATTTCAGTATCAAATACAATGTCTGCGGCAGTGAAAATATTCCAACGGAAGGCAGATATTTTTTTGTTTCAAATCATCCTCTTGGAGGTCTTGACGGATTGGTTTTTATTTTTGAGCTATCCAGATATTTCAGGGAAATAAAATTTCCGGTCAATGATATCCTGATGAATATTAAGAATCTCTCTGGTATTTTCTTACCTGTCAATAAACATGGAGCGCAGGCAAAAGATGCCATCAGGGCACTCGAGGAGGCTTATGCTTCTGACTATCAGATATTATATTTTCCGGCAGGCTTGTGCTCACGTAAAAAAGGAGGGGTGATAAAAGACCTTGTCTGGCATAAAAGCTTTATATCCAAGGCCATACAGCATAAGAGAGATATTGTTCCAGCTTATATTTCAGGAAAAAATTCAAACTTCTTTTATAACCTAGCAAATCTCAGGACTTTCCTGGGTATAAAATCGAATTTTGAGATGCTGTACCTTCCCGATGAAATGTTCAGGCAGAAGGAGAAAAAAATCTCACTTGTTTTTGGCAAAATAATCCCCTGGCAAACCTTTGACAATTCAAAATCATCACTTGAGTGGGCTGATTGGGTAAAATCCAAGTCATACGAGCTTGAATCATATATCACATAATATCTGCAGAATAAAAAAAGCATTAAATTGCATCTGACTTTTTAAAGGAAGTATTCGAAAAATCATTCATGTCCCATGGAAATGAAACCGATTGCTGCCCGGCAGCCCCTTGACCAGATAATGGCAGAGCTAACACAGGACAAGCTTCTTCGCAAAACAAATAATGGGGATAATGAGGTATATATATTTGATAATAACATCTCTCCGGTTCTTATGCAGGAGGTTGGAAGAGTAAGGGAGATAACTTTTCGTCATGCCGGAGGCGGAACAGGTCATTCAATCGATATTGATAATTTTGATATAGCAAAGGAAGATCCTCAGAAACAGCTTATTGTCTGGGATCCTGATAACAGGGAGATTGTCGGAGGATATCGTTATTATTTCCCTCCGAAAGGGTGTAAACAATGTGATATCACCAGGCTTGCCTCATCCGCATATTTTAAATTCTCCGATAAATTCTTAATCAAGTATTATCCCCACATGATGGAGCTGGGGCGCTCTTTTGTGCAGCCTGACTACCAGTCAAAAGCCATGGGAAGAAAAAGCCTTTATGCACTGGATAACATATGGGATGGATTGGGTGCCTTATTCATTGAAAATCACCATATTAAGTATCTTTTCGGAAAGGTGACAATGTATCCGCATTTTAACCAGAAGGCCAGGAACATGATCCTGTTTTTCCTTAATAATCATTTCGGCGATCCGGATAATCTGGTTGTTCCCATTGAACCGGCTAATATTGATCTCAATGAAGAGGAAATGAAAAAGCTCTTTAAAAGCTGGCGCTATAAGGAGAATTACAAAACACTTTCCACAGAAGTAAGAAAGCTGGGGGAGAACATTCCCCCGCTTATAAATGCATATATGAATCTTTCACCGACGATGCTTACTTTCGGTACTTTTATCAATCATCATTTTGGTAATGTTGAGGAAACGGGCATTATGATAACGCTCAGGGATATATATGTTCAAAAGATTAACAGGCACCTCGCTTCCTATAAGAAGGATTTCATTATCACATGGTTTTCGCATGAAAATCAATAAGACCGGATATTCTTCCCTTCAATATAGTTTATGAATGACTGGTTGGCCACCTTGTTTCCTCCGGGAGTAGGGTAGTTGCCTGTAAAATACCAGTCTCCGGTATGGCCCGGGCACGCCTGATGGAGTCCTTCTATTGACTGGAAAACAATCATGACTTCTGCGTCTATGCCTTCCATCCTGAGCATCGTCGAGATCTTTGCTGAGATCTCATCAGGGCAGAAAGGCTTATAGATCTCCTTTACCAGGTTCCTTATTTCTTCCACCGGTTTCTGATTTTCAGCAAGGGCATCTTCGTAGATCTTATTTATCAGGGAAGACCTGCCGGTCTCATTCATCAATTCAATGGCCGCCTTGAAAGCAATGAAATCGCTGAGCTTTGCCATGTCAATTCCGTAACAATCGGGGTACCTGAGCTGAGGTGATGAGGAAACCACAACAATTTTTCTCGGATCAAGCCTGTCGAGAATTCTTATTATGCTCTTCTTAAGTGTCGTACCTCTCACTATTGAATCATCAATGACCACAAGGTTATCGATACCCCTTCGTATTACACCATACGTTACATCGTATATATGCCCCACCAGATCATCCCTGCCTTTATCGGCTGTTATGAATGTCCTCAGCTTTGCATCCTTTACCGCGATCTTTTCAACTCTCGGTCTCCGGTTTATTATCCTGGCAAGCTCCTCCCTCGACAGAGAATTACCTTTCTCAATTATTGCATCCACCTTGGACTGGTTAAGGTAGTTTTCCACTCCCTTGATCAGTCCGTAGAATGCGCTTTCAGCGGTATTGGGTATATATGAAAAAACAGTATTATCCAGGTCATAATCAACGGCTTTAAGTACAGGATGAGCAAGCAGTTCACCGAGTTTCTTCCTTTCCCTGTATATTTCTTTATCTGTACCCCTGGAAAAATATATTCTTTCGAATGAGCACTTGTGATGCGTCGATTCTTCCCTTATTCTTTCAACCGAACTGTTTCCTGAAGCTTTAATTACAAGTGCATGGGCAGGGGGCAGCTCAATTACCTTATCTGTTCTTATATTGAAGACAGTCTGTATCACCGGCCTTTCGGATGCTGCAACAACCACCTCATCGTCAATATAATAGAATGCAGGTCTTATACCGGCCGGATCTCTCATCACAAAAGCATCACCATGGCCTACCATACCGGCCATGACATATCCTCCGTCCCAGTTTCGGCTGGCTTTTGAGAGAACTGTTGTCAGATCGAGATTTTCTTCTATCAGCGGAGAGATATCTTTTTTTGAATAGCCCTGTTCCTTGAACTGACGGAAAAGCTTTTCATTTTCCTCATCAAGTCGGTGCCCTACATTCTCGAGTATCGTAACAGTATCGGAGAAATCAACAGGATTCTGTCCAAGGTCAATCAGGTTTCCGAAAACTTCTCCAACATTTGTCAGGTTGAAATTGCCTGCCAGCACCAGGTTTTTTGTTTTCCAGTTATTCTCCCGGCTTACAGGATGTACGCTGTCGAGGTTATAGTTTCCATATGTTCCGTACCTCACATGTCCAAGATAGATGTCGCATGCAAAAGGAATATTTTCCCTGATAAATTCATGATCGCCGTTTCCTGTCATGCTTATCCTTTCAATATCTCTGAATATAAGTTCAAAGATCTCATTTATGGAGTTGAATCTGTTTGATCTCTGGCGGAAGATATACCTGTTCCCCGGCCGGACACCCAGCTTTATTCCTGCTATTCCTGCTCCGTCCTGTCCGCGGTTATGCTGTTTTTCCATCATGAGGTACATTTTCTGCAGGCCGTAATCCCATGAACCGTATTTATTAACATAGTATTCCAGCGGCTTTAGCAATCTGATCATTGCTATGCCGCATTCATGTTTAATATTTTCGCTCATAAATTATTTTTTATCCTGATCGGGGAAGTTTATTATTGCCGGAACCAGGTAGGCATTCGGGAATTCTTTACGTACCATCAGAAGATACTTGTGTCCCTCAGTTCTTGTCCTGTAGTTACCTGCCCTTACCATGAAATAACCTGGTTCCTGGTACTGGGCGTATGAAACGATATCCGGAAACCTGGCTATAAACTCTGCCCTCGCTTTGGCAGATTCGTCGCGGGCCTGTCGCACAGAGCTGTAATAGATCTGTATCCTGAAACCTTCCATACCCTGGGTGCCTTCTATGGTCCTGTTCTTTCGCGATGCCAGGATATAACGGCTCAGCAGTGTATCGATTGCCGGATCCTGATTGATCTCAAGTCTGCCGGCTGTATAGTCCTGCCTTTTAAAAAGATCTGTTGTTTTTATGAAAGCCTGTGCATTGCAAAATCCGGCAGGAATAAAAAGAATTGCTGCCAGGATAATTGTTTTCTTCAATATGCAGTATAACAGGTTCATTGTATTATTGATTTCAGAGCCAGGTAATAGTTTCCCCCTTTGGATCCTGCTACCAGAAGGTTCCCGTCATAATTCATATCAAGATCCCTGCCGAAAGCATCTGTTTCCTTTGAATTGCAAACACCGAACATACTTATTTTTCCTTCGTCCGCTCCGTCATCAGGATTTGCCATGTTCACAATGAAACAGTTGGTATTGAGTATCATAAGTACATCATTATCATCAATAACTACGGCTGATCCGGAGTTTGTTTTTTCAAGGTATTTCTTCCATCTTACAGATCCGGATGATGTGAGCGAGGTCAGGAAAGAATTGTTAAGAACACTGTCAGCGGATGAGAGTTCTGTATCACCTGATACATAAACATTTCCGGGGTCATCAAGAATAATGCCGAGGCTTGATGCTCCGAAATTTGAATTATTATACAGATCCGTTTCCCATAATTTGTTGAACTCACCTGAGAATTTTGCCACGCTTGCCTGGGCTTTTGAATAGGTTTTCTTCCTTGTCAGCGGCAGGAAGATATTACCTGAAAAATCGGATGTAACATTGCTGGCGGCAATAAAATTATTATCTGCTGTTTCCTTTTTCAGAATGATATTTCCTGTAGTATCAAATTCAACAAACAGGATCCCGCTGCTACCTGATTCCACGGAATCGGCCATGGCTGTCCCGACTGCCACCAGCTTTCCGCTCCCTGAATATAACAATCCTGTACGTCTTATCTTAAAAGCGGCTGTAAGCAAAGTATCCCAGATTTTGCTTCCGTCATTATCTATACATGCCAGAAGCATTTTTCCATCACTGCTGCCTCCGGCGACATAACGTGAAGTATCAAACCATACGGAACTGAACAGACCTTGCTTTTCTGAAGAATATTCAATTTCTGTTGTTTTATCCTTTTTTAATCTGAGAAGATAAGGTGAGTTACTCACCGTTCCGCAACTCACTATTCCTGAGTCGGAGGCGGACTGTACACAGAATGCATCACCTATGCCGAATGATTTTTGCCAGATGAAATCATCTGTCTCCTTGTTACACGAAACTAAAGTTAACGCGAGCGACAGTAAAACAAATGATTTCTTCATGTCATTGATTATTCAAGGGCTGCAGCAAGTTCGTCTGTCATTTCAAGGTTATGATACACATTCTGGATATCATCGTCATCCTCAAGCGTTTCTATGAATTTAAGGACTTTTTTGGCAGAGTCAATATCCAGCTTCTTCGTATCACTGGGTATTCTTTTCAGTCCTGATTCCCCGGGTTCAATCCCAAGTTCGCCAAGCTTCCTTGAAACGTTTCCGAAATCTTCCTTGGCGCAGGTTATCGTGACCATATCCCCGTCAACTTCAAAATCCTCTGCGCCGGCATCAATCATCTGGAGTTCGAGATCTTCAAGATTCAGATCATCATTCTTAAAAGTAAAAGTCCCTTTGGTGTTGAACAGGAAGCTGAGCGATCCCTTTGTTCCGAGGTTGCCGCCATGCTTGTTAAAAGCCGATCTTATCGCAGCGACGGTCCTGTTATTATTATCTGTTAGGCAGTCTGCATAAACAGCAATCCCATACGGACCATAGCCTTCAAATGATGTTTCCGTGTAGTTCTCCGCTTCGGACCCGGTGGCTTTCTTGATTGCCCTTTCAATGTTATCCTTGGGCATGTTAGCACCTTTTGCATTCTGAATTGCCAGCCTCAGCCTTGCATTTGAATCAGGATCTCCGCCTCCTTCTTTTGCAGCTATGACTATCTCCTTTATGATCTTTGTGAAGATCTTTCCTCTTTTGGCATCAGCTGCCCCTTTCTTCCTCTTTATTGTTGACCATTTATTGTGACCTGACATATAACATGTTTTATTATTCCGTTGTAAAATTAAATATTTCTTTAATACATCAATCAGGATATATACTTTTGTACAGGTTAAACGGCGAACGGCCACCGGTAACCGGCAATGAAAAAGATCCCCTCCTGGGAGGGGTGTGGGGTGGGTTTGATGAATAAAAGATTATATATAGAGACCTATGGCTGCCAGATGAATGTTGCTGACAGTGAGGTGGTTGCATCAATCCTTTCTGAAAAGGGATTTGTGCTCACCGACGATATCAGCACTGCTTCCCTGGTCCTGATCAATACCTGTTCAATCCGTGAAAATGCAGAACAGCGTATCTGGAACAGGCTGAAAGCGATCCGGCATCTGAAGAAGAAAAACAAGGGACTGATCGTTGGACTAATAGGGTGTATGGCAGAAAGGCTGAAGGAAAAGATCCTGGAGACCGAACAGCTTGTCGACATGGTTGTTGGTCCCGATGCATACCGTGAGCTCCCTCTGCTTGCCGGGGAAGCAGAGTCAGGCCATAAAGCAGTGAATGTTCTCCTGTCGCATGAGGAGACTTATGCAGATATTTCGCCGGTAAGGATAGATAAGAACGGAGTCTCATCATTCGTTTCAATAATGAGGGGGTGTAACAATATGTGCGCATACTGTGTGGTTCCGTATGTGAGAGGTGCTGAAAGAAGCCGGAATCCGGAATCGGTTTTAAGGGAGGTCAGGCAATTGTTCGAATCTGGTTACAGGGAAGTTACTTTGCTGGGACAGAATGTCGATTCATACATGTGGCAGGAAAATGGCAGCGAAACAGGTTTCCCCGGACTTCTTGCTAAAGCAGCACAGATAAGCCCCCTGCTGAGAGTAAGATTTTCCACTTCACATCCAAAGGATCTTTCCAATGATCTTTTAAGAACCATTGCTGATCACGGTAATATCTGCAGGCATATTCATCTGCCTGCCCAGAGCGGAAGCACCCGCATACTGAAACTTATGAACCGGGAATACACAAGGGAATGGTATATGCACCGGATCAATGCTATCCGGACGATCGTACCTGATTGTGCCATCTCAACTGATATGATTGCAGGATTCTGTACCGAGACTGAAGAAGATCACCAGGAATCTCTTTCACTTATGGAATGGGCCGGATTCGATTTTGCCTATATGTTTAAATACAGTGAAAGACCGGGCACCAAAGCCGCAAGGAAATTAAAAGACGATATTCCCGATGATGTCAAAACAGACAGGCTGAACGAAATTATTGCCCTGCAGAACAGGCTTTCAGCAAAATCCAAGAGGAATGATGTCGGCAGGATTTTTGAAGTTCTTGTGGAGGGATTTTCAAAGAGATCCGGAGAATATCTTTCGGGGCGCACATCGCAGAATAAGATAGCAGTCTTTCCAAAAGAGGATAAAAAGAAAGGTGACTATGTCCATGTATGCATTGAGAGATGCACCTCTGCAACTCTGATCGGGAAGATTACAGGTTAATAATATGATTTAATGTCAGGGTGAAGATTTCCCGGACAAAACTATCCCTTGTTTCTCAGGACAATTTTAAGCTGCAGTTCGTTTAGCTGCTTTTCGGATATTTGTGAAGGAGTGTCCAGCATAGCATCGCGTCCCGAATTATTTTTAGGGAACGCTATAAAGTCACGTATCGAATCCTGACCTCCGAACATTGCTACCCACCGGTCAAAACCAAATGCAATCCCTCCATGGGGAGGAGCTCCGTATTTAAATGCATTCAGCAGGAATCCGAACTGTTCATTTGCCTCATCTTCAGTGAATCCCAGCACTTTGAACATAAGTTTCTGAACCGATGCTTCATGTATTCTCACTGAACC